>NZ_JAOCAT010000017.1:0-151376 GCF_029839485.1 Achromobacter sp. GD03932
CGCGTGCCCAGGGTCTTGTTCTGGTACTTCACTTCCCAGGCCAGGCTGTCATTGCCCGCCTGGTCAGCCTGGTAGACCACCTGGGACACCGGCACGGTCTGGTAGGCGCAACGCCCGGCATCGCTGGACTGGCCCCGCGTCTGCATGATGTTGGCCTTGCCCAGGCGCGGCGTCATGGTGAGCGACACGCGCGGCGCGCGCAGCGCCAGGCAGTCCGATCCGCGGATCTCGTAGTACGAGGCCAGCACGGCGACGTCGCCTGATTTCAGCGTTTGCGCGGAAACGGCGGCGGGCAGGGCGGTTCCCAGCGCAGCCAGGGCGTAAAAAAATTGGGGACGGATTTTTTTCAGCAACATCAGTGGGACAAAAGAGACAGTTTGGTCGGTAAAGCACCCGCAGTGTGCGCCAGCCGCAAGTCCGCTTCAAGACCGGACGCCAAGCTGACAGGAACTTTAACGGTGAAATCGAGCCCAAACCTTGCGCCTTCGCGTATGCCCCCCACCTACCCTGGGGAGGACGGCCCTAGCGCCGCGTGCCGCAAGGCTCGGCCTCGCAACCTGCGTTTTTGGTTGCGAGAGTGGCTTTTTGCCCTGAAAAACCGGGGCTTAGTCCTTGATTTCGCTCAAAAACTATTTTGAAACTACCTTGTCATAAGTCAGCCAAGGTAAGCTAAACTCCAGGCACTTCTCTAGCGAGGCTCCTTACAGCTTTATGGATTACATCCTTTCCTTCATTGCCGGCGGTCTGACCCAAGCCACTTGGTGGCAGGTTGTCGTGTTCACTCTGGTTGTGACGCACATCACGATTGTGTCGGTCACGGTCTTTCTCCATCGCAGCCAAGCGCACCGTGGTCTGGATCTGCATCCGGCCGTCATGCACTTCTTCCGTTTCTGGCTCTGGATGACGACCGGCATGGTCACCAAGGAATGGGTGGCCATTCACCGCAAGCACCACGCCAAGTGCGAAAAGGAAGGCGATCCCCATTCGCCCATCCTGTTCGGCATCTGGAAGGTGCTGTTCCGCGGCGCGGAACTGTACCGCGAAGAATCGAACAACAAGGAAACCATGGCCAAGTTCGGCCACGGCACGCCTGACGACTGGCTCGAGCGCAACGTCTACAGCAAGCACAGCCTGTGGGGCGTGCTGACCATGCTCGCCATCGACATCGCCCTGTTCGGCGCCATCGGCGTCACCGTGTGGGCCGTGCAGATGGCCTGGATCCCCTTCTGGGCCGCCGGCGTCGTCAACGGCATCGGCCACTACTGGGGCTACCGCAACTACAACAGCCCGGACACCAGCACCAACGTGTTCCCCTGGGGCATCGTGATCGGCGGCGAAGAGCTGCACAACAACCATCACGCCCACGGCACGTCGGCCAAGTTCTCGGCCAAGTGGTACGAGTTCGACATCGGCTGGTGCTACATCAACATCCTGAAGTTCTTCGGCCTGGCCAAGATCAAGAAGGTTGCGCCCAAGCTGAAGCTGGACGACAGCAAGACCGGCATCGACCTGCGCACCCTGCAGGGCGTGATCACGCACCGCTACGAAGTCATGGCCCGCTATGCGGACGTGATCAAGAGCGCCGCCCGTGAAGAGCTGGCCAAGCTGAAGGATTCGCGCAACAAGGACAGCGCCGAGTGCGACTGGACCAAGCTGCACAGCGTGCGCCGCGCCATCCACCGCAACGAGGACATCCTCCAGCCCGAACAGGTTGCCGCCGTGGATCAAGCCATTGCCCGCAACAAGTCGCTGGCCACGCTGGTGCAGATGCGCCGCGAACTCGGCCGCATCTGGGAAAGCTCCAGCGCCAGCAGCGAACAGCTTCTTCATGACCTGCAGGCCTGGTGCCAGCGCGCCCAGCAAAGCGGCATCGCCGGGCTCGAGCAATTCGCTCAACGTCTGCGCCGCTACGCGGCATGATGCTAGAGAAGCTCAATCCTGAACAACGCGCCGCAGTAACGTTAGAACCGCAGCACGCCCTGGTCCTGGCCGGGGCGGGCAGCGGCAAGACCCGGGTGCTCACCACCCGCATGGCCTGGCTGATTCAAACCGGCCAGGCCTCGCCTTTTGGGCTGCTGGCGGTCACGTTCACCAACAAGGCGGCGCGCGAAATGCTTGCGCGCATGTCGGCCATCCTGCCGATCGACACGCGCGGCCTGTGGATCGGCACCTTCCACGGTCTGTGCAACCGCATGCTGCGCGCGCATCACCGCGATGCCGGCCTGCCGCAAAGCTTCCAGATCCTGGACGTCACCGACCAGCTCGCGGCGATCAAGCGCCTGATGAAGGCCAACGGCGTCGACGACGAAAAGTATCCTCCCCGCGATGTGCAGCGCTTCATCAACGGCGCCAAGGAAGAGGGCCTGCGTCCCGCCGACGTGGAAGCCTATGACGCCCATCGCCGCCGCCTGATCGAGATCTACCAGCTCTACGAGGCCCAGTGCCTGCGCGAGGGCGTGGTGGACTTCGCCGAGCTGCTGCTGCGCGCCTACGAACTGCTGTCGCGCAATGCGCCGGTGCGCGAGCACTATCAGCGCCGTTTCCGCCATATCCTGGTCGACGAGTTCCAGGACACCAACACGCTGCAGTATAAGTGGCTGCGCCTGTTGGCCGGCGGCGGCGCCGCGATCTTCGCGGTGGGCGACGACGACCAGTCGATTTATGCCTTCCGCGGCGCCAACGTCGGCAACATGGCCGACTTCGAGCGCGACTATGCGCGCGGCACCGTGATCCGCCTGGAGCAGAACTACCGTTCCTTCGGCCACATCCTGGATTCGGCCAACGCGCTGATCGGCCACAACACCGGCCGCCTGGGCAAGAATCTCTGGACCGAGCAGGGCGACGGCGAGCCGGTGCGCGTCATCGAGCAGCCGTCCGACGGCATGGAAGCGCAGTGGATCGTGGACGAAATCCGTTCGCTGATCCGCGAAGGCAGCCTGCGCCGCGAGATCGCCGTGCTCTACCGCAGCAACGCGCAGTCGCGCGTGCTGGAACACGCCATCTTTTCCGCCGGCATTCCCTATAAGGTGTACGGCGGTTTGCGCTTTTTCGAGCGCCAGGAAATCAAGCACGCGCTGGCCTACCTGCGCCTGATGGCCAACCCGCACGACGACACCTCGTGGATGCGGGTCGTCAACTTTCCCACGCGCGGCATCGGCGCGCGCACGCTGGAGCAATTGGGCGACGCCGCGCGCGCGCACGACACCAGCCTGTACGCGGCCGTGGCCCTGGTGCCCGGCAAGGGCGGCTCCAACCTGGCGCAGTTCGCGCAACTCATCCATCGCCTGATCGAAGAGACCCGCGACCTGCCGCTGCCGGAAATGGTTGAGCATATGCTCGAGGCCAGCGGCCTGAACGCGCACTACAAGGCCGAACGCGAAGGCGCCGAGCGCCTGGAAAACCTGAGCGAACTGGTCACCGCCGCGGCGGTGTTCGCGTCCGAGGAAAACTACGACGGCATGCCTGCCGGCGTGGTGCCCGAACAGGACACGGCCTCCACGCTGAACGCGGGCGTGGTCGACGCGCCGGTCGTGGCGTCCGACGGTCTGACCCCGCTGGCGGCATTCTTGTCGCACGCAGCGCTGGAAGCGGGCGACAACCAGGCCCAGCAAGGCCAGGACGCCGTCCAGCTCATGACCGTGCACGCCGCCAAGGGCCTGGAGTTCGACGCGGTTTTCATCACCGGCCTGGAAGAGGGGCTGTTCCCGCACGAGAACAGCGTCCTGGAAGCTTCCGGACTGGAAGAAGAGCGCCGCCTCATGTATGTGGCCATCACGCGCGCGCGCCAGCGTCTGTACATCAGCCTGGCGCAAAGCCGGATGCTGCACGGCCAGACGCGCTACGCGATGCGTTCGCGCTTCCTGGAAGAAATCCCCGAACAGCACCTGAAGTGGCTGTCGCCCAAGGCCGGCCTGGCCCAGGTCGGCGGCACGGGCGCTGGCTGGGGCGGCGGCAATCGCGGCGACGCTTTCGGCCGCAAGCCCACCAATACCATTGCGCCGCGTCAAGCGCGCAGCGTCACCACCGGCGTCACGGTGGGCGACAAGCAGTATCGTGTAGGTCAGGGCGTGCACCACGCGCGGTTCGGCGAGGGCACGATCATCGGCTTGAGCGGAGCAGGGCAGGACGCCCAGGCTGAAATCCAGTTCCGCGACGTGGGCGCCAAGACCTTGGCGCTGGGCATCGCCAAACTCGACATTGTTCAGGGTTGATACTCATGGCCGACAACGATACTTCCAAAGCCGAGTTGGCGTCGCTGCGCGCCGAGGTCGATGAAATCGACCAGCAGATCATGCTGCTGCTGGGCGTGCGGTTCCGCTGCACGGACATGATCGGCGAGCTCAAGCGCGAGCTGGGCATGGACCTGGTGGATCCCAAGCGCGAGGAGCAGCAGGTCGCGCGCATCCGCCGCCTGGCGCAAGAGGCGGGCGTGCCGCCCGCGCTTGCCGAAACCATCCTGCGCGAAGTGATCGACACCGTGGTCGACCACCACACCCGCCTGCGCGAGCGCCCCTACTCGTAATGCCAGGCCGGCGGCGCGCGGCAGCTTGCATCAGCGAGCCGCCGCGCGCCGCCTCTTCCTTTCCTACAAGACCCGCATGAACGCCAGCAAGGCGTCGATCTCGTCCGCGCTCAACGCAAGCGGCCGGATGTGTTCGGACTTGCGCGGCGCATAGGGGTCGGGCGGATCGCTGGGCTCGGGGTCGCGGCCCATGCCGGCGTTGTACATCCGCAGCAGGCCCTTCAGGTCGGGAAACAGGCCGTTGTGCATCCACGGTCCGGCGCGCGACACATTGCGCAGGCTGGGCGTGCGGAACTTGCCCAGATCGGCGGGATCGCGCGTCGCTTCGTAGCGTCCCAGATCCTGGTTGCGGCGGCCATAGAAGGACAGGCCGATGTTGTGGAACTGGTGGTCGGTCAGCATCGCGCCGCTGTGGCAGTTCATGCAGCGCGCCTGGGTGCGGAACAGGTGCATGCCGATCAGCTCGGCATCGTCCAGGGCGTCGGATTGCCCATCCAGGAATGTGTCGAAGCGCGTGGGCTCGGGCCGCAGCGTCGCGACATAGGCGGCCAGCGCGCGCGCCAGGCGGTCGGCATCCACTGGCGGCCGAGCGGCCGGCGCCGCGCCGAACGCCTGCAGGAACTGCGCCGGGTACGGGGCGGCCGCCAGCAGCCGCGCCACGGCGCCATCGGCATCATGGTTCATTTCGCGGGGATCGTGGATGGGGCCCAGCACCTGCTCCTTCAGGCTGGCGGCGCGTCCGTCCCAGAACAACCGGGGCGCGAACGGCGCCGCATACAGCGGCGTGGAGCGCCGCCTGCCCATCAGCTTGTCTTCGCCCACGGCCAGCGCCAGGCCGTCGGTGAAGGCGCGCTGCGGCAGATGACAGGAGGCGCACGACACCTGCCCCTTGCGCGACAGCCGGGTATCGAAGAACAGCATCTGCCCCAGCGTCACCACCGCCGGACGCGCAACGTCTGCGGCAAGTTCTGCCTGGCCGGCATTGGCCGCGGTCCAGGCCAGGGGCGGACTGGAGGCCGGCGGCGCCGGCCCCCATTCGCGCCAGTCCACGCCAGGATCGATCGTGGGCGCAGGCCAGGTCGAGGGCGGCCCAGCGTAGTGCGGGCGCAGGCAGGCGGCGTTCCAGCCCGTGGACGTGCGGCAGGCGGTCTGATCGTCCTGGGCGTCTGCATCGGCGTGGGACGCGGACGCCGCCAGCGCCAGCGCCGCGCCCAGGATCAGAAGCGGTAACCGACTTGCAGCCATAGCTCCCGTCCCGTCTGATAGGTACTGCGGTTGGTCTTGACGTTCGGATTGCTGGCCGTCACGGCGGGCCTGCGGTCCAGCACATTCAGGACTTCGACCGTGAATTCCAGGCTGCGCGCGAACGTGGGATTCCAGGAAAGCTTGGTGTCCCAGGTCCAATAGGACGGGATCTCGCCGGATTCGAAACGCTCCAGATAATCGGGCCGCGGACCCAGTCCCACGTAGATGGTGGCGTCGCGCTTGCTGCGCCAGTTCACCATGTTGCTCCAGGTCAGGCCTGTGCGCGGCCACGCGCCGGTCAGGCTGAGCGTGGCGATCTGCGGCTGGTAGAAGGAGCTTGGCGGCAGGTCGATGGCGCGCAGGCGCGAGCCGTTGTAGATCACGTATTCGTCGGGGTCGCGCGCGTCGCCGTTGTAGCCTTCGACCAGGTCCGCGTTGGTCTTGCGTTTCTGCCAGCTCCAGCTTGCCTGCATGTTCCAGCGCGTTTCGCCCAGGCGCCAGGGCTCCAGTGTGCGTAGCGACAGGCTGACGCCGTCGGTGGTGGACAGGCCTTCGTTGGTGTAGCGGTAGCCGTCCTTTTCGGTGCCGGTCTTGGTCCACTGGTCGCGGCCGTTGCGGCGTACGTAGCTCAGCACGCCTTCCATGCCGGCCATGCGCTGGCGCAGCGAGATCGCCCATTCGTCGTCATAGGGCATGCGCAGCCCCTTGTACTCCACGTAGTACTCCTTGCCGCCGTCCGCCACGGGGTTGCCGTTCTTGTCCAGCACCTGGCGCCGCAGGCGGCTTCTTTCCGCTTCAAGCGCGGTTTCCAGCACGCTGGAGCCGTAATAGCGCGACCATCCGGCGCTGAGCAGGGTGTCGCCCGATCCGAACATGTCCCAGTCCAGCCGCGTGCGCGGCGACACGTTGTTGCTGCCCAGGAAAGTTTCGCGGTCGTAACGCAGGCCGGCGTCCAAGGCCAGCCGTTCCCACTCGATGCGGTCCGATAGGTACAGGCTGGCCATGTCGTAGTTCACGTCCACGGTGCCGGGCAGGTAACGGACTTTGCTGTAGTCGCGATAGCTGCCATCGCGGTTATAGGCCCGCTGGTAGGAATGGCTTTCCTGGAAACGCTCGAAGTTCGCCTGGAGCCGGTTCAGTTCGGCCCCCGCGTACGGAATGTGCGTGAACACGCCCGTCCGTACCGGATCCAGGTCGACGCGGCCCTTCAGCGTCCAGGTGTCCTGCCGCGTCTGTTCCTTGCCGAAGCCGCCGGCCGTGTACTGCGGCAGCCGGTAGGGCCGGAAGGTCACGAGTTCGTCGCCGATGGATTCGCGGTTGCTCAGCGACCGGTCCCAGCCCGCCTGCAATGCCAGGCGTCCCCCCTTGAAATAGTGATCCACGTTGGCGCCGATACCGCGCGCGCCATGGTTGTTGTCCCAGCGCGTGTGCCGGAACAGGTCGCTGGCCAGGGTTTCGCTGCGGTCGCTGTACTTCAGCGTCAGGTCGGCCGTGGTATCGGCGCTGGCGCGCACGCTGAACTTGCCCAGGAAGTTGTCAATGCGGTCGCGGTAGGCATCCTGGCCCGGGGTCGGCTGCCCCTTGTCATCCACGCCCATGTTCCAGCGTGTGATGTCCGATTCGCGCCGCGACATGGCCAGCACCGCGCCCGATTTTTCATTGAAGGCCAGATCGCCCACGGCCGAATAGAAACGCTTCTTCCATTCGGGCGAGTAACCCGGTTTGCCCTTGGCCCAATTGTTCTCTTCGCCCTCGGCGACTTGCTGCCGCGTCATCTTGGAGGTGTTCCAGCGGTAGTCGAGGTTAACGCGGTTTTCGCCCGAGAACCGGCGCAATCTCGCGTCCACCACGCCGCCGGTGAAGCCACCGTACTCCACCGGCACGAAGCTGTCGTGCACGCGGACTTCCTCCAGCAGGCTCGTGTCCACGAAGTACGACTGTGGGTTGCTGGGCACGTTGCCGACCTGCAGGTTCAGATTCTTGCTGGCCGGATTCACGCGGTTGGTCGCGTCCATGCCGTCGAGCTGGAACAGGTTCTGGTAGGGGCTGGAGCCGTGGAAGGAAATGTCTTCCACGTTGAGTGAGCCGCGGTTCTGCGAGCCGGCCGCGCCCGGATTGGTGCGCACCGCCGGATGCGTCGCCACCAGCGTGCTGAGGTCGCGGTTGGAACTGGGCGTCTCGGCGATGTCCTCGCGGGTATAGATGCGCTCGCCGACCTGTTCGCCGTAGACCCGCACGGCGTCCAGGCGCAGGGCGGAAAACTGGTTGGTCTTGTCCACGTAGACGATGTAGCGTCCGGGACCGTCCGCGCGTAGTGCCAGCCCGGACCCCGCCAGCAGGTGGTTCAGCGCGAGCAGTGGCGAATACTCTCCGTGCAGCGGCGGGGAGGTCTTGCCCGCTACCGCCGCCGGCGGAAACGAGATCTCCAGGCCGGCTTGCCGGCCCAACGCGAGCAAGGCGTCGCCCAGGGGTTGGGCCGGCAGGTCATAGGCAACGGGCGCGGCGGGCTGAGCAGGGGCCGGCGAGGCCGTGAGCAACGCGGCGGCGAGCAGCGTCGCCGTAGCGCCAGACCGGCGCGCGCGCCGGTTGAAGTGGAGAAACAGCATGAATGCGTCCAAGCGGGTGTTGATGTCAGCCGTAGGACGTGTGCAGGTACGGATTACCTCAGTGGATTGCCGATGAATAATTTATATCGATTCTCATTTACTGATTAGCAAACGGCTCTAACGCAAGATCAACAGGCCGGGCAGTTCGGTAATGCCGACCTTGGTCTGCGCCAGCAGCAGTTCCAGCGCACGCTTGGGATCGCCGATGCTGGCTGTGCCCGACACGTGCAAACGCCTGGCGGTGTCGCCCAGCACCAGGATGTGCTTGCCGCCATAGCGGGAGAGCCGCGCCGCAGCCTGGGGCAATGCGACATTGTTGAAAGCCAGCAGGCCCTGGCTCCAGTCCGGCGCCGGTTCCTGCGCGGTGGCGAGGCGGGCGATGCCCGTCGCCGACACGGCGGCTTCCTGGCCCGCGTCCAACACCAAGACGGCGTCACCCTGGCAGACCAGGCAATGGACTGCGACGCGATGTTCGTACACTGCCACGCGCGTGCCGTCGGCCTCGCGCGCCACGACATAGCGGGTGCCGAGCGCGGCTGCGGACGCGTCCGGCGTCACTACCGTGAAGTCCGGACCGCCGGGCGCGCGCGGCGCGGCCGCGAACAGCGCACGTCCGGCCAGGAGCCGTACTTCGCGCTTGCCTGGCGCGAAATCGATGGCGATGGCCGAGTCCGCGTCCAAGGTGGCGCTGGAGCCGTCGGGCAGGGCCAGGCGGCGCACTTCGGCGCCGGTCGTGTAGTCCGCGCCGGGATGGGTGGCGCGCAGCAGTTGCCAGGCCGGCCAGGCCGCCAGCACGGCCAGCGCCGCCGCCGCGCCGCGCTTGCGCGTGCGCCGCGGCGCCAGCTTGCCGCGATCGATTTCGCCCATGCGCCGCCACAGGCGCGCCAGCCGTTCATAGGCGTCGGCGTGGCTGGCGTCGGCGCGGTACCAGGCTTCGAACTCCGCCTGAGCTTGCGCATCCATGCCCTGGCCGCTGTGGCGCACGACCCAGCGCGACGCTTCTTCCTGGGCGCTGCCGGTCTTGGGGGCGGCCATGCTCAGGACGCCAGCGCCTGGTCGCAGGCCAGCAGGATACGCATCATGTGCTTTTCCACCGCGCTGACAGAAATCGCAAAACGCTCGGCAATGGCGCGGTAGCTCAGGCCCTCGTGCCGGTGCAGCACGAACACGTCAAGGCTGCGACGCGGCTGGGTCAGCAGCGCGGCTTCCAGCCTGCGCAGCATCTGCCGCGCGGCAGCCACGTCCAGGGTGTCGGGCTCGTGCAGGGTAGGGCGCGAAGCGGCGTAGTCGGCGGTGGCGATCTGTTCGCGGCTGCGGCGCCGGTGCCAGTCGGTAGCGATATTGGCGGCCACGCGGAAGACGTAGGCGCGGTCGTTGTCGGGACGCGTCCTGTCCTTGAATTCCGCCAGTTTGATCCAGGTGTCCTGCGCGCAGTCCTGTGCGACGTCGCGCGAGCCGGTGCGCAGGGAGAGGAAACCCAGCACCTCTCGGTAATGGCGGAGAAATACTTCCGTGAGCGTAGACATGTCGCCGGCGCCGGGCGCCAGATAGAGTCAAATTCGCGGCAGAGTATAAATGATAACGATTTCTATTTCTAGATAAGAAGGGCGTGAAGGAAGCGGCGGCGGGCAGGGCGCCCGCCGCAGGCCGTCAGGCCTCGGACTGTTCGATCTCTTCCAGGGAACCCTGGATTTCCAGCCACTGCTCTTCCAGCTCGTCCATGCGCTTGCCGTGCTCGCCATGCTCGGCCATGACCTTTTGGCGTTCGGCGCGGCGAGCATCCGAGTACAGGTCCGGGTCGGCGATGACGGCGTCCAGCGCATGCAGCTTGGCGCGCAGCTTCTCCATCTCGGTCTCGACCTTGGCGAGCCTGGATTCCAGCGGCTTGCGCAGCGCGGACAGGCGCTGGCGCTGTTCGGCTTCGGCGCGGCGCTGGGCCTTGCGGTCCACCACCGGTTCGTTGCCTGCGGCGTTCTCGCGCGCGGCTTCCGCGCGTTCGCCGGCGTTGCGGGCGGCGAGCCAGTCGCGGTAGTCCTCCAGGTCGCCGTCGAACTCCTGTACCGCGCCGTCGGCCACGATCCAGAAGCTGTCCACGGTGGTGCGCAGCAGATGCCGGTCATGCGACACCAGCAGCATGCTGCCGCCGAAGTCCGCCAGCGCGGCGGCCAGGGCTTCGCGCGTTTCCACGTCCAGGTGGTTGCTGGGTTCGTCCAGCAGAAGCAGGTTGGGCTTTTGCCAGACGATCAGGGACAGCGCCAGGCGCGCCTTTTCGCCGCCGGACATGGGACCGACCTTGCTGGTCACCGTGTCGCCGGAAAAACCGAAGCCGCCCAGATAGTTGCGCAGCTCCTGTTCGCGGGTCTCGGGAGCCAGGCGCGCCAGATGGGCGATGGGCGTGCTGTCCACGTCCAGCATGTCCAGCTGGTGCTGATGGAAATAGCCGATGGCCAACCCGCGCGAGGCGCGGCGCGTGCCGGCCTGCACCGGCAGCTCTTCGGCCAGGGTCTTGATCAGCGTGCTCTTGCCGGCGCCGTTGGCGCCCAGCACGCCGACGCGGCTGCCGGCGCGCACCATCAGCGTCACGTCGCGCAGGATGGGCACCGCGTTGCCGTCGGCGTCCGTGTAGCCGGCCGACAAATGTTCCAGGGTCAGCAGCGGATCCGGCACCTGGTCGGGCGAGGGGATGCGGATGTCGATGCCGGCTTCGGCATGCAAGGGCGCCAGCACCTGCATGCGCGCCAGCGCCTTGACGCGGCTCTGCGCCTGCTTGGCCTTGGACGCCTTGGCCTTGAAGCGGTCGATGAAGCCTTGCAGCCGGGCGGCTTCGCGGGTCTGGCGTTCGTAGGCGATATTGGTCTGGCGCAGGCGCTCGGCGCGCTGCGTCAGGAAGTCGCCGTAGCCGCCGCGGTAGCGTACCAGCTTGGCGTGGTCGAAATGCAGGATGGACTTGGCGACCGCGTCCAGGAACTCGGTGTCGTGGGAAATCAGCATGACGGTGCCGGGATAGGCCGCCAGCCATTTCTCCAGCCACAGCATGGCGTCCAGGTCCAAGTGGTTGGTGGGCTCGTCCAGCAGCAGCAATTCGGACGGCGCCATCAGCGCGCGGGCCAGGGCCAGGCGCATGCGCCAGCCGCCGGAAAAGCTCGCCACCGGCTGCATCCATTCGGCGGGCTTGAAGCCCAGGCCGGCCAGCAGCTGCTCGGCGCGCGAGGCCGCGCTCCAGGCGCCGGCTTCCACCAGCGCCGCTTCCACCTCGGCGATCTGCGTGCCTTGCTCGTCCGTCAGCTCGGCGCGGCGCGCCTGCAGCTCGCGCAGATGCGTGTCGCCGTCGATGACGAATTCGCGCGCCGGGCGCTCGTCGGCTTCGATTTCCTGCTTGACGCTGGCTATGCGCCAGCCGGCGGGCATGGCCAGGTTGCCCGCGTCCAGGTCCAGCGTGCCGGTCAAGAGCGCGAACAGCGAGGACTTGCCCGCGCCGTTCTTGCCGACGATGCCCACGCGCTCGCCCGGATGCACGACGAATTCAGCGCCGTCCAGCAACACCTTGGTGCCGCGGCGCAGGGTCAATCCAGTAGCGCGTATCACAGGCTGAGTTGCTCGCGGGTAAGCAGCAGAAGCTGGTCGGAGGCTTCTTCCGTGTCCAGCCAGACGGGCGAGAGCTGCGGGAAGGCGGCTTCGAAGAAGTCGCGTTCGTGGCCGATCTCCAGCACCAGCACGCCTTCCGGCGTGAGAAAGCGCGGCGCCGCTTCCAGGATGCGGCGCACCAGGTCCATGCCGTCGCCGCCGCCGGCCAACGCCAGCTGCGGTTCGTGGCGGTACTCCTGGGGCAGGACGTCCATGGAGCCGCTGTTCACGTAGGGCGGATTGCAGATGATCACGTCGTACAGACGCGGCGGCAGACTGTCGAACAGATTGCTTTCGTGCAGGTCCAGCCGGTCCGTCAGACCGTAGTCGTCCACGTTGCGGCGCGCCACTTCCAGCGCATCCGGCGACACGTCGACCGCGTCCACGTGGGCATAGGGGAAGGCCAGCGCGGACAGGATCGCCAGGCAGCCGGATCCCGTGCACATGTCCAGCACGTTCTCAACCGCCAGCGCATCCTGCACCCAGGGCGCGAGGCCCTGGTCCAGCAATTCGGCGATGGGCGAGCGCGGCACGATGACGCGCTGGTCCACGTAGAAGCGGTGGCCGCGCAGCCAGGCCTCGTTGGTGAGGTAGGCGGCGGGCAGGCGCTCGGTCACGCGGCGGTCGATCAGGTCGAGCACGCGGTTGCGTTCTTCGCTGAGCACGCGGGCGTCCAGAAAGGGCTCCAGCGTATCCAGCGGCAGATGCAAGGCGTGCAGCGTCAGGTAGACCGCCTCGTCCCAGGCATTGTCGCTGCCATGTCCCAGCGCCACCTGGGCGGCGTTCAGGCGTGACACGCCGTAGCGGATCAGGTCGCGCAGGGTCAGCAGTTCTTGGCGGGCGGATTGATACATGTGAGGCTTTTACTTGGGCGGCAGCAGGAGGTTTTCCAGCGTGCGCCGATAAATGTTCTTCAACGGATCCAGCGAGGCCACTTCGATGCGTTCGTTGACCTTGTGGATCGTGGCGTTGCAGGGACCGAATTCGATGACCTGCGGGCAGATCTTGGCGATGAAACGGCCGTCGGACGTGCCACCGGTGGTGGAGAGCTCTGCCGTCACGCCGGTTTCGTCGCGGATGGCCGAGACCAGCGCATCCGTCAACGAACCGCGCGGCGTCAGGAAGGGCTCGCCGCCCAGTTCCCAGTCCAGCGTGTACTCCAGGCCATGGCGGTCCAGCACTTCATGCACGCGCGCCCGCAGGCTTTCCGGCGTGCTGGCGGTGGAGAAGCGGAAGTTGAACAGCGCCACCGCCTCGCCCGGCACCACGTTGGTGGCGCCGGTGCCCGAGTTCAGGTTCGACACCTGGAACGTGGTGGGCGGGAAGTACTCGTTGCCCTGGTCCCATTCGATGCTGACGATGTCGGCCAGGGCCGGCGCCAGCTGGTGCACGGGGTTGCGCGCGAGGTGGGGGTAGGCCACGTGGCCCTGGATGCCCTTGACCGTGAGCTTGCCCGACAGCGAACCGCGGCGGCCGTTCTTGCAGGTGTCGCCCAGCACGTCGCCCGAGGTGGGTTCGCCGACGATGCAATAGTCCATCTGTTCGCCGCGCGCCTTCAGCGCGTCGCAAACGATGGCGGTGCCGTCGATGGACGGGCCTTCTTCGTCGGAGGTGATCAGCAGGGCGATCGAGCCGCCATGCTGCGGGTGGGCCGCCACGAATTCCTCGGCCGCCACCACGAAGGCGGCGATCGAGCTCTTCATGTCGGCCGCCCCGCGGCCGTACAGGTAGCCATCGCGCTCGGTGGGAACGAAAGGATCGCTTTCCCACTTTTCGCGCGGACCCGGAGGCACCACGTCCGTGTGACCGGCGAACACGGTCAGCGGCGCCGCGCTGCCGCGGCGCGCCCACAGGTTGGTGACACCGCCCTGGGCGATGGTCTCGCAGGTGAAGCCGATGCGTTCCAGGCGCGCGGCCAGCGTCGCCTGGCAGTCTTCATCGGCCGGCGTGACCGAAGGGCGGGCGATCAGGTCCTTGACCAGATCCAGTACGGCTGAATTGCTCATCAGGCCCTCAGCAGATCGTTGATGCTGGTCTTGGCGCGGGTCTGCGCGTCGACGCGCTTGACGATGACCGCGCAAGCCAGGCTGTGCGAGCCGTCGGCCGACGGCAGCGAACCCGGGACCACGACCGAACCCGACGGCACGCGGCCGTAGGTGATCTTGCCGGTGGCGCGGTCATAGATCTTGGTGCTTTGCGACAGGAACACGCCCATGGCCAGCACCGAGTTCTCTTCGACGATCACGCCTTCCACGACTTCCGAGCGGGCGCCGATGAAGCAGTTGTCTTCGATGATGGTGGGGTTGGCTTGCAGCGGTTCCAGCACGCCGCCGATGCCCACGCCGCCCGACAGGTGCACGTTCTTGCCGATCTGGGCGCAGGAGCCGACGGTGGCCCAGGTGTCGACCATGGTGCCTTCGTCGACGTAGGCGCCGATGTTCACGTAGGAGGGCATCAGCACCACGTTGCGGGCGAGGTAGGCGCCGCGGCGGGCCACGGCCGGCGGCACCACGCGGTAGCCGCCTTGCTTGAAGGCGTTGTCACCGTATTCCGAGAACTTGAGCGGCACCTTGTCGTAGAACTGCAGGGGGGCCTGGCCCATGATGGCGTTGTCGTTCAGGCGGAACGACAGCAGCACGGCCTTCTTGATCCACTGGTGCACGACCCAGTCGTCGTTGATTTTCTCGGCCACGCGCAGGCGGCCCAGGTCCAGGCCGTCGATGGTGCGCTCGACCGCTTCGCGCACTTCGGCGCTGGCGTCGGTGGGCGACAGGTTGGCCCGGTCGTCCCAGGCTTTTTCGATGGTGGTCTGCAGGTCGAGAGTCATAGCGGCTCAGCTTTTAAAGGTTGATCAAACGGAAGTATGCACAAAATGGGCGATGCGTTCGGCTGCCTGCACGCAGTCAGCCAAGGGCGCCACCAGAGCAATGCGGATGCGGCCCTGGCCGGGATTCACGCCGTGAGCCTCGCGTGCCAGGAAACTGCCCGGCAGCACGGTAACACCGGTACGGCCAAAAAGGTCGCGCACGAACGCGGTATCGGAACCCGGCGTGGCCGCCCACAGATAAAACGAGGCCTGCGGGCGGGACACGTCCAGCACCTTCTGCAGGATGGGCACGACGGCGTCGAATTTCTCGCGGTACAGGCGCCGGTTGTCCTTCACGTGCGCCTCGTCCGTCCAGGCGGCGATGCTGCCTGCGGACACGATGGGGCTCATGGCGCTGCCATGATACGTGCGATACAGCAGGAAGCGGCCGATCAGCGCGGCGTCGCCCGCCACGAAGCCCGAACGCAGGCCCGGCACGTTGGAACGCTTGGACAGGCTGGAGAACGCCACCAGGTTGCGGTAGGTATCGCGGCCCAGGCGGCGCGCGGCCTGCAGGCCGCCCAGCGGCGGGTTGCCTTCGTCCAGATAGATTTCCGAATAGCACTCGTCCGAGACGATCACGAAACCATGGCGGTCGGACAGTTCGAACAGCGTTTCCCATTCGTCCAGCGACATGACGTTGCCTGCCGGGTTGCCCGGCGAGCAGACGAACACCATGCGCGTCTTCTTCCAGATTTCGTCGGGCACCTGGCTCCAGTCGCTGGCGAAATTGCGCACCGGGTCGGCGTTGACGAAGTAGGGCGTGGCGCCAGCCAGGAGCGCCGCGCCTTCGTAGATCTGATAGAAGGGATTGGGGCAGATCACCACCGAGTCTGCGGACGGGTCGATGACGGTCTGCGTGAACGCGAACAGCGCCTCGCGCGAGCCCAGCGCCGGCAGCACCTGCGTTTCCGGGTCCGGGGCAGGGATGCTGTAGCGCCGCGCCAGCCACTCCGAGATCGCCCGGCGCAGCGCCGGATCGCCCTTGGTGGACGGGTACACGGACAGGCCCGCGAGGCTGTCGCGGATGGCCTGTTCGACGCGCGCGGGCGCGGCGTGTTTGGGCTCGCCGATCGACAGATTGATGGGCGTCAGACCGTCCGGCTGCTGGCTGGCCGAAGCCAGCAAAGCGCGCAGTTTTTCGAACGGATAGGGGTGTAGGGCATCGAGGCGCGGATTCATGACGCAAGATTTTAACAAGCAAGCTACAATAGCGGGCTTGGCCTATAGCGAAGGTGGCGAAATTGGTAGACGCACCAGGTTTAGGTCCTGACGCCGTAACAGGTGTAGGGGTTCGAGTCCCCTCCTTCGCACCAACCTTATTTAGGCACTGATCGGGCTTCATGGCTACAGTGTCCTGCAAGCCCCAAGGCATTGAATGCCTTGGGGCTTTTCTTTTTTCGGCGCCGTCCCGCGCTTAGGGATAACCTCCCGTGCCTAAAGCGCATTTTTGATATATCTTCGCGCTCTTCGGTGGAGGCTTGCCGCTGTCCGGCATCGCAACAGCCTCTCAAACAGCCCCGTACACAGCACGATAAGGAGAGCCTTCCATGGCGCTCAAGCACGCTGCATTTCTGGATGTCATCGATATACGCACCCCGCATCGCGAACACGGGGAGGTCGTCAGCGTCAGCCTGATGAAGACGGCGCACATGCAACTGCTGCAATTGGCGCTGCCCGCCGGCAAGGGCCTGCCGCAACATGCCGTGGCGGGCGAAATCACCATTCACTGCATCGCCGGAGAGGTTAGCGTGGCATTGCGCGATGGCGTGCGCCAACTGCGCGAGAACCAGCTCGTCGCGCTGCCCGCGCACGAACCGCACGCGTTGCAGGCCGTGCGCGACGCGACCGTGCTGGTGACAGTGCTGCACGCCCCCGCCTAGTACTCCTTTTCCTGACGCAGACGTGTTCCCTGAGAGGTGAGCCGTGCATGAGCTATTGGCCGACTGGTGCGAAATCCTGAACCGCTTGCTGCGGGACGTGGCCGATGCCCACGCCACGGCGCAGGCGCGCGACAGCGCGCTGCGCCATGCCCACCGGCATTCCTGCCAGGCGCCGATCTGCTTCCGGATGTCCGGGACCACGGTCGGCCATCTGGCGGAAACGCTGGATTGCGCCATCCGCGCGTCCTGCGCCCGCCACGACAACTCCGCCTGGGTGCAGGCGCTGGATGTGGCTTACACCAAGTTCCTGCTGTATCTGATCCGCGACGTGGACCGGTGGTCCAGCGGCGGGCTGCACCAAGAGGCGGCCTAGGCAGGGATCAGGCTGTCGGCTGGCAAGGCCACTAAATACTGGATAAATGAACAGTAATCTGGTTCAATCCAATCATGCGCCTCCGGCGCGCGCGCCGGCCACTGCGCCATTTCCCACGATCAGGACGAACCATGAAATTCGGATACACCATCATCTACGTACCGGACGTCGCCGCATCGCTGTCCTTCTTTGAACAGGCATTCGGTTTCGCCAGGCGTTTTCTGCACGAGTCCCAGACCTACGGCGAACTGGACACCGGCGAAACCACGCTGTCGTTCGCGGCGCATGAACTGGCCGGCTCCAATTTCGGCGGCGGCCATGTAGCGGCTTCGGCGTCGGCCGAGCCGCTGGGCATGGAAGTGGCTTTCGTGACGGACGATGTGGCCGCGGCGCATGCCCGCGCGCTTGCGGCGGGCGCCACGGAAATGAGCGCGCCTGTCTCCAAGCCCTGGGGGCAGGTCGTGTCCTATGTGCGCTGTCCGGACGGAACGTTGGTGGAGCTCTGCACTCCCGTGCACGGCTAGGCGCGCTCGTTCCGGGGCGCGGGCCAAAGCGCCGGATGCGCGGCCCGGCACGGCCTGCATCGTCCGTGCCCGTGCGGCGTGCGCCTTTCCGTCTAGCCGGTCCGGACGATCCCCGAGTCCATCGGACGCCGTTACCGTGGTTGCGGCAGGGGGGGCCGCGTCCGGCTGCGTTCAAGAATTGTCAAGATTTGCATTGCTTTAAAGTCGTCGTTGCCGCCCCGCGATACCGTGGCATTTTCGTTTTTCGGGGAGTCGACATGTATCCGCTTTCTAAGCGTTGCGGCGCTGAGTTCTTTGGCACGTTCTGGCTGGTTTTGGGGGGCTGCGGCGCCGCGGTGCTGGCCGCCGGTTTCCCGGAACTAGGCATCGGTTTTGCTGGCGTGGCGCTGGCCTTCGGCCTGACCGTGCTGACGATGGCGTTCGCGGTCGGCCATATTTCCGGCGGGCATTTCAACCCGGCCGTCACGGTGGGCCTGGTGGCGGGCGGCCGTTTTCCGGCCAAGGAAATCCTGCCTTACGTCATTGCCCAGGTCCTGGGCGCGATCGTTGCCGCGGCGGTGCTGGCCTGCATCGCCAGCGGCAAGCTGGGTTTCGACCTGAAGGGCAGCCATTTCGCGGCCAACGGCTACGGCGCCTATTCGCCGGGCAAGTACTCGATGGTGTCGGCCCTGGTGACGGAAGTCGTGCTGACGGCGGGCTTCATCTTCGTGATCCTGGGGGCGACCAGCAAGCGCGCGCCGGCCGGCTTCGCGGCGATTCCCATCGGACTGGCGTTGACGCTCATCCACCTGATCAGCATTCCGGTGACGAACACCTCGGTCAATCCGGCCCGTTCCACCGGCCCCGCGCTGTTCGTGGGCGGCTGGGCGTTGGAGCAGCTGTGGCTGTTCTGGGTCGCGCCCATCGTCGGGGCGATCGTCGGCGCCATCGCCTACCGGCTGGTCAGCGATCCCGCCCAGGAGCGTAGCTAGGCCAGGCGTTGCGCCGGGCGATAATGGGGCCAAGTCTCTGATCCTGGTCCCATGAACGAATTTTCAATAGCCATCAATCTTGTGCTGGCCATGCTGCTCGGCGCCGCCATCGGCGCCGAGCGCCAATGGCGGCAGAACTATGCCGGCGTGGTCACGCATGCGCTGGTCTCGCTGGGCGCGGCCGCCTATACCGCCTTGCCCGCGCTGCTGGACGCCGGCAACGACATGCGCCTGGGCAGCCAGGTCGTGACCGGCATCGGCTTCCTGGGCGCGGGCCTGATCATGCGCGACGGCCTGACCATACGCGGCCTGAGCGCGGCCGCCACTATCTGGGCTACCGGCGCCGTAGGGGTGCTTGCCGGCTATGGCTTCCTGGCCGAAGCCAGCGCGGTCACGGCGCTGATCCTGGTCACCAATGTGCTGCTGCGGCGCGGCGCCAGGCTGATGGACCGCTACGTGCCCGACGCGGAAACCGAAGAGCGCTACTACAACATCGCCTTGACCTGCGCCTCCACGGACGAAGCCATGGTGCGGGCGGAATTGCTGAATGCCTTGGGCAAGCACAGCCTGCGCCTGCGCGGCGTGGAAAGCCAGCAGCGCGACGGCGGCCGCTCCGAGGTGACGGCGGTGGTCTATTCCATGCGCCAGGAAGACGAGCGGGTGGAACAACTGGTGGGCAGCCTCAGCCTGTTGCCGCAGACCTACTCGGCCAGATGGACCTCCGACACCGGCAACGCCTGAGGCCGGTCGGAATCAGGACGCCGTAAGTCCGATCTCAATACGCTTGCACTCCCATTCCAGGAAGATGAGCGTATTCCGTGACCACAACGATTACCCCCGCCGCGTCCACCGGCCTTGCGCACTATGACCGCGTCACCATCGCGTTCCATTGGCTGACGGCGGCGCTGGTGGTGGGCCTGTTCGCGCTGGCCGAGATCTGGGACTTCCTGCCGCGCGGCACGCCCACGCGGCGTTTGCTGCAGCACCTGCATATATCGTTCGGCCTGGTGTTTGCCGCCGTGTTCGTGCTGCGCGCCATCTGGCGCCTCACGGCGGGCAGGCGCCTGTCGCCGGCCGCCACGGGCTGGCTGCGCGTGGCTAGTACGGGCGTACACGGATTGCTGTACCTGTTGATGGCGACGCAGATCGTGCTGGGCTTTCTTTTCCGCTGGGCGCAGGGCGAGCCGTTTGCTTTCTTCGGCCTGTTCGATGTGCCCACGTTGATCGCCATCGACCATGAGCAGCGCCGCTTCATTGGCGGACTGCACGATACCGTGGCCTGGTGCATCATCGCGCTGGCGCTGCTGCATGCCTTGGCCGGGCTGTTCCACCACTATGTCCTGCGCGATGGCGTGCTGCGCCGCATGCTCTCCAGCCGCTGAGGAGCGCGCGGCAAGGGCGGGTAGTGAAAGCCGGGCCGGGCAGGTTGTACATTACGCACTATCACTGCCTTACTTCCACAGGATGTACCCATCATGACCGCCCCTGAAGTGTTTATCTCCTCCTCGATCAGCTGCGCGAACGATCGCCCCTTCGTGCTGTTCGGCGGCATCAACGTGCTGGAATCGAAGGAACTGGCGCTGCGCGCCTGCGAGGAATACCAGCGCGTCACCCGCAAGCTGGGCATCCCGTACGTCTTCAAGGCCTCCTTCGACAAGGCCAACCGCTCGTCCATCCATTCCTATCGCGGCCCGGGACTGGAAGAGGGCATGAAGATCTTCGAGGCGGTCAAGAAGGAATTCGGCGTGCCCGTCATCACCGACGTGCATGAGCCCTGGCAGGCCGCGGCCGTGGCCGAGGTCGTCGACATCCTGCAGCTGCCGGCCTTCCTGGCGCGGCAAACGGACCTGGTGGTGGCGCTGGCCAAGACGCAGCGCATCATCAACATCAAGAAGCCGCAGTTCCTCAGCCCGACGCAGATGCTGAACATCGTCGAGAAGTTCACCGAGGCCGGCAACGACAAGCTCATCCTGTGCGACCGCGGCACCTGCTTCGGCTATGACAATCTCGTTGTAGACATGCTAGGGTTTGGCGTGATGAAGAAAGTGTCCGGCAACAGGCCGCTCATTTTCGACGTCACGCATGCCTTGCAGCAGCGCTCGGCGCTGGATGCGGCATCAGGCGGCCGCCGCGAGCAGGTGGCCGAACTGGCGCGCGCGGGCATGGCCGTGGGGTTGGCCGGCCTGTTCCTGGAAGCCCACCCCGATCCCAAGAACGCGAAGTGCGACGGTCCCAGCGCCTTGCCGCTGGACAAGCTGGAGCCCTTCCTGACCCAGTTGAAGATGCTGGACGACCTGGTGAAGTCCTTTGCCCCTATCGACATCGAACCCTGAATCCCGCGGTCATAACGGCTGCGTAAAGTTGTTATACGATCCGGGCCAACCATTGGGGAGGCCTGGATGTCTTTGTATGTGATCGTCGCCGTCCGAAAGGAACCCGTCAGCGGGCACGTGGCCTATGTGCGTTGGGGCCAGGCCGAACGCGGCATCCCCGGCTGGGTCACCGAGCCGGTGACGGCGGCGGCATCCGAGGTCATCGAGGCCATCAAGGACGGCGTGGAAGTCGAAACCGCCATCAGCCAGGATGGCATGAGCGTGGCGCTGCGGCCGGTGCGCGTGCTGGTGGATGACGACGGACGCGAACACCTCGCGTCCGCGCCGGTTCCCAGCTCGACCCTTTACACGCTTTTCGATCTGCCGGAATTCTGATCCGGCCAGGCCGGCTGGCGGCGCCTAGCGCCGGCCCTGCGCGAAATTGAGCAGGGCGTCTCCGGCCATCCGGTAGCGCACCCATTCATCCTGCGGCAACGCGCCGATCGACTTGTAGAAATCGATGGCAGGCGTGTTCCAGTCCAGCACGCTCCATTCCAGCCGGCCGCAGCCGTTGGCCACCGCCTCTTGCGCCAGATGGCGCAACAGGTCGCGGCCCGCGCCGATGCCGCGCTGCTCCGGCGTGACGTACAGGTCTTCCAGATAGATCCCGTTCTTGCCCAGCCAGGTCGAGTAGCTGTAGAAGTAGACGGCGTAGCCGATGGGCTTGCCGTCCAGCAGGCACATCAGGGCCTTGGCCGGCGCGTTCTCGGCGAACAGGGTGCGCTCGACATCCTGGGGGCTGGCGATCACTTCATGGGCGGCGCGTTCGTACACTGCCAGCTCGGTGATGAAGGCATGGATCTGGGCCGCGTCCGAGGCGACGGCGGGACGGATTTCGATGGTCACGGGTACTTCCTGTTGCTGCTTTTGGGGGCCTTATCCTACTCGTGAATCGGGCGGCGCGCATTTCTGCCCGGCGCGTCCATTTCGGGAATACCCTTACTTGCGCGCTGGTCGTGCGGGCGCGATTCTTGAAAGCGTTCTGCCCTCGAGTCCAATGCGTACAACAGGGGACATCTCCCATGCCTGAACCTGGGTCCGCCGTTGCCAGCACGCCTGCCGCAAGCCGTAAGAGGCGTCGCCTGTCCTGGATCTGGCTGGTGCCTCTCATCGCAGCCGTGGGCGGACTGGCGCTGGTAGTGCGCGTCTGGATGCAGGCCGGCCCCACCGCCACCATCAGCTTCCAGACCGCCGAAGGGCTGGAGGCCGGCAAGACCCAGGTCCGCTACAAGGATGTCGTGGTCGGCGTGGTCGAGCGCGTGGCCCTGAACTCGGACCGGTCGGGCATTGTTGCGACCGTGCGCATCAACAAGGACGCCGGCAGCCTGCTGCAGGAAGGGACGATGTTCTGGGTGGTGCGGCCCAGGCTGACCCTGAGCGGCGTGTCCGGCCTGAGCACCCTGTTCTCCGGCGCCTACATCGGCGTGGACCCCTCCGACCGGTTCCGCCAGGAAGGAGAAAGCCGCGCCACCAAGTACAGCTTCGTCGGCCTGGAAACGCCGCCCGAGGTGCAGCAGGACCGGGCCGGCAAGCGCTACACCCTCAAGGCCCGCGACCTGGGCTCGCTGGACATAGGCTCACCCGTCTACTTCCGGCGCATTGCCGTGGGGCAGGTGGTGGCCTATCACCTGGACAGCAGCGGCGAGGGCGTCAACGTGCAGGTGTTCATCGATGCGCCCAATGACGAATACGTCAATAGCGCCACGCGCTTCTGGAACGCCAGCGGCGTGGATTTCAGCGTCGACGCGCGCGGCCTGCAGGTGCGTTCGCAGTCGCTGCTGTCCGTGATCGTGGGGGGCGTCGCATTCGACACCATCGAGCAGCACGCGCACGTGGTGGCCAAGGCCGATGCCGAGTTCACCATCTTCCCGTCGGAAGGGGCGGCCCGCGCGCAACCGGATGGCATGCCGCTGCACATCCGCATGCGTTTTGACCAGTCGGTCCGGGGGCTGGTGGTCGGCGCGCCCATCGACGCGTATGGCGCGGCCATCGGCCAGGTGGACTCGATCCGCCTGGAGTTCGACCCGGCGATCAAGCAGTTCTACGCGCTGGTCGGAGCCACCGTCTATCCCGAGCGCCTGGGCGCGCAGACGGTCGAGGAAATCAAGGAATACTCGGGTTCGACGCTGCAGCATCCCAACGGCAAGCTGCTGGCCGCGTTGATCCAGCACGGCTTGCGCGCGCAGCTGCGCATCGGCAACCTGCTGACGGGCCAGCTGTACGTCGCCTTGGCGGTGTTCCCGGACGCCAAGCCGGTGGCGTTCACGATGGAGGAAGAACCGTTCATTCCCACCGTGCCGAACAACCTGGACCAGTTGCAGCAGCAGATCAACAGCATCCTTACCAAGCTCGACAGGGTGCCGTTCGAAGGCTTGGGCGCCGATCTGGGCCAATTGCTGCGCGCCACTTCCAGCCTGATGAAGCGGCTGGATACGCGCCTGGCGCCCGAGGCGCAAGCCATGCTGCGCCAGGCCAGCAAGTCCTTGGCCGCTGTAGGCGGGGTGCTGAGCCCCGACGCCGGCCTGCCGGTCAATGCCAACGCGGTCTTGCAGGAATTGTCGCGGGCGGCCCGCTCGCTGCGGGAACTGTCGGACTATCTGCAAGCGCATCCGGAGTCGTTGCTGCGCGGCCGCGCGCCGGATGCCCAATACCAGCGCCAGCCGGCGCGCTAGGCTAGCGCGCGAGCCATTGCGCAATCAGGCAGGCGCTGGCTTGCGCGTCCGTGGCCGAGGTGTCCAGCACCAGGTCGCTGAAGGGACGCGCGGCATAGCCTTCGAGGTACATCTGCGCGATGCGCTGCCGCTCCCAATCCGTCAAGATGCGGCCGCCCCTGTCCGATTGGGCGGCCGTGAGCGTGGGGGCCAGGGTCACTACGCGCAAGCGCGCGCCGCGTTGTCGGCACGCCGCCAGGATTTGCTCGTAGCTATCCTGCTCCAAGGGGTAGGCGATGACCAGATAGCGCTCCTGCGCCTGGGCGATCAGCCTGGTGAGGCGGGCCAGCGCCAGCGCCCACTGCTCGGTGTATGGCAGATGGCTGGGGGCGTCGTGATCATCGCCGTCGATGAAGCGCACAGCGGGCAACAGGGCGGCCAAGGCCGCTCCGACCGTGGACTTGCCGCTGTTGATCGGGCCGTTGATATGGATGACGGTGGTGTCAGGCGTTGATATGGCTGTTCCTTTCAGGGCAGGCCGGCGCGCAAGGCGTCCGCGCCGGCCGAATCAGAACAGGCATTGTCGCAAAGCGAACTTGCGGCCGAAAGCCCTCACTTCGTCGCCGTCCACGGACGCCGCCAGGTCCCAGCGGTCGCCGCGCGTCACCAGGAAGGACCGGCCGGTTGCGGCATGGCGCAAGGCGAATTGCCAGAAGGCTGCCTCGGAGCCCACCGGTTCGAGGTCGTGCGGCCCGATCAGCAACCGGCTCGGGCGGGGCGTTGCGCCCAGTGTCCAGCGCAGGGCGATGCCCAGGAACGCGAAACGCGCCGAGAACGACGACGGCTGGACGGTCAGCACGCGGATTCTGTTGATCATTGCCAGGACCCCTTGCAGATAGAGTCCAGCGTAGCAAAAGCGGCCCGGGCCATCCATACCGCCTTTGGTGGGTACGGACCGGCACGGCTGGCTGCTATTTCTGGATGGCGTCCTGCGCGTGGCCGCGGGTGATCCGCCCGAGCAGCAGCAGGGCGCCGGCTGGCGCCAGCGCGAATGCGGCGAACAGCCATTGCGCGGCATGCTGCGCGCCCGCGACGCCGCCGGGGTCCGCCAGGCCCGCGCTGTTGGTGATGACGCCAGCCAGCGCCGCCGTCAAGGCCGTTGCATAGAGCTGCACCGTGGTGATGGACGAGGAGGTCAAGGTTTCTTCGCCGGCAGGCGCCGCGGTGAAGATGCGTGTCAGCAGGTGCGGCCAGCTCAGGCCGATGCCGAAGCCCACGCCGGCCAATGCCAGCACATAGAGCGCCAACCCCGGATAGGACTGCAGTTGCGCCGTGCGCGGCGTCATATAGGCCAGGGCGGCCAGCGCGGCCAGGATCACGATGGGGCTCAGGCGCACCAGGAAATTCGCGGCCGGGCCGCTGCGGGTGGCGCTGGGCATGGCGGCCAGGGTCCAGCCCGCCGCCATGGCCGCGGTCATGTAGCCGGCCGCCAGCGGCGTCATGCCATGGATGACCTGCAGGAAATACGGCACGAAGATTTCGGTGGTGATGGCGGCCACCACCAGGCACATCACCGCGTACAGCGCGCCCAGCGGCGTGGCGATCGAGTAGGCGCCGGTGGGCAGCAGCCGCTTCGCGGCGCGCTGGTCCACCGCCGCGATCAGCGCGGCGATGGCCAGTCCGGCGGCAATGCCCGCCAGATTCCAGCGCAGGTCGGTCGACAGGCTGGCCAGCGTGATTGCCAGCACGCTGGCCACCAGCAGGCCCAGCGTGGTCACGGGCAGCGGACTCGGGCGGGAGGGCGGAACCGATTCCTTGCCGCCGACCTTGAGGGCCACGATCGCCGCCAGGGCGGCGGCCACGGGCAGCAAGGCCCAGAACGCCAGCCGCCAGTGCCCGGTCTGGGCGAAGACCCCGCCGATGGCGGGGCCGCACAAGGTGGCGACGCCCCACATGCCGGACACCAGGGCCATTGCGCGCGACCAGAGCGGCGCCTCGAAGACCAGGCGGATCAGGGCATAGCTGAGCGCAAACAGGATGCCGCCGCCCAGGCCCTGGATGCTGCGTCCCGTCAGCAGCGCAGGCATGCTCGGCGCCAGCGCGCACACCACGGAACCGGCGGTGAACACCGCGACGGCAAGCAGGTAGGCCGCGCGTGGCCCCAGCGTTTCGATCAGCCTGGCCGACAGCGCCGACCCGACGATGGAGGTCACGACGAACAGCGTGGTGTTCCAGGCGTAGTACTCCAGTCCGCCGATGTCCTTGATGACGCTGGGCAGAATGGTGGTGACGATGTAGACGTTGATGGCGTGCAGCGCCACCCCGCCTGCCAGCGCGATGGAGCGCAGGGCATTGGTCCCGTGCAGCAGATCTGCCCAGGACGCGCTTGAAACATGGGTTGTACCGGTGCTCACGCGGTCTTCCGCCTTCGAGAGAAATTATTTAAACAAGATTTGTATTGGATAATACGCATGCCGGCGCGCAACCGCAAACGCTGTGTGCGAGCGCCGCGGCCCTTGCCGCGGCGGCAATCAGTGCTTGAGCAATCCGCGCAGCAGCAGGTCCAGCGCCTGCAAGGCCTGCGCCAGGCGCGGGCCGTCCCCGGCGTCCTGCGCGATCCAGAAGGCGCTTTCGACCAGGCTGCCGTTGATCAGCCGAGCCAGCGCCTGCGGCGCGGCGGCTTCGATGAGATCCTGATCCATCATCGTCTGCAATAGCGCGGCGAGCGAAGCAATGCAGTGTTGCTGCGAACCGTCCGTCACCGCGCCCAGCACGGCCCGTGCATCTTGCAGCACGATGCGCCGGATCTCGGGTTCGGCCGCCATCTCCAGATAGGCGCGGCAGCGCCCATGCAAGGCGGCCCAGGCATCGGGCGCCTGCGTGGCGATCGCGGCCAGGCGTTGGTCCATTTCGCCGTCAATCTGTTCGACCACTGCGGCGAGCAGGCCTTTCTTGTCGCCGAAGTGGTGGTACAGGGCGCCCCGCGTCAGTCCTGCCGCCGCGGTGAAATCGTCCATGGAGGTGGCCGCATAGCCGGCTTCACGGAAGGCTTGCCGGGCCGTGGCCAGCAGTTTCGCGCGGGTGGCTTCGATCATCTCGGCGCGGGAACGCGTCATGCTCCTCTCCAAAGACATACGACGTGTATGTAAGTTGACATACGCATCGTATGTGAATACGATGCCGCTGTCCACAGCAATCAAAGGCTTCCGGTGTCGAATCCGTATCGCGAGTTGTTCCAGGCGCCCGGCGCATTGGGTTTTGTCCTGGCCGGCGCCATCGCCCGCCTGCCATTGCCGATGATCGGCATCGGCATCATCACCATGTTGTCCGAGGTGCGTGGGTCCTATGCACTGGCAGGCGCCGTCGCGGCCACGTTTGCGCTGGCCACGGCCTTGCTGGCGCCGCGGATTTCCCGCCTGGTGGACCGCCATGGCCAGGGCAGGGTGCTGCCCGTGGCCGCGGGCTTGTGCGTCGCGGGGCTGGTCGGCCTGGCAGTCTGCGTGCAATGGAATGCGCCCGAGTGGACCCTGTTTTTCTTCGCCGCGCTGGCGGGCGCCTTGCCCAGCATGCCGGCGATGATACGCGCGCGCTGGACCGAGATCTTCAGGGACCAGCCGCAGTTGCGCACCGCCTACGCGCTGGAGTCCGTAGCCGACGAGCTGAGCTTCATCGTAGGCCCGCCGCTGGCCGTGGGGCTGAGCGCGCTGTTCTTTCCGCAGGCCGGTCCGCTGTTCGCGGCGCTGCTGCTCGCGGTGGGCGTCACCGCCTTCGTGCTGCAGCGGGCCACGGCGCCCGCCGTGCGGTTCAAGCAGGAAGGGCGTCAGGCCTCGGTGTTGCGCATGCCGCCGATGCCCTCCCTGCTGGCGATGATGGCCGCCATGGGCGTCATCGTCGGCACCATCGACGTCCTGAGCGTCGCCTTTGCCCGGCAGCAAGGCATGCCGGCCGGAGCCAGCCTGGTGCTGTCCGCGTATGCCCTGGGCTCCTGCGTGGCCGGTCTGGTGTTTGGCGTACTGAAGTTCCAGATGCCGCTGGCCCGCCTGCTGGTGGTCGCGGCGGCGGTCACGGCGTTCACCACGGTTCCGCTGCTGCTGGTGAACGATCTGCTTACCCTGGTGCTGGGCGTGCTGCTGGCCGGCCTGTCGTTCGCTCCGACCATGATCATCGCGATGGCGCTGGTGGAAAGCAGCGTGCCTGGCCATCGCCTGACGGAAGGGCTGACCTGGCTGGTGACCGGCCTGGGGGCTGGCGTCGCGGCGGGCGCGGCGCTGGCGGGCTGGGTGGTCGACCACTACGGCGTGGGTGCGGGATTCTGGACGGCGGTGGGGGCGGGCGCGATCGTGTTGCTGGCCGCCATACCGGTGGGACGCAGTGCCGCGGCCGGTCGCGCCGACGCCTGACCCGGCCGGCCGATAGAATGGGTAGTCCGGCGCCCGCTCAGGCGCGCCGCAAGGAGAACCGCATGTCCAGAACCGTCGTCAATCCCGACACCGTGTTCAATACCGTCCAATACGGATTCAGCCAGGCCGTCATCGTCACCGGGCAGCGCCGCATGCTGCTGTCCGGCCAGGTCGGGGTCGACATCAACGAGCGTACGGCGGGGCCGGGCCTGCAGGAGCAGACCGAAGCCGCGTTGGACAATGTCGAGCGCGTGCTGGCTGCGGCCGGCGGCACCTTGGAGCAGGTGATCATGCTGCGCATCTACATCTGCGAAACGGCCAGGGAGGACCAGGAAGTCATCGCGCAGGCGCTGCGCGACCGTTTCAAGAAGGATCCCCCGCCCTCGTCGTGGATCATCGTCAGCGGCCTGTCATTGCCGGAATGGCTGATCGAGATCGAGGCCGAGGCCATGCTGGACTAGCCGCGCCAGGGCGCCGTTGCAAAGGCGGTGCGCAAATGCGCCAGGAAGCCCGCCGTCCGCGCGGGCAGCTCCTGGCGCGATTTGACCAGGGCCACCACGTCGGCCGACGGCAGGGTCCAGCCGGGCAGCAGCGGCACCAGCGCGCGCGCCTGCAGATGCGCCGCGACATCCCACTCCGAGCGCACGATGATGCCGTGCCCGGCCAGGGCCCACTCCACGGCAGTTTCCCCCGCATTGCTGGACAGCACCGGCGCCACGCGCACCCCAACGGCTGGGCCGCGCCCATGCTTGAAGCGCCACAAGGTCACGTCTTCATCGTTCTCGCGCAGCGCGATGCAGTCGTGTCCGCGCAGATCCTCGGGCTTGACAGGGGCGCCGCGGCGCGCCAGGTAGGAGGGCGCCGCGCACAGGATCCGGCGGTTGGGCGCCAGCGGGTAGGCGACCAGCGTCGAATCGCGCAGTTCGCCGATATGCACCATTACATCCCAGTCGTCGGAAGCCAGCCGCGGCGGCCCGTCGGACAGCGTCAGGCTGGCGGTCACGTCCGCGCTCTGGCCGCGGAACTCCGCGACCAGCCCGGCGATGTAGCGCTGCCCGAATCCCAGCGGCGCGACCACGCGCAGATGGCCTGCCACCACGCCCCGGCGGCCCGCCAGTTCGTCGGCCAAGTCGCCCAGTTCGCCGCAGATCTGTTCCGCCCGCAACGCCAGCAGCCTGCCTTCGTCGGTCAGCGCGGTGCCGCGTCCGGAGCGGTTGACCAGCCTGACGCCCAGCCGTTTTTCCAGCGTGTGCAGCCTTTGAGTGACGGCGGGCGGCGTGACATCCAGCGCGCGCGCCGCTTCTGCCAGCGAGCGGGTGACTGCCAGGGTCAGGAAAAAACGCAGGTCTTCGGTCGTAATCATGCAGGCACGGATTAATGGATGATTAAGTCCAGATTAAACACGCGGAACCGCCGCCGCGCCATACTTCAGTCATTCCGATACGCCCTGCCGAGAGCGCCATGAACCAGAACGCCACGCCTTCTTCCCTCGAAACCCTGGATACCCCATGCCTGCTGCTCGATGAGACGCGCATGATGCGCAACATCGAGCGTCTGAACGCGCTGATGGCCGGGCACGGGGTGCAGCTGCGTCCGCACCTGAAGACGCCCAAATCGATCGACGTGGCGCGCCGGCTCATGTCCACACCCCAGGGCCCGGCCGCCGTGTCCACGCTGCAGGAGGCCGAACAGTTCGCCGCCGCCGGCGTCACCGACCTGCTGTACGCCGTGGGCGTGTCGCCGGCAAAGCTGGACCGGGTGCTGGCGCTGCGCCGCCGCGGCGTGGACCTCACCGTGGTGGTGGACAGCCTGGAAGCGGCGCGCGCCGTCGCCCAGCGGGCGCGGGAGGCGGGCGACGCCATCCCGGCGCTGATCGAGATCGACTGCGACGGCCATCGTGCCGGGGTGCAGCCGGGCAACACGGCCCAGTTGCTGGCGATTGCGCGCGTCCTGCATGAGGACGGCGCATGCCTGCGCGGCGTCATGACGCACGCCGGCGAGTCATACGGCTGCGATAGCGTCGACGCCATTGCCGACATGGCGGAGCAGGAGCGCGTGGCGGCCGTGAGTTGCGCCGAGGCGATCCGCCAGGCAGGGCTGCCATGTCCGGTGGTCAGCGTGGGATCCACCCCCACCGCGCATTTCGCCCGCAAGCTCGACGGCGTGACCGAAGTCCGCGCGGGCGTTTATGTGTTCTTCGATCTGGTGATGGCCGGGCTGGGCGTGTGTTCGGTCGATGACATCGCCGCCACCGTGTTGACGACCGTGATCGGCCATCAGCCCGACAAGGGCTGGATCCTGGTGGATGCCGGATGGATGGCCATGTCGCGCGACCGGGGTACCGCCAAACAGCGGGTTGATCAACTGTACGGCCTGGTGTGCGATGCGAACGGCACGGTCTATCCCGACCTGCTGCTGGCCGAGACCAACCAGGAGCAGGGCATCATCAAGGTGCGTCCAGGCAGCGGCGCGGCCCTGCCCGATCTGCCGCTGGGAGCGAAGCTGCGCATCGTGCCCAATCACGCCTGCGCCACCTGCGCCCAGCACGATGCCTACGAGGTCGTGCGTCCGGATTCGTCCGGCGTAGTGGCGCATTGGGAACGCTTTCGCGGCTGGTAAGCCGCCTTTCACGAGGAGGCATGCATGGATCTCATCCACACGCATCAGGCCACGCCGCCCGCCGGCCACTATTCGCAGGCGGTCCGCGCCAACGGTTTCATCTTCGTCTCTGGGCAGTTGGGCTTTCTGCCGCCTGCTGCGCCCGGCGCGCGGCCGGCGCTGGCCGACGGCGCCGCGGCCCAGACCCGGGAAGCGCTGCGCAGTGTTCGCGCCATCCTGGAAGCGGCCGGCGCCTCGCTTGCCGCGGTCGCCAGCGTGACGGTGTACATCCCGGACGTGGCGCTCTGGGACGAGGTCAACCGGGTCTACGAGGAGGGCTTCGGCGATCATCGGCCCGCGCGGGCCATTGTGCCCACCCGCGAACTGCACTACGGTGCCCTGGTGGAGATCAGCGTGGTCGCCGTCGCCTAGCGCGCGGCGGATCGTGCAGGCGGACGCCTATAATGCCTGCGCCTCAATACCTTCGGGGGAGACCGTCCGCATGCAGTACGAATACCTGTTCTGGTCCATGGCCGCGATGGTGGCGGCGGCGCTGGCAGGCGGGTCGCTGTGCGGCCGCCTGGGTTCCGTCAAGCGGGTCCTGCTGGGGGTTGCCGCGCTGGCCGTTGCGGTGGGCGTGGCGGTGTTCCTGCTTTCCCGCCACGGCGGCTTCAGCGAGCTGTCGGCGATGCTGTCGATCGCCGCCTTCATGTTCAGCCTGGTGATCGGCGCCGCCGCGTCGCTGCTCACGCGGCGCATACTCTTGCGCCGCTGAGCGCTGCGCGCCTTATTCTTCGGCGTCGAAATCCTCGTCTTCGTCGTCTTCATCCTGTTCCAGGGCGTCGTAGCCCTTCCAGGTGATGCGCCAGCGCGTCGCGCCCGCGGTGGCAGCCGTTTCGCTGATCTGCTTGACCAGGCCCGCGTCTTCCAGCAGGTCGAGGTGATGCGCAATCAGCTGCAGCCCTTGCTCTTCGGGATGCGGCGCCAGGGCCACGTTCTTGATGTCGTGCGTGCTCAGGTTGGGGCCGGGGGCGTCGCGCAGGGCGCCCAGGATAGTGACGACCAAGTCGAAATCGCGTTGCATGTTGTCCACCATTCGTTGGGGTAAAAGACAAGCCGACGATAGCAGAGATCGATTGCCGCGAAGCGACAGGCGCTGCAGCCGGGTTACAGTCCAGGGTTCTCGATAACCGATACATGCAGATTCCATGAAGAAACCCGCAGAACGCGATTGCCTCGCGCTGATCCCAGGCTACACGGGCCAGGCCGCCAAGCTCTTTCTCACGCGCAGCGAGGACGGCCGCATCGAAGGCGTGACCGTGTTCGATCTGCTTGGCCATATCAAGCTGCAGGGCGATGCGGATGCGGCGGCGGCGTGGGTCGGCGACTGGCTCGCCCAGGAGGCCGGCAACCGCAAGGCCCGCCGCACGCAGCTGCTGGCCCAGATGTTCGTCTGCAAGCTCGCCGGCGAGGAGAAGGACCGCTTCCTGACGGCGCAGAAGCCGCTGGTCCGGGTCCTGGCCGACGCCGGGGTGCGGACCCGTTCCGTCGCCGCCACTTCCGGCGCCGCGCGGCAGTCGCTTGGTCCTACTGTCAAGAAGCATTAGCCCAAGGCTGTTATAGTCGCGCCTGGGCGTGCGAGTGCACCTGCAAGGTGCGTGCCCAGGCGGGCAACGCCCGCAAGTCAAGGAAGAGTGATCATGGAAATAGTAAGTCGGCAAGTCGCCGACGTAGCGGGCGGCGTCGAGCTGCACACCACGCTGGATGGCGAGAGCATCAGCGTCTACGTCCTGGAAGGCGTGACGGATCTCAATGCGATCGCAGACATCGTGCCGCGTGAAAAAGTCGAAGCAGGGGCTGACATACACGCCTCTAGTGTCGACAATGTTGATAATGCGCAAGAACAGATCGACCAAGTCCTGGAGAATATGAATCCCGGCGACGTGGCGGTTTTCCTTTGCTCGGGCCCCGATGCTTTCGGCGCGGCGCTCGATCTGCTGGGTTTACCTATCGACGAGTAAGCCTGGCGGCAAACCAAAGTGCTAGCCCGAACGGCGTATGAAGAAATCCTCGTACGCGGGCAGGCGGCATTTATATAAGCCTAGATTGTTTTTTTATGATGCGTGGGTGTAAACACCTATGCAGGACTTCTTATTGCCTATGAAAATGTGTGGAATCCGCGTGCAGTTTCTCTTTGTTGCATTATTGGCACGCATTTTTTAGGATTATGTTGACTTGTGAGGGGAACCTAACGATAGTGTCGGCACACGATCACAAGCGTTGCGATTTTCGTTCAGTGCCGTGCCTTTTCCGGCTCAGCGTTATTGTTCTACTGTCCCCTCCTTGATTGATTCGTGACCTCCGGGCATTTGCCCATTATCTCTAGGAAATACAGTATGGAAACCGGCGTCGTTAAGTGGTTCAACTCGGAAAAGGGCTATGGCTTCATCACTCCGGAAGCGGGTGGTAAGGATCTGTTCGCTCACTTCTCCGAAATTCAGGGCTCGGGCTTCAAGTCTCTGGAAGAGAACCAGCGCGTCAGCTTTGTGACGGCCAACGGCCCCAAGGGCCCGCAAGCTACGAAGATCCAGGTCCTGTAAGGGTCTGAGTTTTCGATAGAAGCCCCCTCGTGGGGCTTTTTTGTTTTCTGCCGCAGCGTTCCTAAATATGGAAAGTATCGCTGCACTTGTGTTATCTCAGGGTAATCCCTAGATCGCTTTATTCAGGTTTCCGAATCGCACTCGATTCATCCATTCGGTGTATGGATCCTAATACGGTGCGCGTCTCTGTTATTGTCGGCCTTGCTTTCGACTTCAGGATACGCGCGCTCATGACTTCTTCCCCCGCCTCCCAGATCGTTCCGCAGCCCCACGAGGTGGTCGCGTTCTGGCGCAATGCCGGTCCGCAGCAATGGTTCAGCAAGAGCGCGGACTTCGACGCAGCCTTCCGCACCCGTTTTGAGGCCGCCCACATGGCTGCGGCGGCCCGGCAGCTGGATGCATGGCTGGACGACGCCACCGGCGCCTTGGCGCTGATGGTTCTGTTGGACCAGTTCCCGCGCAACGCCTACCGGGATACCGCGCACATGTTCGCCACCGACCCATTGGCCCAGTACTTCGCCGACCGGGCCATTGCGGCCGGCCATGACCTGGGAGTGGAGCCGCAGCTGCGCCAGTTTTTCTACCTGCCCTTCGAGCACGCGGAGAACCTTGCCGCGCAAAACCGCGCGGTGGCTTTGATGGAGACATTGGACGCCGACTCGCTGCGCTGGGCGGTCCTGCATCGCGACATTGTCAAGCGCTTTGGGCGCTTTCCCCATCGCAACGCCGCGCTGGGGCGGCAAACCACCCAGGCAGAGCAGGAATTTCTGGATTCCGGCGGGTTCGCAGGATAGGTGGCTGCCGTGCGGCGGGTGGTTTCGGGCGCCTGCCGGGCGGCAGGTATCCGCATGTGTCCGCACGTTCCAAGTTGAAAATTCCAGGCCCGTCTGGCGGTCCCAACCCCTCGCCAGGCTTGCTTCCGCGGCGCTTTGGAGGCGCTCTCGAATTTGCGGATGTTTGACGTTTTTCGGGGTTCGCCAATACACTGGGTTTAGCGAGATTTTCAAGCGACGCGGTCTGCGTTTCACTTGTCGCCGTCAGTGGTACTGCGGTTGCTTCCTCTCCCATCCTTGATGATCTGGCGCCCCGCGAGCAATCGCTTTTTCTAGGTTCAAGGACACTCCATGGCAACCGGCATCGTTAAGTGGTTCAACGCCGAAAAGGGTTATGGTTTCATCATGCCCGATGATGGCAGCAAGGATCTTTTCGCTCACTACTCGGAAATCCGCAGCGAAGGCTACAAGTCGCTGCAGGAGAACCAGCGCGTCACCTTTGAGGTCGGTACCGGCCCCAAGGGACCCAGCGCAAAGAACATCAAGGTAGCGGCCTGACCTTCGCAGGGCAGCGCCCCGGGCCGGCCCGGCGTTCCGCCCAGAAAAAAGCCCCCGCACGCAATGTGCGGGGGCTTTTTTTGTTGCCGGGCGGGCGCGCCTCGGGGGCGCTTCCCGGCGTCAGTGCTTCGCGTGGTTGGCCGGCGGCGTGGCCAGCTTGTCCACCAGCGCAATTCCCAGCGCCGACAGGATGAACAGGGCGTGGATGATGGTCTGCCACATCACGCCGGCCTCGGAGAAGCGCGCGTTGGGCGTGCCCAACGTGCCGGCCTCGATGAACGTGCGCAGCAGGTGGATCGAGGAGATGCCGATGATGGCCATGGCCAGCTTGACCTTGAGCACGCTGGCGTTCACGTGGCTGAGCCATTCCGGCTGGTCCGGGTGGCCTTGCAGTCGCAGGCGCGACACAAAGGTTTCGTAGCCGCCCACGATCACCATGACCAGCAGGTTCGAGATCATTACCACGTCGATCAGGCCCAGCACCAGCAGCATGATCTCCATTTCGCCGAAGCTGCTGGCGTGCGTCACCAGGTGCCACAGCTCCTTCAGGAACAGCATGACGTAGACGCCTTGCGCGACGATCAGGCCCAGGTACAAGGGCAGTTGCAGCCAGCGCGAGCTGAAGATCAGGCTGGGCAGCAGGCCCAGGCGGGGAGGGGTGTTGGAGATCATTTGGGTGCGAGCCCTATGGTGTGTGCGAAAAATGGCGGGCGCAATTCTATCAACGCCGCGTTGCCGCAGATATCAGTTTCTTTGAGGGGCCTCGTCCGAGGGAATACCCGCTAGCACGATTGCGCAAATTCTGTTCGGGTTTTATGTAAGGAAAACTGGCATTTGCGAAACTGTGTGGCGAAACGCTTGGTGCGCATTGGTCGTATATAGAATTGCGGCCTCGTTCGCATAGAGCCAGTAAAGAGGAGTTTGTTCCCATGAAGATCCGCTACACCGTCGCTGCCCTGAGCGTTGCGCTCGCCCCTTTCTCTGCCTCCCAGGCTTTGGACATCGGCGGCCTGGTCGGCGCCGGCAGCAAGGTCGTTCAGGCTGCCACGCTGAGCGATGCCGAGATCAAGACCCTGTCGGACAAGGCTTGCGCGCAGAGCGATTCCCAGGAAAAGATCGCCGCTCCCGGCAGCAAGTACGACGCCCGTCTGCAGAAGATCGCCAAGCAACTGGGCGGCACGGTCAACGGCCAGAAGGCCAGCTACAAGGTCTACGTCACCAAGGACGTCAACGCCTGGGCCATGGCCAACGGCTGCATCCGCGTCTACAGCGGCCTGATGGACATGATGACCGATGACGAAGTGCTGGGCGTGGTGGGTCACGAAATCGGCCACGTCGCGCTGGGCCACAGCAAGAAGGCGATGCAGACCGCCTACACCGTTTCCGCCGCGCGCGACGCAGCCAATGCCGCGGGCGGCGCCACCGTGGCCGCGTTGAACTCCTCGCAGTTGGGCGACCTGACCGAGAAGTTCATCAACGCGCAGTTCTCGCAGTCGCAGGAAAGCGCCGCCGACGATTACTCGTTCGACCAGCTGCAGGCCAAGGGCCTGAACACCCGCGGCCTGGTGACCGCGTTCCAGAAACTGGCCGAACTGGACGGCGGCAAGAGCGACATGATGAGCTCGCACCCGTCCTCGGCCAAGCGCGCGCAGCACATCGAAGAACGCATCGCCAAGGCCAAGTAAGGCATACTGGCTGGCGTAAATTCTCCCGTCCCGGGTGGAAAACGGGGCGCGAGTATCCGGACTTATCCGGGTGCTCGCGCCCCTTTGCGTCAGGGCGCCGGAAGTTTCCGGTAAAATGCGCCGTTTATCCGCCCGTCATCTCTTTATCTCTCGGAAAATAGGTCTTTTAATGCAGCCTGTGGTTGAAACCCTCTCCGGCCTGGAGCGCCGTGTTGATCTGGCCGTCTCGGTGGCCGACGTCGAAAAGGAAGTCCAGGCGCAATTGAAGCGCGTGGCCCGGACCGCCAAGGTCCCCGGCTTCCGTCCGGGCAAGGCGCCGCTCGCCATGCTCGAGCGCAGCCATGGCCCCGGCATCCGCTACGACGTGATCAATAGCCAAGTTGGCCGTGCCTTTGAACAAGCTGTCGATGGCGCCAAGCTGCGCGTCGCCGGCGCCCCGAACCTCGAGCCCAAGACTGAAGGCGTTGCCGACGACACGCTGGCGTTCACCGCCACGTTCGAGGTCTATCCCGAAGTCGCCGTGCCGGACCTGTCGGCCCTGGCCGTCACCCGCTACGAAACGGCCGTCACCGACGCCGAAGTGCAGCAGACCCTGGACGTTCTGCGCAAGCAGCGCGCCACGTTCGAAGCCCGTGAAGGCCGCGCCTCGCAAGATGGCGACCGCGTCACGCTGGACTTCGCCGGCACCATCGACGGCGTGCCGTTCGAAGGCGGCAAGGCCGAAGCCTTCCCGTTCGTGCTCGGCCAAGGCCGCATGCTGCCCGAATTCGAAGAAGCCGCCCGCGGCCTGAAGGCTGGCGAAAGCAAGGTCTTCCCGCTCAAGTTCCCCGACGACTATCAGGGCAAGGAAGTTGCCGGCAAGACCGCCGAATTCACCATCACCGTCAAGGAAGTGGCTGAAGGCGTGCTGCCCGAGCTGAACGGCGAATTCGCCAAGTCCCTCGGCCAGGCCGAAGGCGACGTCGAAAAGCTGAAGGCCGACATCCGCAGCAATATCGAGCGCGAAGTCAAGGTCCGTTCGGCTGGCCGCACCAAGTCCAGCGTCATGGACGCCCTGGTCGAAGCCGGCAAGTTCGACGTGCCGAAGGCCCTGGTCGACAACGACGTGCAAGGCCGTGTCGCCGCCGCCCGCGAAGAGCTGAAGCAGCGTGGCATCCCCAACGCCGAATCCGTGCCGATCCCGGCCGAAGCCTTCGCCACCGAGTCCGAACGCCGCGTGCGCCTGGGCCTGCTGGTGTCGGAACTGGTCAAGCAAGCCCAGCTGCAAGCCAAGCCCGAACAAGTCCGTGCGCGTATCGAAGAGTTCGCCGAGAACTACGAACAACCCGCACAGGTTGTCAGCTATTACCTGGCCGACCGCCAGCGTCGTGCTGAAATCGAGGCTATCGTGCTGGAAGACAATGTCGTCGCGCACGTGCTTGAAAAGGCCAAGGTCACCGAAGAGAAGGTGCCTTTCGATCAGTTGATGGGGATGGCGTAACACTATGCAGAGATTCACCGATTTCTATGCGGCAATGAATGGCGGGTCTTCGGTGACCCCCACCGGCCTGGGCTACATTCCCATGGTGATCGAGCAGTCGGGGCGCGGCGAACGCGCCTACGACATCTATTCGCGTCTGCTCCGCGAGCGGCTCATTTTCCTGGTGGGTCCGGTCAACGACGCAACGGCCAACCTGGTCGTGGCGCAGTTGCTGTTCCTGGAATCGGAGAATCCTGACAAGGACATTTCCCTGTACATCAACTCGCCCGGCGGGTCGGTGTATGCGGGAATGGCCATCTTTGACACCATGCAATTCGTCAAGCCGGACGTGTCCACCCTTTGCACCGGCCTGGCGGCCAGCATGGGCGCGTTCCTGCTGGCGGCAGGCAAGAAGGGCAAGCGCTTCACGCTGCCCAACTCGCGCATCATGATCCACCAGCCCTCGGGCGGCGCCCAGGGGCAGGCCTCGGACATCCAGATCCAGGCCCGCGAGATCCTGGACCTGCGTGAACGCCTGAACCGCATCCTGGCCGACAATACCGGCCAGACCATGGAACGCATCGGCATAGACACGGAGCGTGACAACTTCATGTCGGCCGAAGATGCGGTATCGTATGGACTGGTGGACAAGGTTATGACCTCCCGCTCGGAAGGCTGACTTCCCGGTTGACCCGAACCCGCTGCCACCACGTTTGAGTAAGCGCATGCGCTAGGCCTTTAGCCGGCCTGGCGCATCTTTACCTGAGATACGAACATATATGCCTGAAAAAAAGGGATCGGCAGACGCAAAAGTGCTGCATTGCTCGTTTTGCAATAAAAGCCAGCATGAAGTCCGCAAGCTGATCGCGGGTCCGTCGGTATTCATCTGCGATGAATGCATAGATCTGTGCAACGACATCATCCGCGAGGAGGCGCAAGCCACCGCGCGCGCGGCGATTCGTTCCGAACTGCCCACTCCGGCTGAAATCAAGACCTTCCTCGACCAGTACGTCATTGGGCAGAACTCGCCCAAGCGCATGCTGGCCGTGGCCGTCTACAACCATTACAAGCGCATCCGTCACGGCGAGATCAAGGGCGACGAGGTCGAGCTCTCCAAGAGCAACATCATGCTGATCGGCCCCACCGGGTCGGGCAAGACGCTGCTGGCCCAGACGCTGGCGCGCATGCTGAACGTGCCCTTCGTCATGGCCGACGCCACCACGCTGACCGAAGCCGGTTACGTGGGTGAAGACGTCGAGAACATCATTCAGAAGTTGCTGCAGAACTGCAACTACGAAGTAGAGAAGGCGCAGCGCGCCATCATCTACATCGACGAAATCGACAAGATCTCCCGCAAGTCCGACAACCCGTCCATCACCCGCGACGTGTCGGGCGAGGGCGTGCAGCAGGCCTTGCTGAAGCTGATCGAAGGCACTGTCGCCTCGGTGCCCCCGCAGGGCGGCCGCAAGCACCCGAATCAGGACTTCGTCCAGGTCGACACGACCAACATCCTGTTCATCGTGGGCGGCGCCTTCGACGGACTGGAAAAGGTCATCCGCGACCGCACCGAGAAATCGGGCATCGGCTTTTCGGCCTCGGTGCGCGCCAAGTCGGAACGCGGCGTGGGCGAGCTGTTCTCGGAAGTCGAACCCGAAGACCTGATCAAGTTCGGCCTGATCCCCGAGCTGGTCGGCCGTCTGCCGGTGGTCGCCACCCTGGATGAACTGGACGAAGCGGCCCTGGTGCAGATCCTTACCGAGCCCAAGAACGCCTTGCTCAAGCAGTTCCAGAAGCTGTTCGCCATGGAAGGCGCCGAGCTCGACGTGCGTCCCGCCGCCCTGAAGGCGATCGCCCGCAAGGCGCTGCGCCGCAAGACGGGCGCGCGCGGTCTACGCTCCATCATCGAGCAGGCCCTGCTGGATACCATGTATGACCTGCCCTCCCAGGGCAACGTCAAGCGCGTGGTGCTGGACGAGAACGCGATCGAAGGCGAGGGCAAGCCATTGCTCATCTACGCCGACGAGGACGCGGCTTCAGACAAGCCAGAGCGCGGAGAAGTCCGCGACGCCGCAGCCTGATATTTCAGAAAAGCCCGTTCCTGTAACGGGTTTTTTTGCCTAAGGCGCATTCCCGGGTGCAAACACGCTTTTCCTGCAGGCGCGACGCTTGCATACTGAGGGTGCCGCCCGCGGTTTTTTTAAGCCGTTGGGGGATCCAGGCGCCGAGATCTTGAATTTTCGGCTATTGTTCCCATAACAGACGTAACCGACGTGGATTGTCCGGGTATACCCAGGCCTCCCGTCCCCGATACGCCGAGTCATACCGAGGAACCTCCTATGTCTGCCAGCCAGACCCTGCCTTCCGACCCGATCGACCTGCCCCTGCTCCCACTGCGCGATGTCGTGGTGTTTCCGCACATGGTCATCCCGCTGTTCGTCGGCCGCCCGCGCTCTATCCGCGCGCTCGAGGTTGCGATGGAAGCGGGCAAGAGCATCATGCTGGTGGCCCAGAAATCCGCCGGCAAGGATGACCCCACCCCCGAAGACGTCTACGAGATCGGCTGCGTAGCCGGCATCCTGCAGATGCTCAAGCTGCCCGACGGCACCGTCAAGGTGCTGGTCGAGGGCACCCAGCGCGCCCGCATCAACAGCATCGAAGATGCCGATTCGCATTTCACCTGCCAGGTGTCACCGATCGAACCGGACGCCATGCAAGGCTCCGAAACCGAAGCCCTGCGCCGCGCCATCGTTGCGCAGTTCGAGCAGTACGTAAAACTGAACAAGAAGATCCCCCCGGAGATCCTGACCTCGCTGGCTGGCATCGATGATGCCGGACGCCTGGCCGACACGATCGCCGCGCATCTTCCCTTGAAGCTCGAGCAGAAGCAGAAGATGCTCGAGATCGTCGGCACCTCCGAGCGCCTCGAAGGCCTGCTCACGCAACTCGAAACCGAAATCGACATCCTCCAGGTCGAAAAGCGGATTCGCGGCCGCGTGAAGAAGCAGATGGAAAAGAGCCAGCGCGACTACTACCTGAATGAGCAGGTCAAGGCCATTCAGAAGGAGTTGGGCGAGGGCGAGGAAGGCGCGGACATCGAAGAGCTCGAAAAGAAGATCATCGCTGCCCACATGCCCAAAGAGGCGCGCAAGAAGGCCGATGCCGAGCTCAAGAAGCTCAAGCTCATGTCGCCCATGTCGGCAGAAGCCACCGTGGTGCGCAACTACATCGATACGCTCATCAACCTCCCCTGGAGGAAGAAGAGCAAGATCAACAATTCCATCAGCAACGCGGAAACGGTGCTGGACAACGACCACTACGGTCTGGAAAAGGTCAAGGAACGGATCCTGGAATACCTTGCCGTGCAACAGCGCGTGGACAAGGTGAAGGCGCCGATCCTGTGCCTGGTCGGCCCTCCGGGCGTCGGCAAGACCTCGCTCGGCCAATCCATCGCCAAGGCGACGAACCGCAAGTTCGTGCGCATGGCGCTGGGCGGCGTGCGCGACGAAGCCGAGATCCGCGGCCACCGCCGCACGTACATCGGCTCCATGCCTGGCAAGATCGTCCAGAACATGTCGAAGGTCGGCGTGCGCAATCCCTTGTTCCTGCTCGATGAAATCGACAAGCTGGGCATGGATTTCCGCGGCGACCCCTCGTCGGCGTTGCTCGAAGTGCTGGATCCGGAACAGAACCACACGTTCCAGGACCACTACATCGAAGTCGACTTCGACCTGTCCGACGTCATGTTCGTGGCCACCAGCAACACGCTGAATATTCCGCCGGCGCTGCTGGACCGCATGGAAGTGATCCGTCTGTCGGGTTACACCGAGGAAGAGAAGATCCACATCGCCCGCGACCATCTGCTGCCCAAGCTGATGAAGAACAACGGCGTGAAGGATAGCGAACTCACGGTCGACGACAGCGCGCTGCGCGACATCGTGCGCTACTACACCCGTGAAGCCGGTGTGCGTGCGCTCGAACGCGAAGTGGGCAAGATCTGCCGCAAGGTCATCAAGCAGTTGCTGACCCAGAGCGACCGCGCCAAGGCTGAAGGCAAGGCCGCCGAGGTCAAGCCGGTCAACGTCACGGGCGACAACCTGAGTGAATTCCTGGGCGTGCGCCGTTATGCCTTCGGCATGGCCGAAAAGGAAAACCAGATCGGCCAGGTGACGGGTCTGGCCTGGACGGAAGTCGGCGGCGACCTGCTGACGATCGAAGTCGCGGACATGCCCGGCAAGGGCGTCATCCAACGCACCGGCTCGCTGGGCGACGTGATGAAGGAGTCGGTCGAGGCGGCCCGCACGGTAGTGCGTTCCCGCGCCCGCCGCCTGGGCTTTGCCGACAGCGTGTTCGAGAAGCACGATATGCACGTGCACGTGCCGGAAGGCGCGACACCCAAGGACGGTCCGTCCGCGGGTATCGCGATCACCACGGCCATGGTGTCGGCCTTGTCGCGCATTCCGGTGCGCGCCGACGTTGCCATGACCGGCGAGATCACGCTGCGCGGCGAGGTCCTGCCCATCGGCGGCCTGAAGGAAAAGCTGCTGGCCGCTCACCGTGGCGGCATCAAGACGGTCTTGATTCCGGAAGAAAACGTCAAGGATTTGGCGGAGATCCCGGACAACGTCAAGAACCATCTCGAGATCGTGCCGGTGCGCTGGATCGACAAGGTGCTGGAACTGGCGCTGGAGCGCCTGCCGGAGCCCCTGGCCGAGGAAGAAGCGGTCAAGGAACCCCTGGTGGCCAAGCCTGCCGAACCGGGTTCGACCGACCCGGTGCTCAAGCACTGATGGAACCGGGAGCGACGCCGCCAGTAAGCGGCGCCCCTCCTGGATGCGGCTTCCAACAAAAAACCCCCGCCAAGAAATTGGCGGGGGTTTTTTTATGCTGCGCAGGCGCAGGAGCTGTTGGTTCCTAGTGCAGCGCGTGCGTGCGGATCAGGCCCACCGCGATGCCTTCCAGCGCGAAATCCTGGCCAGCTTCGACCACGATGGGTTCGAAATCGGGGTTTTCGGGCAGGAGTTCTATGTGGCCGTTCTGGCGTTGCAGGCGCTTGACGGTGACGTCGTCACCCAGACGGGCGACCACGATCTGACCATTGCGGGCTTCCGAGGCTTTCTTTACGGCGAGTAGGTCGCCTTCCAGGATGCCAGCGTCGCGCATGCTCATGCCGCGCACCTTGAGCAGGTAGTCGGGCGTCTGGGCGAACAGGTTGGGATCGACGCCGACTTCGCGTTCCACGTGTTCGGCGGCCAGGATGGGGCTGCCCGCAGCGACGCGGCCGACCAGCGGCAGCAGCAATTGGGCCAGGCCCGGCATGGGCAGCGAGCTTTGCGTGGGGGCAGGGGAGGCGTCCTTCAGGCGGATGCCGCGCGACGCGCCGGCGGTCAGCTCGATGGCGCCCTTGCGGGCAAGCGCCTTGAGGTGATCTTCCGCCGCGTTGGGGGATCGGAAACCCAGGGCCAGGGCAATTTCGGCGCGGGTCGGCGGGAAGCCCGTGCGCGTGACGGTCTGCCTGATGAGATCCAGGATTTGTTGTTGGCGATCAGTGAGTTTGCTGGCCATGGCGATGATCCGGTGCTAGCGGACTGTACATATATACAGCGCTATTCTGGGGGACGCAGCGCAAAAAAGCAAGCTCGGGGCGGACCGTCTCAAAGCCAACGTAATGGCAGGCCGCTCAGAATGTCCCGATTGGACGGGCCCGGCGGAACCGGCGGCGCCCGGACGCTGGAAAGCCATGTGCTTGCGGCTCCATGGCGCGGCCGGGCCTGGACGATGCGGCGTCTGTTACTCCGGCTTGATTCCCGCCGTCTCGATGACGCTGCGCCACTTTTGGGTCTCGGATTCGATGTAGCCCTGCAATTCGTCCGGGCGGGTGGCTTTGATCGTGACCGCCTTGTCTTCAAGCTTGCGGATGATGTCGGGTTTGGTCAACGTTTTCAGCAAGGCGGCGCTCAGCACCGACAGCCGATCGGCAGGAATGCCGGCCGGGCCCATGACGCTGACCCAGGCGTCCACGCTCATGTTCTTCACTCCCAGTTCCTCGGCGGTGGGCACGTCGGGCAGTTCCTTGATGCGCGTGCTGCTGGTGATGGCCAGCGCCCGCACTTTGCCCGACTGCACCAGGCTCAGGGCCGCAGGCAGATTGTCGAACCCGAGGTCGACGTGACCACCCATCAGCGCGGTTAACGCCGGCCCGCTGCCTGAGAAGGGAATGTGCTGCATCTTCGCGTCTGTCAGGATCTTGAAGTACTCGCCGGTCATGTGCGGCGATGTGCCAGCCCCGGGGCTGGAGTACGACAACTGCCGCTGCTTTGCGTCGGCGACCAGCGTGCGCAGGTTCTGGTATTTGGAATCGGCATTGACCAGCACCAGATTGGTGTAGAAGCCAACCTCGCCAATCATGGTGAAATCCTTGACAGGGTCGAAATTCAGCTCCTTGCGCAGCAGCGGGTTGATCACGTTGGTGGCTACGGTACCCAGGAAGATGGTGTAGCCGTCGGGTTTGGCGTGCGCGACCGACGAGGCGCCGATAGTGCCGCCAGCGCCGGCCTTGTTTTCGACCACCACGGCCTGTCCCAGTTCACGCGACAGGCCTTCAGCCAATACCCGCGCGACGATATCTGTCGACCCTCCCGGCGGAAACCCGACCACGAAGCGGATGGGCTGCTCCGGAAAGGCTGCGGCCGCGGGGCCGCCCAGCGTGACGGCGAATGCGCAGCTTGTGGCGGCAATCCAGGTCTTGAAATTCATGATCGATGTTCCTCCTGCCGGGTCGCGTTGCGCAAGTCGTCGATGATTCGCCGCTTGTCGATTTTGCCCAGCGTGTTTTTTGGAAAAGACTGCACGATGTGGATGATTTTGGGTGTCCGCACGGACCCCAACTGCTGCTTGCCGTAGTCGATCAGCGCCTGGACGCTGACCGAGCCCGGCCGAATCGGCACGACCGCCATTTCGACGCGTTCGCCCCAGTCGTCGTCGGCATTGCCGAACACCACGCATTCGGCGATGCCGGGGTGTTGCGCATAGGCGTTTTCGACGTCAGAGGGATACACATTGAAGCCGCCGCTGATGATGATGTCCTTGCTGCGGCCTTTGATGAACAGGAACCCGCGTTCATCGATGACACCGATGTCTCCGGTGTGGAACCAGCCATCTTTCAGGACGGCCGCGGTCTGTTCGGGCATGTTCAGGTAGCCCGACATCAGCAAGTCGCCGCTGGCGATAATTTCGCCCAGGGTGTTTGGGATTGTGGTCGGGTGGCCGTCGGCGCCAATGACCGCCACCCGCGTCAGGGGGCCGATGCGGCCTGCGCTGCCGAGGTTTTCTGGCAGGGAGCCGGTAGCGCCGTTCATGCCGGCGATGATGACCGGCGCTTCCGTCAGGCCGTAGGTGACGCCCAGCACGGGGCCAAACTCCGCAATCGCCTGCGATTGCAGCGGGGCTGGGCATGGCGCACCGCCATACAGCAGGTTGCGCAGCGCCGGCAGATGGCGCGCAGCGGCGCACTGTGCCTGCACCAGCCGTTGGAGCAGCGTGGGAGGCAGCCAGGTGGACGTCACTCCATGGGTTTCCATCAAGGCGTGCAATTGTTCGGCTGTGGCCTTGCCCGCGATCACCAGGCAGCCCCCGGCATGCAATACCGGCAGCACGAAAGTGCCTGCGCCATGCGTCATCGGTGGAGCCAGCAGGAAGCGTTCCTCGCTGTCGAAACCATATGTCATGGCCAGTGATGCCACCATGGTGTTGATGCAGCGTAGCGACTGCAATACGGCTTTGGGCGCGCCCGACGATCCGCCGGTGAACTTGATGGCGGTCGTTTCGCTCAGATCCGGGTTGGAGCGCGATGGTGACCCGCCCGCGTGTTCACGCACCAGCGTATCGACATGGAACTGACGGCCCGCGTCGTTGCAGATGCGCAGGCCGTGGTAGGAAGCCAGCAGCGCCTCGTATGCCGCGTCGTGCAATACGATGTCGGGCGCGGCCGTCGCCAACTGGCGGGCGATGTCCTGTTCGACCACGGTCGGCGTCAGCGGCACCAGCACGCCGGCGCAGGCGTAGGTGGCCAATATGCCCAGCAGCATCGCGTGCGAATTGCCGGCCAGCGTCGCGATCACTGGACGCGGTTTGCCCGACAGGCGTTGTAGCGCCGCAGCCAGCGCCAGCGTCTGGCCGCGCAGCGCTTCGTAGGTATGGGCGCGGCCGCTAGCCGCATCGATCGCTGCGATGCGATCCGGGTACCGCATGGCTGCATGCAGGAAGAAATCGACAGGCTGCATGCTAGAGCCTATTGCTGAGCACCGTGACTACGGCCGCGGCATCTTCGTAGTGCAAGAAGCCGCCGCCGTTTTCGGCCACTGCGGTACGGGCGCCCTGTACCTGGCGCGCGCCGGCCTCATGGCGCAGTTGCGTAACGAGTTCATGGATTTGCACCAATCCCGTCGCGGCGATCGGGTGTCCTTTGGACACCAGGCCGCCCGATACGTTGACGGGTGTGGGACCGCCCAGGCTGGTCGCTCCGCTTTCGGTGTATGGCCCGCCTTGGCCGCGGGCGCAAAGGCCCAGATTTTCGATCTGCAGCAGTTCCGCGAAGCTGGATGCGTCATGCACTTCAGCCAGGTCGATGTCCTGCGGCGTGATCCCGGCCATGGCATAGGCGCGCTTGGCAGCCAGGTGCACGCAATGCCTGTCCATATCGGCGATGTCGCGGATCACCGTGCTGGCCGCGCCGATGCCCGCGACTCTGACGGCCCGTTGCCTGCGCGCGTCTGACAGGGCGCGGCCGTTGGACAACACGATGGCGGCGGCACCGTCGGAAATGGGTGCGCACATGGCGCGCGTCAGTGGCCAGGCGATCTCGGGGGTCGCAAGCACTTCGTCGGTCGACATATCGTTCTGGTATTGGGCCAGCGGGTTCATGGTCGAGTGCGCGTGGTTCTTGGCTGCCGCACTGGCGATCTGCCGCTGCGTGGTGCCATACGTGCGCATATGTTGGCGCGCCATGGCCGCATAGATGTCCATGAAAAAGCTCTGCGTATTCCAGGCGCCGGGAGAGTTCAGCCGCTGGCGGATGCCGGGGTCGGTCTCCTGCTGGCAGAAGAAATCCCATGTCTGACGCAACAGATGTATGTCGGTGCCGCCGAAGAACGCGTTCATCATCTCGGCCTTCTTGTCCGGATAGAACATCTTTTCCGCGCCTACCACCAAGACCGTGTCGAACATGCCCGATTCGACCGCCATGCAGGCGTTGAACAAGCCGGAACTGCTGCTGGCGCAGGCATTTTCGATATTGAAGACGGGGATGCCGCTCACCCCCATCGCGTTCAGCGCGCATTGGCCACGGATCGAATTCTGCTTTTCCATTTGGCCTTGGCGCACGTTGGAAAACCACGCCGCCTGCATGTCTTCCAGTCCGTGGCCGCTGTCGGCCAGGGCAGTGTTGACGGCTTGTTCGGTTAATTGCTTGACCGAAAGATCCGGGTGGCGGCCAAGCGGAGTATGGGCGATGCCGGTGATATAGACGTTCATATTGGGCCTAGGCAGCTGATCGATGAGTGGCTCTATTCTGCGTGGCTGGCCGTTCCGCATTAACCCCTGCTTACCCGTTGAAAACAGGATAAAGTTCCGGCATGTGAAACTTTTTTTACCTGGTGTGGATCCGGATGACATGACGCAATCCTCCAGCATCCAGAAAGCGCTGCGAGTGCTGAAAACCGTTCAGCGCCATCACGAGGAAGGTCTGCGGCTCATCGACGTGTGTCGGGAGCAGGGCTTGGAAAAACCGACGGCGCTGCGCCTGTTGCGCGAACTGATGGCGCAGGGACTGGTGGCCCGTAACGCGCGCAGCAAGAAGTACTACCTTGGCGACTATTGCCGGAAACTCGGGGAGTCACTGGCTGCGCAATCGTCGCTGTCGGTACGCTATGGACCTTTGCTGCGACGTATTTCCGACCGCACCGAAGACGCCAGTTTCCTGGTGATCCTGCAAGACCTGGATACCCTGTGCATTGCTCGGGAAGTGGGTGCGTATCCCATCCAGGCCCTGGCCATCCCGGTCGGCAACCGGCAGCCCATCGGCGTGGGTGCGGGTGGGCTGGCCATGCTGGCGAGCTTCGACGAAGACCTTACGGAGCATTATCTCAACGTCAACAGGGCCCGCTTTCTCAAGTACAAGTCGCTTACGTTGGAGCAGTTGCGCATGCGCATTGCGCGCGCGCGCAAGCGCGGCTACGCCGTGATAGGCAGCCACGCGGTCAGCAAGGTCACTGGCGTGGGCGTAACGCTGATGAACAAGGAAGGCGATGTGCTGGGTGGCATCAGTGTCGCGGCACTGGACAATCGCATGACGCAAAAGCGCCAGGAGGCTGTTGCCCAGATGATCCGCGAAGAGATGAACCGGTTCCTGGACAAGTAAAGCTGCCGCGCGCAACGGGCAGCGCAAAAGAAAACGGGACCCGAAGGTCCCGTTCCTGGCGGCAGGCCGCATGGGCCTGTGCGCGGTAAACGGCTTTACAGCACGGCTGCGATGCCCTTGGCGACCTGGTCGATGTTGCCGCTGTTCAGCGCGGCGACGCAGATGCGGCCGCTGGACACGGCGTAGACGCCATGTTCTTCGCGCAGGCGGTCCACTTGCGCGGCGGTCAGGCCCGAATACGAGAACATGCCGCGCTGCTTCAGCACGAAGCTGAAGTCCTGCTTGCCGCCGTGTTCCTTGATCTTGTCGACCAGTTGCTTGCGCATCAGGCGGATGCGGTCGCGCATGCCGGCGAGTTCCTCTTCCCACATGGCAAAGAGTTCAGGCGTGTTCAGGACCGTCGACACCACCGTGCCGCCGTGGGTGGGCGGGTTGGAGTAGTTGGTGCGGATCACGCGCTTGAGCTGGCTCAGCACGCGGGTGGCTTCGTCCTTGCTGCCGGCGACGACCGTCAGCGCGCCGACTCGCTCGCCGTACAGCGAGAACGACTTCGAGAACGAGGAACTGATGAACATGGTCAGGTCCAGGTCGGCGAACATGCGCACGACCGAGGCGTCCTCGGTCAGGCCGTCGCCGAAGCCCTGGTAGGCGATGTCCAGGAACGGGACCAGATGGTTTTCCTTGACGACGGCGGCGATCTGCTTCCACTGGTCGGCGGTGGGGTCCACGCCGGTGGGGTTGTGGCAGCAGGCATGCAGCACGACGACGGTCTTGGCCGGCGCGGCCTTCAGGTCGGCCAGCATGGCGTCGAAGTTCAGGCCGCGGGTAGCGGCGTCGTAGTACGAATAGGTGCCGACTTCGAAACCGGCGCGCTCGAACAGGGCGCGGTGGTTTTCCCAGCTGGGATCGCTGATCAGGACCTTGGAGGTCGGCAGCAGTTGGCGCAGGAAGTCGGCGCCGATCTTCAGCGCGCCGGTGCCGCCCAGGGCTTGGGTGGTCAGCACGCGGCCGGCGGCGGCCAGTGCGGAATCCTTGCCCAGCAGCAGGGCTTGCGCGCCGTTGTTGTAACCGGCGATGCCTTCGATGGGCAGGTAGCCGCGGGCGGCGGCGGCTTCGATGCGGGCGGCTTCGGCCTTGCGAACCGCGCCCAGCAGGGGGATGCGACCCTGATCGTCGTAGTACACGCCCACGCCCAGATTGACTTTACCGGGACGCGTATCAGCGTTGAATTGTTCGTTCAGGCCAAGAATGGGGTCGCGCGGGGCGAGTTCGACGGAATCGAAAAGGGTGCTCATGGGAGTCTGATGAGGTGGGTGGACGCAGTACGGGCTGCTGTGGATAATGAGGGGTTTACCCTGGAAGAGTCTAGCATGCCTAAGAGCGCAATAGACCCGATTACGGCGGGGGCCGCAGCGAACCTGGCGGCTGATCCCGCGGCGGCATTGGCCGTGGCGGATCCGTCCGCGCCAGGCCCCGGATTCATCGATTTCCCGGGCAGCCCGTTTCACCTGTACCAACCCTATCCGCCGGCGGGCGATCAGCCCACCGCCATCGAGGGGTTGACCCAGGGGGTCGAAGACGGCCTGATGTTTCAGACGCTATTGGGCGTGACGGGCTCCGGCAAGACCTACACCATGGCCAACGTCATCGCCCGCATGGGGCGCCCGGCGCTGGTTCTGGCCCCCAATAAGACGCTGGCCGCCCAGCTGTACGCCGAAATGCGGGAGTTCTTCCCGAAGAACGCCGTCGAGTACTTCGTTTCGTACTACGACTACTACCAGCCCGAGGCGTACGTGCCGACGCGCGACCTGTTCATTGAAAAGGATTCGTCCATCAATGAGCACATCGAACAGATGCGGCTGTCGGCGACCAAGAGCCTGCTGGAGCGCCGCGACACCATCATCGTGGGCACCGTGTCGTGCATCTACGGTATCGGCAACCCGGGCGACTACCACGCCATGGTGCTGATCCTGCGCGCCGGCGACCAGATCTCGCGCCGCGAGATCCTGGCCCGCCTGGTCGCCATGCAGTACACCCGCAACGACGCCGAGTTCACCCGCGGCGTCTTCCGGGTGCGTGGCGAGACCATCGACATCTTCCCGGCGGAAAGCCCGGAACTGGCGCTGCGCCTGACGCTGTTCGACGACGAGATCGAAAGCCTGGAGCTGTTCGATCCGCTGACCGGCCGCATCCGCCAGAAGCTGCCGCGCTTTACCGTCTATCCCGGTTCGCACTACGTCACGCCGCGCGACACCGTGCTGCGCGCCATTGAAACCATCAAGGAAGAGCTGCGCGAACGGGTCAAGCGCTTCGTCGACGACGGCCATCTGGTCGAGGCGCAGCGGCTGGAGCAGCGCACCCGTTTCGACCTGGAAATGCTGCAGGAGCTGGGCTTCTGCAAAGGCATCGAAAACTATTCCCGCCACCTGTCGGGCGCGGCGCCGGGCGAACCGCCGCCCACCCTCATCGACTACCTGCCGTCCGATGCGCTCATGTTCATTGACGAAAGCCACGTCACCATCGGCCAGTTGGGCGGCATGTACCGGGGCGACCGCGCGCGCAAGGAAACGCTGGTGCAGTACGGCTTTCGCCTGCCGTCGGCGCTGGACAACCGGCCGCTGAAACTCGAGGAATTCGAGGCTCGGATGCGCCAGTGCGTGTTCGTGTCGGCCACGCCGGCCGCCTACGAGAAAGAGCACACCGACAACGTCGTGGAACAAGTGGTGCGGCCTACCGGGCTGGTCGATCCGCTGGTCGAGGTCCTGCCGGCCCGGACCCAGGTCGATGACCTCCTCGGGCAGATCAAGGCGCGCGTGGCGCAAGCGGAGCGCGTACTGGTCACCACGCTGACCAAGCGCATGGCGGAGGACTTGACGGACTTCCTGAGCGAGCACGGCGTCCGAGTGCGCTATCTGCATTCGGATATCGACACCGTCGAGCGCGTGGAAATCATCCGCGACCTGCGCCTGGGTACTTTCGACGTGCTGGTGGGGATCAACCTGCTGCGCGAGGGCCTGGATATCCCTGAAGTGTCACTGGTTGCGATCCTGGATGCCGACAAGGAAGGCTTCCTGCGTTCGGAACGCAGCCTGATCCAGACCATCGGGCGTGCGGCGCGCAACCTCAACGGCCACGCCATCCTTTATGCGGACCGCATCACCGATTCGATGCAGCGCGCCATGGAGGAAACCGAAAGGCGGCGCGCCAAGCAGCTGAAGTTCAACGCCGACCACGGCATTACCGCCCGGGGCGTGCAGAAGGCCGTGCGCGAACTGATTGATGGCGTGGTCGCGCCGACGCAGCACGACGCGCTCGAGGCCGCAGTTCCGGCCGAGTTCCTGAAGGACGAAAAGGCCCTGGCCCGCGAGATCAAGCGCCTCGAAAAGCTGATGATGGATCATGCCCGGAACCTCGAGTTCGAACAGGCGGCTGCGGCGCGCGACGCGCTGACCGCGCTGAAGCAGCGCGTGCTGCTGGACGGGGCGGTGTAGCAGCGGATCACGTGTCTAAATGTTTCTTTTCGCTGACTGGCGGCTGAATATTGCCAAAACCTGTTGCGTTGCAATCAGGCTGCCACGATTCGCCCGGATATCTGCATTCAGTGTTCATGAGAGGGATCAGAATTTCTTCATAAATTATTGATTTTATTGAAAAAATATTGATACTGTATTTGCCGAGCCAGAATCCCGCAGACGCAAAAAAAGCTTGCCTTATCTCGGGTTTTCCCGCACACTTACTCCCATGATGACCAAGGTACTTTTCGTTTGCATGGGCAATATCTGTCGCTCGCCGAGCGCAGAGGGCGTGTTTCGCCATTTGGTGAACGACGCGGGTTTGGGCGATGTAGTTCGCATCGACTCCGCGGGCACGCACGCGTTTCACATCGGCGAGGCGCCTGATGCCCGGGCGCAGGCCGCAGCGCGCAAGCGCGGCTACGAGATCACGCACTGTGAAGCGCGTCAGGTCACCGCGGAAGATTTCCGCGATTTCGACTTGATCCTCGCCATGGATTGGGACAATCTGTCCGCCATGCAGCAGCAGTGCCCCAAGGCCTACCAGCACAAGCTGATGCTGCTGATGCGCTTTGCCAATGAGTTCGAAGAGGCCACCGTGCCCGATCCGTACTATGGCGGCGCCGATGGTTTCGGCAAGGTCCTGGACTACCTGGAAGACGCCTGTCAGGGTGTGCTTGAGCTGGTGCGCAAGCGCGCGACCCAGTACCAGGCGGCGTGATCCGCTTGTTCCGCAGGGCTGCCCGTCGGGCGGTTCTCGGAGGTGCTTGGCAGTGAAAAACCGCGCGAATGCGCGGTTTTTTCTAGCCGGGAGCCATACCAAATTAGTCGGGAATAGGCTATACTTGAGGCAATTACTCGGGTATTGACCGCTGGATTCGCCTGCGGCCATTGCCGAATCACTGGGAACCTACCATGCGGCTAACTACCAAGGGGCGTTTCGCCGTGACTGCCATGATCGATCTGGCTATGCGGCAGCATAGCGGTCCGGTCACTCTTGCGGCCATCAGCCAGCGTCAGAACATCTCGCTGTCCTACCTGGAACAGCTGTTCGGGAAACTGCGTCGCCACGAACTCGTGGACAGCGTGCGCGGCCCTGGGGGCGGCTACTCGCTCGCGCGCCTCGCCCGCAACGTTACCGTTGCCGACATCATTTTCGCCGTCGATGAACCCCTGGACGCCACCAGCTGCGGCGGCAAGCGGGACTGTACGAGCGGCAACGACGGCAAGCCGGGCAAGTGCATGACGCACGAACTCTGGGCTACGTTGAATCGCAAGATGGTGGATTACCTGGATTCGGTGTCCCTGCAGGATCTCGTCGATCAGCAGCGCGTGCGCCAACTGCAGGAAGCCAACAATCAAGCGCAGGCTTGCGCGGTGCGCGTGAACCGGGTGGGGGGCGCCAACAACGCCGCCAACGCCCCGGCCGCGACCGTCGCCGCCAATGCCACCGTATAAGCAGTATCAGGAGTTGTAGAAATGACCACCCGCCCGATCTATCTGGATTATTCCGCCACGACGCCCGTCGACCCCCGCGTCGTGGACAAGATGGTGCCCTGGCTGTACGACAACTTCGGCAACCCGGCATCCCGCAGCCACGCGTTTGGCTGGGAATCCGAAGAAGCCGTCGAGCGCGCCCGTGAAGAAGTCGCCAAGCTGGTGAACGCCGATCCGCGCGAAATCGTCTGGACCTCCGGCGCCACCGAATCCAACAACCTGGCGATCAAAGGCGCCGCCAACTTCTACCAGGAACGCGGCAAGCACATCGTCACCGTCAAGACCGAGCACAAGGCCGTGCTGGACACCTGTCGCGAACTCGAGCGCCAGGGCTTCGAAGTGACCTATCTGGACGTCAAGGACAACGGCCTGATCGATCTGGACACCTTCAAGGCCGCGCTGCGCCCCGATACCGTGCTGGTATCCGTGATGATGGTGAACAACGAAATCGGCGTGATCCAGGACGTCGCCACGCTGGGCGAGATCTGCCGCGAAAAGGGCATCATTTTCCACGTGGACGCCGCCCAGGCGACCGGCAAGGTGGAAATCGACCTGCAAAAGCTCAAGGTCGACCTGATGTCGTTCTCGGCTCACAAGACCTACGGCCCCAAGGGCATCGGCGCCCTGTACGTGCGCCGCAAGCCGCGTATCCGCATCGAAGCGCAGATGCACGGCGGCGGCCACGAGCGCGGTTTCCGCTCGGGCACGCTGGCCACGCACCAGATCGTCGGCATGGGCGAAGCTTTCCGCCTGGCCCGCGAAGAAATGGGCACCGAGAACGAGCGCATCCGCATGCTGCGCGACCGCCTGTGGGCTGGCCTGTCGCAGATCGAAGAGGTCTACCTCAACGGCGACATGGACCAACGCGTCCCGCACAACCTGAATGTCAGCTTCAACTACGTCGAAGGCGAGTCCCTGATCATGGCGATCAAGGAACTGGCCGTCTCCAGCGGCTCGGCCTGCACCTCGGCCAGCCTGGAACCGTCCTACGTGTTGCGCGCCCTGGGCCGCAACGACGAACTGGCGCACAGCTCGATCCGCTTCACGCTGGGCCGTTTCACGACCGAAAAGGAAGTGGACTACGCCATCGAGTTGCTCAAGAGCCGCGTCGGCAAGCTGCGCGACATGTCGCCGCTGTGGGAAATGGCCAAGGAAGGCATCGACTTGAACACCGTGCAGTGGGCTGCGCACTAAGCGCCCGCGCCTAGAAATTCGTGGAGAATTAACATGTCTTACAGCACCAAAGTCCTGGATCACTACGAAAACCCGCGCAACGTCGGTTCGTTCGACAAGTCGGACGAGTCGGTCGGCACCGGCATGGTCGGCGCGCCCGCCTGTGGCGACGTGATGAAGCTGCAGATCAAGGTGAACGAAGCCGGCGTGATCGAAGACGCGCGCTTCAAGACCTACGGTTGCGGTTCGGCCATCGCTTCCAGCTCGCTCGTGACCGAATGGGTCAAGGGCAAGACGCTCGACGAAGCCATGAACATCCGCAACACGCAGATCGCCGAAGAACTGGCCCTGCCGCCCGTGAAGGTGCACTGTTCCATCCTGGCCGAAGACGCGATCAAGGCCGCGGTGCAGAACTACAAAGAAAAGCATTCGGCCCCGGCTGAAGCTGCTGTGGCGGGCTGAACATGTCCGTTACCCTGACCCAACAGGCTGCCACCCATATCGGCCGCTACTTGCAGAAGCGCGGAAAGGGTATCGGCTTGCGGCTCGGCGTTAGGACCACGGGCTGCTCCGGCATGGCCTACAAGCTCGAGTACGTGGACGACGTGGCGCCGGAAGACGTGGTGTTCGAAAGCTTCGGCGTGAAGGTCTTCATCGACCCGAAAAGCCTGTCCTACCTGGACGGCACCGAACTCGATTACGCCCGTGAAGGCCTGAACGAGGGCTTCAAGTTCCGCAACCCCAACGAAAAGGCGACCTGCGGCTGCGGCGAGTCGTTCACGGTGTAAGTCTTGGCTGGTGACGATCACTTCGGCCTGTTCGGCTTGCCGGCGCGTTTCGATCTGGACGCCCAGGCGCTTGAGACTGCGTGGCGTACCGTCGCGGCGCAGGTGCATCCCGACCGCTACGCCACTGCCAGCCCCGCGGAACGCCGCGTGGCCATGCAGTGGGCGGCTCGCGCCAACGAGGCTTACCGCCTGTTGCGCGATCCCTTGCTGCGGGCGCGCTACCTGTGCGAGCAGGCCGGCGTGGACCTGCAGACCGAGAGCAACACGGCCATGGACCCCGAGTTCCTGATGCAGCAGATGACCTGGCGCGAGATGCTGGACGACGCGCGCGACGACGCCGACGCCCTGGCGGCCTTGCAGGCGGAATTGCAGCAGGCGCGCGCCGCCATGCGCGCCACGCTGGCCCGTCTGATCGACCAGGACCGCGACTACGCGGCGGCGGGGCTCAAGGTGCGGGAGTGGATGTTCGTGGAGAAGTTGGCGGAAGAACTGGCGCACGCCCAGCCCGCCGCATAGCCCAGGCCGCGCCGGGGCGTCCGCGACACGGGCGCCGGCACAGCGCCGCCTACTGACCATAAAAACAGAATCATGGCCTTATTGCAGATATCAGAGCCTGGCGAATCGCCCGCGCCTCACCAGCGCAAGCTGGCGGTCGGGATCGACCTGGGCACCACCAATTCCCTGGTCGCGGCCGTGCGCAGCAGCGTCGCCGAAGTGCTGAGGGACGAGCAAGGCCACGCCTTGCTGCCTTCCGCCGTGCGCTATTTCGCCGGCGGCAAGGTCACCACGGGGCGCGAACCGCTCGCGCAGCAGGCCGAGGATCCGCTGAATACCGTTGTGTCGGTCAAGCGTTTCATGGGCCGTTCGCTGGAAGAGGCGCGCGCCAGCCGTGCGCCGTACGAATTCGTGGACGCGCCCGGCATGGTGCGCATCCGCACCGTCCAGGGCGACCTGAGCCCGGTCGAAGTGTCGGCGCAGATCCTGGCCGTTCTGCGCCAACGCGCCGAAGACGTGCTGGGCGATGACCTGGTCGGCGCGGTCATCACGGTGCCCGCCTATTTCGATGATGCCCAGCGCCAGGCGACGCGCGACGCCGCCCGTCTGGCCGGCCTGAACGTGCTGCGCCTGCTGAATGAACCGACCGCAGCGGCCATTGCCTACGGCCTGGATAACGCGGCTGAAGGCGTGTACGCCGTGTACGACCTGGGCGGCGGCACGTTCGATATTTCCATCCTGCGCCTGACCCAGGGCGTGTTCGAGGTCATTGCCACCGGCGGCGATACCGCGCTGGGCGGTGACGACTTCGATGCCTTGATCGTCGATCATGTGGTGGCCGCGCTTGCCGCGGGCGAGTTTTCGCCGGCGGACCGCCGCCGCTTGCTGATGGCGGCGCGCGCCGCGCGCGAGGCCTTGTCGGACGCCGATGCGGCCGGCCTGAAGCTGGAATTGTCCGACGGCAGATCCGTGGACACGAGCCTGACGCGGGCCGCCTTCGAAGAACTGGCTCAGCCCCTGATCGTGCGCACGCTGGACTGCGCGCGCCGCGCCTTGCGCGACGCATCGCTGACGCCGGCCGACGTGCGCGGCGTGGTGATGGTCGGCGGCGCCACGCGCATGCCGGTCGTGCGCGCTGCCGTGGGCAAGCTGTTCGGCACGCAACCGCTGACGGACCTGGATCCCGATCAAGTGGTGGCGCTGGGCGCCGCCTTGCAGGCCAATCTGCTGGCGGGCAACCGCGCTCCCGGCGAAGACTGGCTGCTGCTGGACGTGATCCCGCTGTCCTTGGGGCTGGAAACCATGGGCGGCCTGGTGGAGCGCATCATCCCGCGCAACAGCACGATTCCGGTGGCGCGCGCCCAGGAATTCACGACCTTCAAGGATGGCCAGACGGCCATGAGCATCCATGTGGTGCAGGGCGAACGCGACCTGGTCTCCGATTCGCGCTCGCTGGCCCGCTTCGAGCTGCGCGGCATTCCGCCCATGGTGGCGGGCGCAGCCCGCATCCGCGTGACCTTCCAGGTGGACGCCGACGGCCTGCTGAGCGTGACCGCGCGCGAGCAGAGCAAGGGCGTCGAGGCCATGGTGTCGGTCAAGCCGTCCTATGGCCTGACCGACGACGAAATCGCGCAGATGTTGGCCGACAGCGTGGCGCAAGCCGACACCGACGCTCGCGCCCGCATGCTGCGCGAGCAACAGGTGGACGCGCGCCAACTGGTCGAGTCGGTGCAGGCCGCGCTGGCCGTCGATGGCGACCTGCTGGATGCCGAAGAACGCAAGCGTGTGGACGCATGCCTGCAGGCTGCCATCGCCGCTCAGGACGCGCAGGACGTGGACACGGTGAAGGACGCGGTCCAGGCCCTGTCGGCCGCGACCGACGATTTCGCTGCGCGCCGGATGGACCGCAGCATCCGCGCCGCGCTGGCGGGCCGCAAACTTGATGAGATTGCCTGATAACACGCTATGCCGAAACTGACCGTATTGCCTCATCCCGACTACTGCCCGGAAGGCGCCGTGATCGAAGACGCGCCCAAGGGCGTGTCGATCTGCCGCGTGCTGCTGGACAACCATATCGACATCGAACACGCGTGTGAACTGTCGTGCGCCTGCACGACCTGTCACGTGGTGGTCAAGCAGGGCTATGCTTCGCTGGAAGACGCCACCGATGACGAAGAGGATCTGCTGGACAAGGCCTGGGGCCTGACCCCGACCTCGCGCCTGTCCTGCCAGGCGCTGGTGACGGACGCCGACCTGACGGTCGAGATCCCCAAGTACACCATCAACCACGCCAAAGAGGGCCATTGATGAAGTGGACCGATACCTACCAGATCGCCGAGGCGCTGCTCGACGCGCATCCCGACGTGGATCCCAAGACGCTGCGCTTCGTGCAGCTGCGCGAGTGGGTCCTGGCCTTGCCGGATTTCAACGACGACCCCGCACATAGCGGCGAGAAGATCCTGGAGGCCATCCAGATGGCCTGGATCGACGAGGCGGACTGATCGCCAAACCAGAAGCGCTCCCTGCGGGGAGCGTTTTTGTTTTTGAGCGCTGGCGGATCCGGACCGATCCCGCCGCGGGCATGCCCGCCACGGTATCATCAAGGGTCTTCCCGTTGTCCTTACCTGCCTGAGTCTACCGATGCCCGCTGCCCAATTGCGCTTTGGCCTGGCCGCCAACCGGCTGCACCACGAAACTCCCGATGCCGCGCTGTTTACCTGGCTGCGCGCGTGTTCCGGCACGATACGCGAGCTGGGCGTGCAGTTGCACACCGTCGGCCGCACCCATGACGCGATCGTGCGCGAGGGTATGCTGCAGGGCTACGGCGGGCTGATCCGCTATCCCTATGGCCGCGAAGGCGGCCTGATGAAGCTGGTGGCCCGGGTGACGGAAGGGCGTGACGGGCAGGCGCCGTTCGACGGCGCGATCTACCTGATCGATCCCGTCGACCCGTCATCGATTTTTCCGGAAGCGCTGGCGCTCAAGCGCCAATGCATCACGCACGGCCGTCCGTTCATCTCGACGCTTGCGGGCGCCATAGAATGGATGGAAGTCGAACGCGTCCATGCCGGCTTGCCGCCGGACGTCTCGGCTTCGCGCCATTTCAACTTCACCGGCCAGACGGTGGCGCTGATCGCCCACGATGCGCTCAAGGACGAAATGGTCGCGTTCGCCAGCGAGCATTTCGACGTGCTGTCGCGATTTGCGCGGCGCGTGGCCACGGGTACCACCGGCGGCCGCTTGAACGAGCTGGCCTGGTCGCGCGGCTGGCCCAAGGATACGCCCTGGGTGCACCGTTATCTCAGCGGGCCGCTGGGCGGCGATGCCCAGATTGCGGAGCTGGTGCTGGAACACCAATGCCAGCGCGTGATCTTTTTCGAGGATCCGCATGTGGCGCGCCAGCACGAGGCCGACATCCAGCTACTGGAACGCGCGGTGCGCGTAGTGACCGAGTCCGCCACCTGCGCCACCTCGCCGACGGTGGCGCGGCGCTGGGCGCAGGCGGTGGAAAAGCGCGTTATCTGAGCTTTGCCCGGGTGGGCGCGGCGCCGGGCCGGGAGTCCGTGATGATGCGGCCGACCCGGTCGGCCACGGCCGACGCGGCCATGGACAAGGGCAGGACGTCCGACCGACACAGGAACACCGGCCGCGTCAGGCGCGGCTTGACGATGCGGTGCAGGATGACCTCGCCGCGCGCGGCTTCCTGGTGCACCGCCGCGTAGGACAGGATGGTGTGCGCGATGCCCGCCTGCGCCAGTTCGATCAGCTGCGGGATGGCGTTGGCCTCGGCAATGACGCGGAACTCGGCGCGTTCCTGCTGCTGATACTGGTCCAGCAACCGGCGCAGGCTGTGTTGACTGCCGGGCAATACCAGCGGCAGTTCGGCGAGCGCGTGCAGATCCATGACCGGCAGCGCATGCAGCGCGGCTGGGGACGGCTTTTTTCGCGGCTTGGCCGAGGGCGGCGAAACCACGACCAGCTCTTCGTCCATCAGGCGCTGGAAGCGCAGATCGACCGAGGCGTCGTCGCTGAAAGTCAGTCCCAGGTCGGCATGGCCGGAACTGACGAAGCCCGGGATGTATCCCGTACTGGATTCGATGATCTTCAGGTAGACGCCGGGCCAGTGCTCCAACGAGAACCGCAGCAACGGCACGGTCACCAGTTTGGCCATGGACATGGACATGGCCAGCGATACCGTGCCCCGGGGAGCGTTCAGGTCTTCGCGCACGTCGGCACGCGCCGTGTCGATGCGCCCCAGGATCTCGCGCGCGTGCGCCAGCATGCGTGATCCCGCCGCTGTCGGCGTGACGCCGCGTGCGCTGCGATGCAACAGCACCACGCCCAGATCTTCTTCCAGATTGCGTATCAGCAGGCTCAACGCGGGTTGCGCCACATGCAGCGCGGCCGCGGCGCGGCTGATCGACCCGGTGGAAACCACGGCGACAAAGCATTGCATCGCGCGGATGGACATGGACATGCGCAGACCTCAGGCGGGCAGGGGCATAATAAGTTTATTATGGCCTGCATATTTAAACGGTATTTCTAATATATCAAGACGCTTCGCATAATGGGCGCCATCCCACCAAGAACATAACGGAGACATCATGGCGTTCCAGAAAATCCTCGCCGCTGGCATGGCTGCGGCGGCGCTGTCCGGGCCGGCGTTGGCCGATACCTGGCCTTCAAAGCCCATTACGCTGGTCGTGCCTTTCTCGGCCGGCGGTCCGACCGACTTCATCGCGCGTCTGGTGGCGGAGCCTCTGGCGCGCGAGCTGGGGCAGCAGGTCATCGTCCAGAACAAGCCGGGCGCCAGCGGCAACGTCGGCTACCAAAGCGTGCTGAATGGCCCGGCGGATGGCTACACGCTGATGCACAACACGGTGGCCATGCAGGCCATCAACCCGCTGATGTACCCGAGCGCGAAGATGCATCCATTGCAGGACTACGTGCCCGTCGGCACGACGGGCGCCATGCCCAATCTGCTGGTGGTCAATCCCGAACGCACGCCGGTCCAGACCTTGGCCGATCTGGTCCAGCGCGGGCGCGGCATGAAGAACGGGCTTAGCTATGCGACCTTCGGGCCGGGCAGTTCGCCGCACGTCTATGGTGCGTCGCTGCAGAAGCTGGCCGGCTTTCAAGCCGTGGGCGTCGCCTACAAAGGCAGCGCGAACGCCGTGACCGACGTGATCGGCGGGCAGGTCGATTTCCTGTTCGACAGCATGTCGACCAGTCTTGGCCAGGTGCAGGCCGGCAGGTTGAAGGCCCTGGCCATTACCTCCGCCGACCGGTCGCCCCTGTTGCCGGACGTGCCCACGCTGAAGGAAGCGGGCTATCCCAGCCTGGACCTCAAATTCTGGTTCTCCCTGCAAACGCCCGCGGGCACGCCGCCGGAAGTGGTGCAGAAGCTGCGCGAGGCGGTAGCGCGTGTCGTCGCGAGCGATGACTACCGCAAGGCGATGCAGGACCGAGGCGCGGAAGCCTTCCAGGTCGCTCCCGCCGAGTTGGACGCGTTCTTCAAGCGTGAAACCGCGCAGTGGACCCAGGCCGCGCAAACCATCGGCCTGAAGAGCGAGCAGTAATCATGTCGATGGATGCGCGCATGACGCCGCTGAAGAACATTACCGTCCTGGATTTGAGCAAGGTGCTGGCCGGGCCGCTATGCGGCCAGTATCTGGGCGAGCTGGGCGCGCGGGTGATCAAGGTCGAACCGGTGGGTTCGGGCGACGATACGCGTGCCTGGCTGCCGCAGGATGCGGGCCAGTCGGCGACCTTCCTGGCGGTGAACCACAACAAGCGCAGTCTGGCCGTGGACCTGAAAACCGCGGAAGGGCGCGCCGTGGTGCATCGCCTGGCGGAACAGGCGGACGTGGTGCTGCAAGGTTTCGGCGGCAAGACCGCCGCGCGCCTGGGCGTGGATTACGAGACGCTCAGCGGCCTCAACCCGCGATTGGTGTACTGCGAAATCTCGGGCTATGGCCGCGAGGGTCCGATGGGCGAGGAGCCGGGCTACGACGTCATGCTGCAGGCCTTCAGCGGCATGATCAGCACCATGGGCGAACCGGGTGGGAATTTTGCGCGCGCCAGCTTCTCGCCGGTGGACCTGGGCACGGGTTCCTTTGCGCTGAGCGGAATCCTGGCCGCGTTGCTGGAGCGCAGCCAGAGCGGCAAGGGGCAGTACCTGGACGTTTCCTTGCTGGATACGTCGCTCGGCCTGATGTCGTACATGGCGCAGAACTACTGGCGCACTGGCCAGATTCCGCGCCGCATGGGTACGGGCCATCCCGCCATGTGTCCGTATCAGGCGTTCCACGCGGCTGATGGCGACATCATGCTGGGCGTGGGCAACGATGCGCAATGGCAGCGCTTCTGCGCCGTTGCGGGGCTGCAAGACCAGGTCGATGCGCCGCAGTTCGCCACCAACGCCGACCGGGTACGCAATTTTGCCGAGACGGTCGCGCTGGTCCAGTCGCGCATGGAGACGCGCAGCGTGGCGCAATGGCTGGAAGCGCTCAAGCCAGCGGGCATTGCCTGTTCTGCGATTCATACGCTGGACCAGGCCTTGGCGCATCCGCAGGTCGCTGCGCGCGAACTCGTCGTGAAAAGTGAGCACAAGGTCCTGGGGGAAGTCCGCAACATCGGCTTGCCGATACGCTTCGGACGCCAGCCCCGCCAGGCCGCGCTGCCCGCGCCCGTGCTGGGCGAACACACGCGCGAGATCCTGGCCGAACTGGGCTACGCCCCAGCCGACATCCAGGCATTGCTGGCGTCGGGCAGCGTGCAAGCCCACTCCTGAAAACGAGAGCGACGATGACATTCCTGCGCTATGAAGTCCGCGATCAGATTGCGGAAATCCATCTATGCCATGCGCCCGTCAATGCGCTGGACGAAGACATGCTGGACGCGCTGATCGCCGCGCTGGAACGGGCCAATGCCGACTCCGGCGTGCGCGCCGTGCTGCTGGCCAGCGATCTGCCGGGGCGCTTTTGCGCCGGGCTGGATATGAAGAAGCTGCTGGACAGCACGCCGGCGCGGATCCACGCGCTGTTGTCCAAGCTGTACATCAAGCTCTACGACACGCAGTTCAACCTGACCAAGCCGTCGATTTCGGTGGTGTCGGGTGCGGTCCGGGGCGGCGGGATGACGGTGGCCATATCCAGCGACATGGTGGTGGCGGCGGAGACCGCCACGTTCGGTTATCCCGAAATCGATGTGGGTGTATTGCCGGCGATCCATTACGTGCACTTGCCGGGCATCGTTGGCAAGCACCGCGCGTTCGACCTGCTGTTCACCGGGCGCACCTTCAGTGCGCAAGAGGCCCAGGGATTGGGATTGGTGGCGCGCGTCGCGCCCGAAGCGGAGCTGCTGGAGCAGGCCCGCTCGCTGGCGCGGTCATTGGCGGGCAAGCCGCCGCAAGTCCTGGCGATGGGGCGGCGCGCCTTCGTTTACAGCAACGACAACGAGTACCGGCGCCGGGTGGCGACGGCGGTCGAGGTGTTCTGCAATGCAGCCGCCACGCCCGAGGCGCGCGAAGGACTGAGCGCCTTCGTGCAAAAGCGCGCGCCCGACTGGAGCGGGCTGCGGCAAGGCGGCTAGCGCCGCCGCGAGGCGCACCCTGGAACCTATTCGCCCTTGAACTGCGGCGCGCGCTTCTCGCGGAACGCGCGCACGCCCTCCGCGAAGTCCGCGCGCGAGGCGCTGTCCAGGAAGCGCGCGGTCTCTTCGGCCAGCTGGGTTTCCAGCGCGGCGTGTTCGGCCGAGCGCAGCAGATCCTTGGCCCCCGCGATGCCGTGCGGCGCGTGGCGGGCGACCTCAAGCGCGTAGCCTTGCGCGGCTTGCGCGAGTTCTCCGGCAGGGGCGGTGCGCGTGACGATGCCCCAGGCCAACGCGTCGCCGGCGGAAAAGGCGTCGTGCCGCAGCAGCAGGTCCAGCGCGCGGCGGGCGCCCAGCACCCGCGTGAGGCCATGGGTCATGCCGGCGTCGGGCGTCGCTCCAAGCTTCAGGTAGGCCGTCATGAAGCGGGCGTCGGCGTCGGCGATGGCCAGGTCGCAAGCCAATACCAGCGACAGGCCCGCACCCGCGGCGATGCCGTGGACCTGCGCAATCCAGATCTTGTCCATGCGGGCAATGCGCGCAATGAAGTCGTTCAATGGCGTGAACAGGTCCAGCAGGGTGGCGCGCACCAGGGCGGGCTCGCCCGTGAACATGCTGATGTCGCCGCCGGCGCAAAAGGTCTTGCCGGTGGCGCGCAGCAACACGGCGCGGATGTCGTCGCGCGCTTCCAGCCATTGCGCGGCGCGTTGCAGGTCCTGCGCCATCGCCACATCGATGGCGTTCAGCGCGTCGGGGCGGTTCAGCGTCACGGTCGCGATCGCGCCGTCGGTTTCCAGGAACAGGGTCTGGAAGGCGGGGTGTTCTTGGGTCATGGCGAGTCTCCGTTATCGGGTAAGTACCAACTGTCGATCCAAAAACCGCGATGCTATGGTCTGAACCGAGCGCTTGCTTGGTTTTCTTTTAAGCACGCTTAGCGTAACGCATAGAACGATTTTCCGGCGCTGTACTGGCGTAGGTAAAGACAGGTTCGTTGCATCTCCTGCCTCGCGGGTTCGCCAGACCGACGTCGATAAAAAACTTCGCATGTAAAGGCGAGGAGACAAATGGTGGATCAGTCCGACAGCCCTCCCTTGCTGGAGGTGGATGGGGTCACGCTGGCGTTCGGCGGGGTCAAGGCGCTTACCGGGGTGGGCTTTCGCGTGGAGCCCGGCTCCATCACCACGGTCATCGGCCCCAACGGCGCGGGCAAGACCTCGCTGTTCAACACCATTTCCGGCTTCTACCGCCCGGCGTCAGGACACATCCGGTTCCAGGGACGCGACATCACGCGCGTGGCCGCGCCCGAACGCGCCAAGCTGGGCCTGGCGCGCAGCTTCCAGAACATTGCGCTGTTCCGCGGCATGACGGTGCTGGACAACATCAAGCTGGGCCGCCACGCCCACCTGCGCACCAACGTGCTGGACGCCTTGCTGTATTTCGGGCGGGCGCGCCGCGAAGAGATGGCGCTGCGCGCCGACATCGAAGAACGCATCATCGACTTCCTGGAGATCGACCACATCCGCCACGCGCCGGTGGCCGCGCTGTCCTATGGCCTGCAAAAGCGGGTGGAGCTGGCGCGAGCGCTGGCCATGAATCCCAAGGTGCTGATGCTGGACGAGCCGGTGGCGGGCATGAACCGCGAAGAGACCGACGACATGGCGCGCTTCATCCTGGACGCGCGCTCCGAATGGGGCGTGACGGTGCTGATGGTGGAACATGACATGGGCATGGTGATGGACCTGTCGGACCACGTGGTGGTGCTGAACTTCGGGCAGGTGATTGCCGATGGCACGCCGGCGCAGGTGCAGGCCGATCCCCAGGTCATCCAGGCTTATCTGGGCGCGGGCGACGTGGGCGACCTGCGCCGTCGCCTGCGGGAGGCGGCCTGATGGACATGCTGTTCTTCCTGGAAGTCACGCTGGCCGGGCTGGGCAGCGGCGGGCTTTATGCGCTGGCGGCGTTGGCCTTTGTCATCGTCTACAAGGCGACCCGGGTGGTGAACATCGCCATCGGCGAATTCCTGATGCTGGGCGCCTACGTGTTCTATGCCTTCGCCACCGGCATGGAATGGCCGATCTGGCTGGCCATCGTGGGCGCGGTGGTGGTGTCGGGCGCACTGGGGGCGCTGGTCGAGCGGCTGACCATCCGTCCGATGTTGGGCGAAGCGCCGATCTCGGTATTCATGGTCACGGTGGGGCTGGCGTCGATCCTGGTGGGCGTGGTCGAACTGATCTGGACGGCGGACCAGCGCCGCCTGCCGGAATTCATGCCGCGCTCGCCGGTGATGATAGGCGAGGCCTTCGTCGCGCCCAAGGTGTTCTACGGCTTCTGGGTGGCGGTGGTGCTGGCGCTGTTGGTGCTGGTGGTGTTCCGCTACTGGCGCGGCGGGGTGGCGCTGCGCGCCACGGCATCGGATCAGGGGGCGGCCTATGCCATGGGCATCAACGTGCCGCGCGTGTTTTCGCTGGCCTGGGTGGCGGCGGGCGCGCTGGCCGCGGTCTCGGGCGTGATCGTGGGCGCCATCGGCGGCATTTCCTCGTCGATGGGCGTGTTCGGCCTGTCGGTGCTGGTGGTGGTGATCGTGGGCGGCCTGGACAGCGTGGCGGGCGCCCTGGTGGGCGGCGTGTTCATCGGCCTGCTGGAAGCCTGGGCCGGCGCCTACATGGGCGGCGAATACAAGTTGCTGGCCACTTTCATCGTGCTGGTGGTGGTGTTGATGGTCAGGCCCTACGGCCTGTTCGGCACCCGTGAAATCGAGAGGCTCTGACCGATGCGCATCGCGACTGCCAAGCAGACTTATCTTGCGGACGAAGCGCTGTTCGACACCCGCACGCAGAAGGCGTGGCTGGCCTTGCTGGCCGCGTCTCTGGCCATGTTTCCCTTCGTGGCCGACGCCTATTGGCTCTATCTGGCCTGCCTGGTGGCCATCAACGTCGCCAGCGCCACGGGGCTGAACATCCTGACGGGCTATACCGGCCTGGTCAGCCTGGGGCAGGCCGCCTTCATGGGACTGGGAGCGTACACGGTCGCGGTGCTGGAGCAGCGGCTGGGTACGCCGGTGCTGCTCAATCTGGTGGCCGGCGGACTGGTGGCGATGCTGGGCGGCCTGCTGGTCGGCATTCCGTCCTTGCGGGTGAAGGGGCTGTACCTGGCCATTGCCACCATTGCCGCGTCGTTCATCGCGCACTTCATCTTCGCCAACTGGCAGTTCACGGGCGGCACGACCGGGCTGCAGGTGCCGCCGGCGCGGGTGCTGGGCGTGGACCTGGACACCTCGTTCAAGATCTACTGGTTGATCGTGCCGGTGACGGCGCTGATGGTGCTGGGCGCGGCCAACCTGTTCCGCACGCGCATCGGCCGCGCTTTCATCGCCATTCGCGACCGCGACATTTCGGCCGAGGTGCTGGGCATACGCCTGCTGCGCTACAAGCTGCTGTCGTTCGGTCTGTCGTCGTTCTATGCGGGCGTGGCGGGCGGCATGTGGGCCTATTTCTTCCGGGTGGTCACGCCCGAGAGCTTCCCGCTGATCATGTCGATCTTCTTCCTGGCGGCCATCATCGTGGGCGGCATGGGCACGATCCTGGGTTCCATCCTGGGCGCCATCTTCATGACCATGGTGCCGGAACTGCTCAAGCTGGTCGTGGGTTGGCTGCCGGTGGGCGGCGACGCGCTGCGCCTGATTTCGCCGGTGCGCACCATTGTTTTCGGCCTGCTGATCGTGGGCTTTCTGATCTTCGAGCCGCACGGGCTCGCGGAAATCTGGCGGCGCGTGCGCCGCTACTTCCACCTCTGGCCTTTCCGTACCTAGCCATGGCGGCGGCCATCCATAAGACCCTCAGGAGACTAACCATGAAGCGCATCCGGATCGGCAGCGGTTTATCGAGGTTGTTGGCCCCCCTGGGCCTGGCGGCGGCCCTGGCGGCGGCGCCAGCCGCGCAGGCGGCCGAGGACCTGGTGCTGGGCGGGTCCATCCCGCTGAGCGGGGTGTTCGCCTTCGCCGGGCAGGGCATCCATGCCGGCATCACCGACTACGTGAAAATCGTCAATGATCAGGGTGGCGTGAAGGGCCGCAAGCTGCGCTACGTGCCGGAAGACACCGCCTACAAGGTGGATGCCTCGGTGGCGGCCTTCAAGAAGATCACCAGCCAGAACAAGGTGAACTTCTACTACGGCGACTCCACGGGCTTCTCCAAGACCATCAACGCCGAGCTGAACCGCACGGGCGACATCCTGATGACCGGTGCGTCCTTCGCCACGGAACTGAACGATCCGGCCAAGTATCCCGCCCAGTTCATGCTGGGACCCGACTATACGGAGATGTTCGGCATCCTGCTGCGCTACATCGCCAAGGAACAGCCCGGCGCCAAGGTGGCTTTCGTGTATTCGGACACGGAGTTCGGCCGCGATCCCATCGCCAGCTCGCGCGCGGTGGCGGAAAAGCTGGGCCTGAAGGTCGCGACCGAGATCATGACGCCGCCGGGCAGCGTGGACGTGTCGACCGAGGTCATCAAGCTGCGCCGCGCCGATCCGGACTACACCATCTTCCACGGCTACGTGCTGGCGCCGATTCCCGAATTCGTGGGGCAGGGCAAGCGCATGGGTCTGAAGACGCGCTACATGGGCACGTTCTGGACCATGGACAACTCCACCGTGATGCAGATGGGCGAGGACGCCGAGGGCTTCATGGGCGTGATGCCGTACCGCTACTACTACGATACGGCGGCAGACGCGCCGATGCTGAAGAAGATCCGCGAGATGCGTCCGCAATACCAGAGCACCGGCTACATGCAGGGCTTCCTGGCCGCCATGCTGTTCACCGAAGTCGCCAAGCGCACGCTGGACGCCGGCAAGGAGCTGACCAGCGCCAACATGAAGGCGGCGCTGGACGGCATCAAGGACTTCGATACGGGCGGCCTGATCGGCGTGCCGATTTCCATCAAGGGCAATTCGATCCCGGTGGGGCGGATCTATCGCGCTGATGTGAAGCAGAAGCAGATGGTGCCGGCATCCGACTGGATCGTGCTGAAGTGAGGCGGCCGTGAACCCTGGACATGGCGCGCATGCCGCGCCGCCCGCAGCGGCGGTGCTCGATATCAACAATATCGAAGTCGTCTACAACAAGGCGGTGCAGGTGCTGCGCGGCTTGTCGCTGTCGGTGCCCGCCGGCAGCATCGTGGCCCTCCTGGGCAGCAATGGCGCCGGCAAGTCCACCACCCTGAAGGCCGTGTCCGGCCTGCTGGACCTGGAGGATGGCGCGCTGGTGCGCGGGCAGATCGTCTTCAACGGCGGCGACACCGCGGGCGCCAGGCCGCAGAACCTGGTGCGCGCGGGGCTGGCGCACGTGATGGAGGGACGCCGCGTATTCGAGGACCTGACGGTGGAGGAAAACCTGGTGGCCGCGACCTATGCCCTGACGGGCAGGCCGGGGGCGAAGGTCGACTTCGATCTGGTCTATGGCTACTTTCCGCGCCTGTTCGAGCGGCGCCGCGGCCTGGCAGGCTACCTGTCGGGCGGCGAACAGCAGATGCTGGCCATCGGCCGCGCGTTGATCGCGCAGCCCAGGCTGATGCTGCTGGACGAGCCCTCGCTGGGACTGTCGCCGATGCTGGTGGAGAACATCTTCTCCATCATCGCCCGCATCAACCATGAACAGGGGGTGTCGATGCTGCTGGTGGAGCAGAATGCCTCGGTGGCGTTGGCGGTGGCGCATTATGGCTACATCATGGAGACCGGCAAGGTGGTGATCGACGGCAGCGCCGAGAAGCTGGCGGCGGACCCGGACGTGCGCGAGTTCTACCTGGGCGTGGGCGGCACGGGCGAGGCCCGCGGCTTTCGCGACATCAAGCACTACAAGCGCCGCAAGCGCTGGCTGTCATGATGGACAAGCACATGGATATTCCTGGAGCTTCGGCGCAGGCGTGGCCGGCCCTGACGCTGCCGCAGATGCTGCGTGAACAGGCCCGGCGCCAGCCTGCGGCCATCGCCATCCGGCAAAAGGACTTCGGCATCTGGAAGCCCATGACCTGGGCGGAATACTGGAGCCGGGCCTGCCGCGTGGGACTGGGCCTGCGCGCCCTGGGACTGAGCGCGGGCGGGCGGGTCGCCATCGTCTCCGAGAACCGCGTGGAATGGCTGCTGACGCAGATGGGGGCGGGCGCGGTCGGCGCGGTGGCGGTGGGCGTGTACTCCACCAGCCCGGCCGAGGAAATGGGCTACGTGCTGGAGCACGCGGACGTGGAACTGGTGGTGTGCGAGGACCAGGAGCAGACCGACAAGGTGCTGCAGGTGGCGGACCGGCTGCCGCTGTTGCGCCGCATCGTCATGATGGAGACCAAGGGCCTGCGCTCCTATGCGCCCGCCGAGCGCGAGCGCATCGTGACCTACGCCGAGATCGAGGCCGAGGGGGCGCGGCGCGAGGCGGCCGAACTCGCTGCGTTGAACACGGCGCTGGACGGCCAGCGGCTGGACGACACCGGCCTCATGATCTATACCTCCGGCTCGACCGGCAAGCCCAAGGGCGCGATGCTGAGCTACGGCAATATGCGCGGCGTGGCGCCGGGCATCGCCGATCGGCTGGCCATGGATGGCAACAGCGTGCACCTGTCCTACCTGCCGCTGTGCCACGTGGCCGAACAGATGCTGTCCACCTTCGTGCCCATCTACCTGGGCGCGCAGGTGAATTTCGGCGAATCGATACGCACGGTGCAGGAAGACCTGCGCGAAGTGGCGCCGACTATCTTCCTGGGCGTGCCGCGCATCTGGGAAAAACTGCACGCCGCCATTTCGATCAAGATGCAGGAAGCCGGGCGCCTGCAGCAATGGCTTTATGGACGCGCGTTGGCCGCCTGCACGCCGTTCCTGGAAAAGTCCCCCGCGCAGTACAGCCTGCGCGAGCGCTGGACCCGTTGGCTGTGGTACTGGCTGGTACTGCGCGCCTTGCAGAATTTCATCGGGCTGCGGCGGGTGCGCGTGGCCATGACGGGCGCGGCGCCGATCTCGCCGGACGTGGTGCGCTACTTCCGCACGCTGGGCGTGCCGCTGATCGAGGTCTACGGGCTGACGGAGTCCGCCGGCATGATCTTCGGCCAGCATCCTGACCGCGTGAAGGTGGGCACCGTGGGCGAACCGATCCTGGGCGTGGAATGGCGCATGGGCGATGCCGGCGAGTTGCTGGTGCGCGGCGATATGGTGTTCCAGGGCTATTACAAGAACCCGGAAGCCACCGCCAGCACCGTACGCGACGGCTGGCTGTACACCGGCGACGTGGTGGCCGAAGACGCAGGGCGCGTGCGCATCGTGGACCGCCTGAAGGACATCATGATCACGGCGGGCGGCAAGAACCTGACGCCTTCCGAGATCGAGAACGCGGTCAAGGGCAGCCCCTACGTCAAGGAATGCATCGTGATCGCGGACGGCAGGAAGTACGTGTCGGCGCTGATCCAGCTGGAGTTCGACACGGTGGGCAAGTGGGCCGAGTCGCGCCGCATCGCCTTCACGCATTTCCGCTCGCTGGCCGAATGCGCGCAGGTGCGCGAGCTGGTGCAGCAGGAAGTCGCGCGCGCCAACGCCGGCCTGGCGCCGGTGGCGCAGATCAAGCGCTTCCATCTGCTGACCAAGGAACTGGACCATGATGACGGCGAAGTGACCGCCACCATGAAAGTCAGGCGCGCCAGCATCTACCGCAGCTATGCGGACGAGATCGAAGCGCTCTACGTTGAGGAGACGACGGCATGAATGAAGCCGTGATCGTGGAAGCCGTGCGCACCCCCTTCGGGCGGCGCGGAGGATGGTGGGCGGACACGCGGCCGGACACGCTGCTGGCAGAAACCGTGAGGGGCCTGTTGGCGCGGGCCGGACTGCCGGGTGCCCAGGTCGAGGACCTGATCGCGGGCTGCGTCAGCCAGGCGGGCGAGCAGGGCGCCAATATCGGCAGGCTGGCCGCCATGCTGGCGGGCTTGCCCGAGAGCGTGCCGGGCGTGGCGCTGAACCGCATGTGCGGATCCAGCCAGCAGGCGGTGCATTTCGGCGCGCAAGCCATTGCCGCGGGCGACATGCGCTACGTGGTCGCGGGCGGCGTGGAAAGCATGAGCCGGGTGCCGATGTTCCTGGACGTGACGCTGGGCCAGGGCGAGTTCCGCGGCTTCGAAGGCTTGAACCCGGCCCTGCTGGAACGTTATCCCTTGATCCACCAGATCGAGAGCGCGGAGCGGATCGCGGAGCGCTGGCAACTGTCCCAGGCCGAGATGGATGAATGGGCAAGGGAAAGCCATGCGCGCGCCTGGAGCGCCGCGCAGGCCGGCCGCCATGCCGAGCTGCTGCCGGGGCCGCGGGCCGATGCCGGGCGTGACGAAGGCATACGCGAGAAAACCGACCCCGACCGCATGGCCGCCATGGCGCCGGCGCTGCGGCCGCCGGGACAGGGTGGCGTCACCGCCGCCAACGCCAGCCAGCTCGCGGACGGCGCGTCCGCGGTGCTGCTGGCGGATCGCGATACCGCGCTGTCCGACGGCTTGCGGCCCCGAGCGCGTTTCCTGGCCCGCGTGGCGGTGGGATCGGACCCGGTGCTGCAGCTGACGGGCGTGATCCCGGCGGCGCGGCTGGCGCTGGCGCGCGCCGGCCTGAGCCTGGAAGACATGGACTGGATCGAGATCAACGAAGCCTTCGCCAGCGTGGTACTGGCCTGGCAGCGTGAACTGGGCGCCAATCTGTCGCGCGTCAATCCCTGGGGCGGGGCGATCGCGCACGGGCATCCTCTGGGCGCGACGGGAGCCGGCCTGATGGCCAAGATGCTGGCCGGGCTGGAAGCCACCGAAGGCGAGCTGGGCTTGCAGCTGATGTGCATTGGCCACGGCATGGCCACGGCGACGATCATCCAGAGGCTGTGACCGGATATGGAGAAACTGCGGGAGGCCGCGCAGGGGCGGGACGAGGGTTCGGAGTCCGAACGCCGGCGCGAGGTGATCCTGACGGCCGGGCAGCTATTCTGCAAGCACGGCTATGAACGCACCACCGTGCGCGAGCTGGCGCGGGCGGTGGGCCTGCAATCCGGCAGCCTGTTTCATCATTTCCGCAGCAAGGAGGAGATCCTGGTGGCGGTGATGAACAACGGCATTCAGGAAGTGATAGACGACGGCGAACGGGCGCTGGCGCGCTACCAGGCGCCGGCGGACCGGCTGGCGGCGCTGTTCCGCGTACACATGTGGAGCATGCTGCACGGCGCGGGCGGCGATGCGATGAACGCGCTGGTCTACGAATGGCGCAGCCTGTCCGCGCCCAGCCGCGCGGCCGTGAAATCGTTGAGCGACCGCTACGAAGAAATGTGGCAGGACGCGGTGGCGGCAGCGGTCGCGACGGGGCTGCTGCAAGGCGACGCGCGCGTCATCAAGCGCTGCGTGCTGGGCGCGATGAACCTGACAGTGCAGTGGTACAAGCCGGACGGCCGCTTGCGGCCCGCCGAATTCATCGATGCGATGCTGCAGGCTTCGCTGCCGTCGCTGCCGGCGGGAGCCGGCAAGTGGCCCGTATAGTCGGGCCGCAGGGCCGGGAGTTCAGCCCCGGCGCTTGAGGAACGCACCCACGGCGCAGATGACGGCCAGCGCCAGCAGGCTGCCCGCCACGGGCAGCAGGAAATCCACCTGGCCATGATAGCCGCCGCCGGTGACGCCGCCGGCCACGCCGCCCGCCCACAGCAGGAAGGTCATGAGCGAAGCTGCCACCGAGAGCGCCGCGGCGATGCACAGCGCGATGAACACCGGCCGGCGCGGCCGCGCCGCCGGATAGGAGGAATAGGGCTGGCCGCCGCGGGGCTGTTTGATCCAGTAGATCAGCCCCGCCACGACCAGCAGCAGCATCAGGATCTTGAAGATCATGATGCCAGCGCCTCTTTAGTCTTCACGGCGCAGGTGCGGGAAGAGGATGACGTCGCGGATGCTGGGGCTGTCGGTCAGCAGCATGACCAGGCGGTCGATGCCGATGCCGCAGCCGCCCGTCGGAGGCATGCCGTATTCCAGGGCGCGGATGTAGTCCGCGTCGTAGTACATGGCTTCCTCGTCGCCGGCGTCCTTGGCTTCGACTTGCGAGCGGAAGCGTTCGGCCTGGTCTTCGGGATCGTTCAGCTCGGAGAAGCCGTTGGCGATCTCGCGGCCCGTCATGAAGAGCTCGAAGCGCTCGGTGATGCCCTCGCGGGTATCGGAGGCGCGCGCCAGCGGCGAGACTTCCACCGGGTAGTCGATGATGTAGGTGGGGTTCCAGAGCTTGGCTTCGGCGGTCTCTTCGAACAGCGCCAGTTGCAGCGCGCCCAGGCCGGCGCGCGACAGCACCGGGCCGTCGGCATCGGCGCCCAGCTTCTTGAGTTCCGCGCGCACGAAGGCCGGATCGTCCAGTTGCGCCTGGGTGTAGCCCGGCGCGTACTTGAGGATGGCTTCGCAGATGGTCAGGCGGTCGAAGGGCTTGCCCAGGTCCAGCTCGCGTTCCTGGTAGGTCAGCACGGCGCTGCCGGTGGCCGAGATGGCGGCCTGGCGGATCAGCTCTTCGGTGAAGTCCATGAGCCAGCGGTAGTCCGCAAAGGCCGCATAGAACTCCATCATGGTGAATTCAGGATTGTGGCGCGGGCTCACGCCCTCGTTGCGGAAGTTGCGGTTGACTTCGAAGACGCGTTCGAAGCCGCCGACGATCAGGCGCTTGAGGTAGAGCTCGGGCGCGATGCGCAAGAACATTTCCATGTCCAGCGCGTTGTGGTGCGTGACGAAAGGCTTGGCCGCCGCGCCGCCCGGGATCGGGTGCAGCATGGGGGTTTCCACTTCGAGGAAGCCCGCGTTCAGCATGAACTGGCGGATGCTGCCCACGGCCTTGCTGCGCGCCTCGAAGGTGCGGCGCGTGGCGTCCGTCATGATGAGGTCGACGTAGCGCTGGCGGTAGCGCAGTTCCTGGTCGGCCACGCCGTGGAACTTGTCGGGCAGCGGGCGCAGCGACTTCGACAGCAGGCGCGCGCTGGCGGCGTGCACCGACAGTTCGCCCTTGTTGGTCTTGAAGACCGACCCTTCGATCGCGATGATGTCGCCGATGTCCCATTGCTTGAACGCGGCGTAGCTGTCTTCGCCCAGGGTGCCGCGGTCCAGGTAGATCTGGATGCGGCCGGTGCTGTCCTGCAGCGTGGCGAAGCTGGCCTTGCCCATGACGCGCTTGAGCATCATGCGGCCGGCAACCTTGACGGTGACAGGGTTGGCGGCAAGGGCTTCCTGCTCCTGGCCGTCGTACTGGTCGTGCAAGGCGGCGGCGCGGGCGTCGGGTACGAAGTCGTTGGGGTACGCGACCCCGGTTTCGCGCAGTTTGGCCAGCTTGGCGCGCCGTTCGGCGATCAAGCGGTTTTCATCCTGGGCGGGCGCCGGAGTGGTCGAGTGGTCGGTCATGGTCGGGGAATCAGTCGTAATTGCGGATGTCGTCGATCTCGGTAGTGCCGAAATCTTCGCGATCCAGGTAGGCGAGGATGCGGGAGGCCACGTTGGCGGGCGAGGACAGCTTGCCGGTCGCGTGGAACTCCTGGAACTTGGCCAGCGCCGGGAAGCTTTCCGGATCGCTGGAACGGATGGCGACTTGCATGTCGGTGTCGACGATGCCGGGGGCCAGCGCGACGATGCGCGCGCCGTCGGCGCCTTGCTCGGTCTTGACCACGCGCGAGTACATGTCGAGCGCAGCCTTGGTGGCGCAGTAGACGCCCCAGCCGGCGTTCGGGTTGCGGCCCGCGCCGGAGGAGATGTTGAGCACGCGGCGGTCGGCCTTGAGGTCTTCGACCGCGGCCAGGAAGCGCGCCGTGAGCAGCATGACGGCGCTGACGTTCAGGTTGAAGGCGGCGGTGATGGCCGCGCCGTCGACCAGCGCGTCGGTGCCGGCGATGGGGTGCACCGTGCCCGCGTTGTTGATCAGCAGATAGCGGCTGGCATCGCGCGGCAGCGACGCGCAGATGCGCTGCGCCACCGATTCAACGGTGTTCAGGTCCGACAGGTCCACGGACAGCTGTTCCAGCTGGACGTCCTGCGCACGCGCATAGGCGGCCAGTTCGGGATCTTCGCGGCGCGCCAGCGTGATCAGGCGCGTGCCCGGTTTGGCCAGGCCGCGCGCCATGGCGGCGCCGATGCCGCGCGAAGCGCCGGTAAGAATTGCGATGGTGTCGGACATTCGTGAACCTCTGGATGCGTTGAGGGGAGTATCGCGAAACTTAGATGCCTTGCTTCAGGCTGGCCTGGATGAAAGGATCCAGGTCGCCGTCCAGCACTTTCTGCGTGTTGGAAATTTCAACGTTGGTGCGCAGGTCCTTGATGCGGCTCTGGTCCAGCACGTAGGAGCGGATCTGATGGCCCCAGCCCACGTCGGTCTTGGAGTCTTCCAGCTTCTGCTGCTCGGCCATGCGGTTGCGCATTTCCAGTTCGTAGAGCTTGGACTTCAGCATCTGCATCGCTTCGGCGCGGTTGCGGTGCTGCGAGCGGTCGTTCTGGCACTGCACCACGATGCCGGTGGGCATGTGGGTCAGGCGCACGGCCGAGTCGGTCTTGTTGATGTGCTGGCCGCCCGCGCCCGAAGCGCGGTAGGTGTCCACGCGCAGGTCGGCGGGGTTCACTTCGACTTCGAAGGACTCGTCGACTTCCGGGTAGACGAAGACGCTGGCGAACGAGGTGTGGCGGCCGCCCGATGAGTCGAACGGGCTCTTGCGCACCAGGCGGTGCACGCCGGTTTCGGTGCGCAGGTAGCCGAAAGCGTACTCGCCTTCGATCTTGATGGTGGCGGACTTCAGGCCCGCGACGTCGCCTTCGGATTCTTCCAGCACTTCGGCCTTGAAGCCCTTGCGCTCGGCGTACTTCAGGTACTGGCGCAGCAGCATGGAGGCCCAGTCCTGCGCTTCCGTGCCGCCGGCGCCTGCCTGGATGTCCAGGAAGCAGTTCAGGGGATCGGCCGGATTGGAGAACATGCGGCGGAATTCCAGCGCTTCCAGCTTTTCCTGGAAGGCGTCGGCGTCCTGCTCGATGGCTTCGAGGGTGGCGTCGTCGTCGTCGGAGGCCGCCATTTCGAACAGTTCGTTCGAATCGGACAGGCCCGTGCCCAACGCCGTGAGCGTTTCCACCACGTCTTCGAGGGCTTTCTTTTCACGGCCCAGGTCCTGGGCGTGCTTGGGGTCGTTCCAGACCGCCGGGTCTTCGAGCTCGGCGTTTACGACTTGCAGGCGTTCAGCTTTGGCATCGTAGTCAAAGATACCTCCGTAGAGCCTGTTCGCGCTCCGCGTAATCGGCGAGGCGGGCTGCGAGCTGGTTCTGACGTTCGGCTTCCATGATGATCCTGTCCTGATGACTTTTGTGCGAAACCAAACATTTTACCGTGCTTGGGCCAAGTGCGCGGCCGCGTTGGCGGGAAGGGGGACGGATCGCGAGCGGGCGGTTTCCTGGCGTGGATCCAAGTTGTTCAGTTTTTTGTCAAGCCGGGGGTTCTAGGCTGCGTATAAGCGGTCCAGCCGTTCCTGATCGGGAGGGCAGGGCCGCAAAGGCGCCGGCCCAGCCGGCCTATCCCGACAGAGGAATGGAGACATAGATGGACAATACGATGGCCCCCGGGGTTTCGCCGGCGATCCCGGCGTCTGAGGAAGACCGGATCTACCGCAAGGTAGGGTGGCGGCTGGTGCCGCTGCTGGTGGTTTGCTACGTCGTGGCCTACCTGGACCGCGTGAACGTGGGTTTCGCCAAGCTGCAGATGCTGCAGGAGCTTCAGTTCAGCGAAACGGTGTACGGGCTGGGCGCGGGTATTTTCTTCATCGGCTACTTCATTTTCGAGATTCCCAGCAACATCATCCTGCACAAGGTGGGGGCGCGGATCTGGATCGCGCGCATCATGATCACCTGGGGGATCATCTCCGCGTGCATGATGTTCGTGACCAGCGTGCACATGTTCTACATCCTGCGCTTCCTGCTGGGCGCCGCGGAAGCCGGGTTTTTCCCGGGCATCATCCTGTACCTGACCTACTGGTATCCGGCGGCACGGCGCGGCCGCATCACGACCTTCTTCATGACCGCGGTGCCCATGTCCGGGCTGATCGGCGGGCCGATCTCCGGCTGGATCATGAGCACGTTCCATGGCGACCATGGCCTGTCGGGCTGGCAATGGCTGTTCCTGCTGGAAGGCATACCTTCGGTGTTGATCGGGGTGCTGGTGCTGATCTATCTGGATGACCGCATCAACAAGGCCAAATGGCTGACCGCTACGGAAAAGGCGGTGCTGATCCGCAACATCGCGGCCGAGGAACAGCAGAAGGAAGACCCGCCGATCCGCGCCGCGCTGGCCAAGCCGCGCGTCTGGGCGATGTCGCTGATCTACTTCTCGTTCGTGATGGGGCTTTACGGCGTGGGCTTCTGGATGCCGACCCTGATCAAGGGCACGGGGGTGCAGAGCCCGCTGGCCATCGGTCTGCTGACGGCGGTTCCCAACCTGTTCGCCGTGATCGGCATGATCCTGATCTCGCGCAACTCGGACCGTCTCCGCGAACGCCGCTGGCACGTGGCGCTGCCCGCGCTGTTCGGCGCGCTGGGGCTGCTGTTCTCGGCGATCTGGAGCGGCAACACCGTGCTGGCGATCGTGGCGCTGACGGTGGCGAACATCGGCATCTGCACGGTGCTGCCGCTGTTCTGGAGCCTGCCCACCGCCTTGCTCGGCGGCACGGCGGCCGCGGCCGGCATCGCGCTCATCAACTCGGTGGGCAACCTGGCGGGCTTCGTCAGCCCGTACCTGGTGGGCTGGTTGAAGGACATGACCGGCACCACCAACACCGGCCTCTACATGCTGTCGGGCTGCCTGGTGGTGGGGGCGCTGGTGGTCCTGGCGCAGCCGGCGAAGCTGGTGAACAAGTAGGATGGGTGGAGCGCGTGCAGCCTGAGGCAAAGACTCAGGCGCGCGCCGCGCGCAAGCCATCGCGGGTCACGGCGGGCTGGCTCCGATGGCGGGCCCTACCCCGCGTGTTCGATCACCAGCTGCACCGACACCATCCCGTTCCAAACGTTCTGCTCCAGCCGGTACGCCGCCTGAATATGTTCGGGCAGCGACTGGTCGTGGCCGAACCAGATGGCGTCAAAGCGCTGGTGGCCGCGTTCCAGCGACAGCTTCAGGTGCTTTTCCCCGACCAGGCGCTGGTTGCGCACCACGAACTCGTCCAGGAACAGCGGCGCGGCGAAGCCGGCGCCCCAGACCTGCTGCTGCAGCATGCCGGCCACGTCGGCGTTGGCGTAGCCGGTTTCCAGCGAGCCGTCGGTTTCGATCACCGGCTCGAAGGTGTCGCGGCCCGTGAGCTCGCGCACCGCGGCGTCGAACGCGGGGGCGAAGGCGGCGAAGTCGTTGCGGCCCAGCGTCAGGCCCGCAGCCATGGCGTGGCCGCCGAACTTGCGGATCAGGTTGGGATGGCGCTTGGACACCAGGTCCAGCGCGTCGCGCAGATGCACGTCGGGAATCGAGCGGCCGGAACCGCGGATTTCGTCGTCGCCGGCGGGCGCGAAAGCCAGCGTGGGACGCCAGAACTTTTCCTTCAGGCGCGAGGCCACCAGGCCCACCACGCCCTGGTGCCAGCCCGGGTCGAACACGCAGACCGTGGCGCCGGCGGCCGCGTTCGGCTCTTCCATGGCGGCCAGCGCCTGTTCGCGCATTTCGGCTTCGATGGTGCGGCGTTCGCGGTTGATGTTGTCGAGCTCGCGCGCCATTTCCAGCGCCTGCGCCTCGTCGTCCGTGGTCAGGCAGGCGATGCCCAGGCTCATGTCGGCCAGGCGGCCGGCGGCATTGATACGGGGGCCGAGCGCAAAGCCCAGGTCAAAGCCGTTGGCTGCGCGCGGCTCGCGTCCGGCCACGGCGAACAGCGCGCGCAGCCCGGGTTGCAGGCGGCCGGCGCGCATGCGCTGCAGGCCTTGCGTGACCAGCAGGCGGTTGTTCGCATCCAGCTTGACCACGTCGGCCACGGTGCCCAGGGCCACCAGGTCGGACAGCGCGTCCAGCCGCGGGCCGCCGTCGGCCGCATAGACGCCGCGGCGGCGCAGTTCGGCGCGCAGCGCCAGCATCATGTAGAAGATGACGCCCACGCCTGCCAGATTCTTGGACGGAAAGCCGCAGCCCGGCTGGTTGGGGTTGACGATGGCCAGGGCCGCCGGCAGCGTGTCGCCCGGCAAGTGGTGGTCGGTGATGACCACGCCGATGCCGGCCTCATTGGCCGCGGCCACGCCGTCCACGCTGGCGATGCCGTTGTCGACCGTGATGATGATGTCGGGCTTGCCGGCGCGGTGCCGCACCGCCAGTTCGACCACGGCGGGCGACAGGCCGTAGCCGGTCTCGAAGCGGTTGGGCACCAGGAAGTCCACGTCGGCGCCCATGGCGGACAGGGCGCGCAAGCCGACCGCGCAGGCGGTGGCGCCGTCGCAGTCGTAGTCGGCCACGATCAGCAGCTTCTTGCCCGCCTGGATGGCGTCGGCCAGCACGCCGGCGGCGTGGTCCGAATGCGTCAGACCATTGGGCGGCAGCAGCGATTTCCAGGCGAGTTGGGTTTGATCGGGATGGGTGACGCCGCGGGCTGCCCACAGGCGGGCCAGCAGCGGGTGGATGCCCGAGGCTTCAAGAATGCGGCAGGCTTGCGGGTCGGGGGTGCGGACGGTTAAGCGGGGTGAGACCACCAGGCGCTCCAGTTTTTCTTGGGCGCGGGCAGCAAGCCAAGCAGGCCCCCGCGCGGTTTCAGGGTTAGGGCGACCTTGCGGTCGTCGCCCAGCAGCAGCAGTTCGGCGGGCGTGGCCGGCAGGCCGTGCTTGCCGGCCAGCGGGCGCAGATGCTGCGCGTCCAGCGCGGCCAGGGCGTCCAGCCAGGCGGCCCAGTCGCCGGCCCGCTGCGGGGCGTCCAAGTTGCTGTAGACCTGCGCGGGGACAGGCCGGGACTGCGCCCAGGGCCTGCCGCCGCCATACAGCCACAGCGCATTGACCGGAGGCAGGCCGCGCGCCGCGCGGGCGTCATTGACCGGGTGTTCGTGCCAGGCCATCTGTATTTCATTGAGCAGCCGGCGCCACGGGCGCGTTTCCGCATCCTGACGCCACCAGTCGTTCAGGCGTTGTCCGGCCACGGCCAGCGGGCTGGCGGTCTGCGGCCGCAGGCCTTGCGGCAGGCGCAGGCGCCAGCGTTCGGGCGAGAGCGTCTCGACCTCGAAGCCCGTGCCTTCGAACAGCGGGCGGGCGGTGTCCAGCAGGGCGGCCGCTTCCTCGGCGCGCAGTTCCATCAGGCCGGGATCGAGCAAGGCGGCCTGGTCCGTGCCCAGCGCCAGATGGACCAGCTCGGCCAGCCAGACGGGTTCATCGCCGTCGGTTTGGGCGCCGGCCAGCAGCGGACCCAGTCCGGCGCCGGGCGGCAGGCCCGCTTCGGGGACGTAGCCGGCGCGGGCCAACTGCCAGGCTTCGTAGGGCGTACAGCCTTGGGCGCGCACGTCGTGAGCCTGGGGGCGAGCGGCGCCGGCCTGGAGCCAGCCGTGCAGCGTGGGCGCGCGTTCGGGCAGGAGCTTGGCCAGTTCGGCGGCGACGGATAGGGCGGGCAAAGCGCCCGGAATGACGATCAGCATGGGCGCGATTGTAGTCCGCACGGGCTGCGGGAACTAAGCGGCGCCTGGCACTGCCATAGCTTGAAACGCCTGGTCTTGGACGCGCACATCCGCGGCGCGGAATCCAGGCGGTTAATGCCATAATGCGCTCGTGCTGAAAATACCCTACGAACTCTGGATAGGCGCCCGCTATGCCGGGTTGGCCCGAATCCGCCAGCGACGCGGCCGCCGCGATCGCTTCATCTCCTTCATCGCCGCCAGTTCCATGGCGGGCATCGCGCTGGGCGTCGCCGCCCTGATCGTGGTGCTGTCCGTGATGAACGGCTTCCAGAAGGAAGTGCGCGACCGCATGCTGTCGGTGCTGCCGCATATTGAACTCTATATCCCGGGGGCTGCCCCCGAGCGGGTGCTGGAGAAATGGCAGGAGTTCGCTTCCGCCGCCGAGAAAAATTCCTCGGTCAAGGCCGGCGCCCCGTTCGTGGCGGCGCAGGGCATGCTGGTGCGCGGGCAGGCCTTGCGCGGCGTGCAGGTGCGCGGCATTGATCCGCAGACCGAAGGCAATGTGTCGGACCTGCCGCGCCAGATGGTATCGGGCAAGCTGACCGACCTGAAGCCCGGCAGTTTCGGCGTGGTGCTGGGCAATGAACTGGCCGACGGCATGGGCGTGAAGCTGGGCGATACGCTCTTGATGATGGCGCCGCAGGGCTCGATCAGCCCGGCGGGTTTCACCCCGCGCATGCGCCAGTTCACCGTGGTGGGCGTGTTTTCGTCCGGCCACTATGAATACGATTCCTCGCTGGCCTTCGTCGACGACGAGGATGCCGCCCGCGTGTTCCGTGACAGCGGCACTGCCGGCGTGCGCCTGCGCGTGGCCGACATGCAGCGCGCCCCGGAAGTGGCGGCGGAATTGCAGAAGGTGCTGCCGCCCTACGTGATGGCGAGCGACTGGTCGCGCAACAACCGCACCTGGTTCGCGGCCGTGAAGACCGAAAAGCGCATGATGTTCCTGATCCTGGCGCTGATCGTGGCCGTGGCCGCGTTCAACCTGCTGTCCTCCCTGGTCATGGCCGTAAAGGACAAGCAGTCCGACATCGCCATCCTGCGCACGCTGGGCGCGGGTCCGCGCGAGATCGCCCGCATCTTCCTGGTGCAGGGGGCGCTGATCGGCGTGATCGGCACGCTGCTGGGCGTGGCGGGCGGCATCCTCATCGCCTATAACGTGGACGTGATCGTGCCCTTCATCGAAGGCTTGCTGGGCGTGCATTTCCTGCCGCGTGAAATCTATTTCATCAGCGCCTTGCCGTCCGATCCGCAAGTGGGCGACATCGTCACCATCGGCGTGACTTCCCTGGTGCTGTCGCTGCTGGCGACCCTGTATCCCAGCTGGCGCGCCTCGCGCCTGCAACCCGCACAGGTGCTGCGCCATGACTGACATGCTGACTCCCGCGCTGCAGGCCGACAACATCGTCAAGGTCTACGACGAAGGCCCTGCGCGCATTGAAGTGCTGAGCAACGTCAGCCTGTCGGTGGCGCGTGGCGAGATGGTCGCCATCGTCGGCGCCTCCGGTTCCGGCAAGAGCACGCTGCTGCATATCCTGGGCCTGCTGGACGTGCCCACCAGCGGCTCCGTGTCGGTGGACGGCCAGCTTGCCGTCGGGCTGTCCGAGGCCCGCAAGAGCGCCGTGCGCAACCGCAGCCTGGGCTTCGTCTACCAGTTCCACCACCTGTTGCCGGAGTTCTCCGCGCTGGACAACGTGGCGATGCCGCTGATCGTGCGCCGCGAGAATCGCGACAAGGCGCGCGCCGCCGCGCACGAGGTTCTGGGTCTGGTGGGCCTGGCCGCGCGCGAAGGTCACTTCCCGGGCCAGCTGTCCGGCGGCGAGCGGCAGCGCGTGGCGCTGGCGCGCGCGCTGGTCACGCGCCCGGTCTGCGTGCTGGCCGACGAGCCCACCGGCAACCTGGACCGCCACACCGCGCACAATATGTTCGAACTGCTGACGCGGGTGAATCAGGAGTCCGGCACGGCGTTCGCCATCGTCACGCACGACCCGGAACTGGCCGCCCGCGCCGACCGCCAGTTGCTCATGGAAAACGGCCGCCTGGTTTCGGGTTAAGGCGCGCCGGGGGATAATCCGGGCAAGGAGGTCGCGCCCATGCTGATCGATACCCATTGCCACCTGGATGCCGCCGAGTTCGACGCCGACCGCGAGCAGGTCGCCGACCGTGCCTGTGAGGCAGGCGTCCAATCCATCGTGATTCCCGCCGTCGAGCGCGCCAATTTTTCCGTGGTGCGCGAACTGGCCGGCAAGACGGCCGGCGGCGCCTATGCACTGGGCATCCATCCGCTGTATGTTCAGCGCGCCGGCGACGGCGACCTGGAGGCGTTGCGCGCGGCCGTCAAGGAATCGCTGGGCGACCCCCGCTTCGTCGCCATCGGCGAGATCGGCCTGGACTTCTTCGTGCCTGAAATAGCCTCCGGCGAACCGCGCGAGCGCCAGGAACACTTCTATGCCGCGCAACTGGCGCTGGCCGCCGAGTTCGGCCTGCCGGTGCTGCTGCACGTGCGCAAGTCGCAGGACATCCTCTTGAAATACCTGCGCCGCCATCCTCGCATCGGCGGCATCGCGCATGCCTTCAACGGCAGCGCGCAGCAGGCGCAGGCATTCATAGACCAGGGCTTCGCGCTGGGCCTGGGCGGCGCGATGACCTACGAGCGCGCCTTGCAGATCCGCCGCCATGCGGTGGACGTGGATCTGGCGCACCTGGTGCTGGAAACCGACGCGCCCGACATTCCGCCGGCCTGGCTGCATCCGCCGCAGCGGCGCAATGCGCCGGCCGAACTGGTCCGCATCGCCGCCACGCTGGCCGAGCTGCGCGGCATCACGCCGGCGCAAGTGGCGCATGCCACCACGGCCAACGCCATGCGGGTATTGCCGCGGCTGCCGGCCGCGATCCTGGCCGACGCCGACTGACCGGGCCTCAGCCGTTCAGGCGCGGCAGTTCCAGCCGCACGCTCAGCCCCTGCGGCGACATGTTGCGGGCCGACATCCTGCCCTTGTGCGCGGCCACGGCGGCCTGGGCAATCGACAGGCCCAGTCCGGCGCCGCTGCCCGGCTTGCGCGCGCCGGAGGCCGTCCGATAGAAAGGTTCGAACAGCGATTGCAGTTCTTCCGCGGCCACGCCGGGCCCGCGGTCCTCGATCTCCAGGCAGGCTTCGTGCGCGGTCGACAGCAGGCGCACGCGGATCGCGCTGTGCGCGGGCGCAAAGCGCAAGGCGTTGCGCAGTACATTTTCGATGGCGCTGGCCAGGCTGCAGCGGTCGCCGACCAGGAGCACGGGCGCATGCTGGTTCCACTCTATGCGGATCTGCCGGCCGCCGGCCTCAAAGCGTGCGTCTTCGACGACGTCGGACACGAGTTCGGCCAGGTCCAGGGTGTCGGTAGGCACGGGCAGGGCGCCCAGGCGCGCCAGCCGCAAGGTGTTGCCGACCAGCGCGTCCAGGCGTTCGCATTCGAGTTCGATGCGGTCCAGCTGCAGGTCCTGGCGCTCGTCCCTGCGCCGCGCCAGCTCCGCCGCCAGCCGCAGCCGCGCTAGCGGCGAGCGCAGTTCGTGCGCGATGTTGTGCAGCAGCTGCTCGCGCGTGTCGACCAGCGCCTTCAGGCGGTCGGCCATCGCGTCGAAATCGCGCGCCAGGAGGCCTAGTTCGTCCTTGCGGCGCGCCAGCTTGGCGGGCGTGTGCGCATCCAGCCGCCCGGCGGACAAGGCATGCGTGGTCTGGCGCAACTGCGCCAAGGGCGCCGTCACGTGGCGGCTCAAGGCCCAGCAGAACGGCGCGGTCACGGCCAGCGCGAACAGCATCAGCGCCAGCGCAACGGGCGACAGGGCCAGCACTTCCCAATGCGAGGAGTCGAACGGCAGGAACAGCAAGAGCAGCACCGAACCATCGGGCAGGATCAGCTTCTGCGGCTCCCACCAGGAAACGCGCTCGCCGGCGGGGTCGGCGGGAAGGTAGTCGGCTTTCGGCGAGCGGTCCGGCCCGGCGCGGAAATCGCTCAGCCAGTCTTCCATGCGGGCGGGCAGGCGCCGGCCCAGGATGTCCTGGTCGCGGGCGTCCATGATGTAGATTTTCAGGGCCGAGTAGCGCTGGTCCATGGCCTCGACCCAGCGCTTCAGGCCGTCCGCCCCTTCGCTACGGGCGATTTGCGCGGCGTCGCGCGTGAGATTGCCGGGATTCAAGCCGTCCAGCGAGTTGAAGCGGTACCAGGCGACCGCGGCCGTCAGCACCATGCCGCAGACCAGGATGACCGCCATCGCGCCCCAGAAGGTCAGGAAAGCGCGTCCGAAGAGCGAACGGGTGGGCAGCCAGGCCATCAGTCGGCGCCGGCCAGCACGTAACCCAGGCCGCGCAGGTTGCGGATCGCCAATGTCTCGGCGCCGCTGTCGCTGCGCAGCTTCTTGCGCAGCGAGCTGATGTGGGTGTCGATGCTGCGGTCGTAGCGGTCGGGCTTGCGGCCCAGCGCGTACAGACCGATCTGGTCGCGCGCGACCACCTGGCCGGGCGTGCGCATGAGGATTTCCAGGATGCGTTGTTCGGCGCCGGTCAGCGGGATTTCACTGTCGCCCATCCGCAGCACGCCGGTGGCGGCGTCCAGCGACACTGCGCCCAGCGCCAGGGCGGGGCGGGCCGTGTCCGGCACTTCCTCGAAACGGCGCAGCACGGCCGTGATGCGGGCCTTGAGTTCGCGCGGACTGAAGGGCTTGGCCAGGTAATCGTCGGCGCCGAACTCCAGGCCCAGCACGCGGTCCGTCTCGCCGCCGTGGGCGGTGAACATGATGACCGGCCGGCGCGAGCGCAGGCGGTATTGCTTCAGCAGATCCAGCCCATTGCCGTCGGGCAGCATCAGGTCCAGCAGCACCAGGTCGTAGTCGTCCTGAGCCAACAGGGCCAGGCCCTGCGTGCCGCTATGCGCCAGGGTGAGCCGGCAATGACCGGGTTCCAGGTACTCGCGCAGCATCTGCGCAAGCTCGACATCGTCATCGATCAGCAGGATGCGGCGAGTCGCCGGTGCGTGGGAAAAAGGCATGCGTGTCGTCGGTTCTGCATCCGGCAGTTTGGCTTATGGCCGCGGGCCGGAGTGTCAAGAAGTGCAAAGAAGATAAAAGTTGCGGAAAGCGTGTTGCTGGCTCCCGGCAGGTCCAATTCTAATATGAGAATGGTTTTCATTAATAAATACGAGGCAGGACGGACGCCGCACGCGGGGTGGGGCGCGGGCCTGGGACGGGAGAAACTGGAATCATGAGCAGCAAAGAATTGGTCGCCGGCCGGCGCGGTCCGGGTTCGCGCACGCAGTTGGCGGCGGCCCTGTGCGCAGCGGGTTTCGGCGTGGCGCAACCCGCCTGGGCTCAGAGCGCCGACACTGCCAAGACCCTGGACACCGTGGTGGTGACGGCCTCGGGCTATGAACAGCAGATCCAGGACGCGCCGGCATCGATCAGCGTGATCACCCGCGAGGACCTGGACAAGAAGTTCTACCGCGACATCAACGACGCGCTGGTGGACGTGCCGGGCGTGATCGTGACGGGCGGCGGCGACCGCCAGGACATCAGCCTGCGCGGCATGGGCCCTAAGTACACGCTGATCCTGATCGACGGCAAGCGCCAGAATTCGCGCGAAACCCGCACCAACTCGGACTCCACGGGCGTCGAAGGCGGCTGGACGCCGCCGCTTTCCGCCATCGAGCGCATCGAGGTGGTGCGCGGCCCCATGTCGTCGCTGTACGGCTCGGACGCCATGGGCGGGGTGATCAACATCATCACGCGCAAGGTGCCCTCGGAGTGGGGCGGCGAGATCCGCCTGGACAGCACCATCCAGGAAAGCAACAAGTCGGGCGACATCTACCAGGGCAACTTCTACCTGTCCGGCCCGATCAAGACGGACCTGCTGGGCCTGCAGATCTACGGCCAGGCCACGCAGCGCGACGAAGACGACATCGTCGACGGCTTCCGCAAGCGCAACTCGGAAAGCGTCACGGCCAAGCTGGCGCTGACGCCCAACCGCGACCACGACATCGTGCTGGAAGCGACCACCATGCGCCAGAAGCTGCACGAAACGCTGGGCAAGACGGTCGAGCCGCTGCCGCCCGGCCAGGCTTGCGGACGCAATGGCTGCCCGGCTTCGTCCGATACCGACTACCGCAGCAACAAGTGGGCGCTGTCGCATACCGGACGCTGGGGCTGGGGCGTGTCGGACAGCTACGTGCAGCAGGAAGAGTTCGACAACCGCTCGCGCCAGATGAAGATCAAGAACCTGGACATCCAGACGAGCTGGACGCTGCCGCTGGGTTCGCACATGCTGACCCTGGGCGGCAGCTACCTCAGCCAGCGCCTGAACGACCAGACCGGCAACCAGCTGGCCAACGGCCCCAGCAAGGTGGACCGCTACCAGTGGGCCTTGTTCGCCGAAGACGAATGGCGCCTGACCGAGACCTTCGCCGTCACCACCGGCCTGCGCATGGACGAAGACGAGAACTTCGGCACGCATTTCAGCCCGCGCCTGTACGGCGTCTGGCACATGGCCGACCGCTGGACCCTGAAGGGCGGCGTGTCCACGGGCTTTCGCGCGCCCGACCTGCGCCAGACGGTGGCGGGCTGGGGCCAGGTCAGCCGCGGCGGCAATATGTACGGCAATCCGGACCTGACGCCGGAGAAGTCGGTAACCGAGGAAATCGGCATCCTGTATGACGACGGCGAAGGCTTCAACGCCGGCCTGACCGTCTTCAACAACGACTTCAAGGACAAGATCACCCGCGTCGCCTGCCCCGCGACCCAGTGCACGGACGGCCCGAACCAGTTCGGCTCGGATCCGACCACCTACATGAACGTGGACAAGGCCAATTCCCGCGGCGTGGAAGCCAACCTGAAGCTGCCGCTGTCGCGCGACTGGTCCCTGACCAGCAGCTACACGTTCACCAAGTCGGAGCAGAAGTCCGGCCAGTACAAGGGCCAGCCGCTCAATCAGCTGCCCAAGCACCTGTTCACCACCACGGTGAACTGGCAGGCCTCGGATGCGCTGCAGGCCTGGGCGCGGCTGAACTACCGCGGCAAGGAAAGCCAGCCCATCACCGGTCCGTCGTCCTCGTCGGTGGTCGCGCCTTCCTACACCTTCGTGGACCTGGGCGGTTCGTACCAGGTGAACAAGACGGTGGCGGTGTACGCCGGCATCTACAACCTGTTCGACAAGCAGGTCACGTACGACGACTACGGCTACGTCGAGGACGGCCGCCGCTACTGGCTGGGCGTGGGCGTCAAGTTCTGAGTTTGAAAGGGCGCCTGGCGCCCGCAACATGAAGAGGTACGCATGAAGAAGCAAACGCAAGCAGGCCGCGTCCGGCGTTGGGCGGTTCAGGCCGGGGCCGCGCTGGTCCTGGGCGCCGCCACGGCGGTATGCGCGGCGCAGGCGACGCTGCCGGTGAAGCATGCGCGCGGCGAAACCGCCGTGCCGGCCAATCCGGCGAAGACGGTGGTGATGGACCTGGCCGTGCTGGACACGCTGCATGCGCTGGGCGTGGACGCGACGGGCGTACCGACGGTCGCCAAGTGGCCGCCGCAGCTAAGCCAGTATGCCGATGAGCGCTACCTGAAGGTGGGTTCGATGTTCGAGCCCAACTACGAGGTGATCCACGCCGCCGCGCCGCAACTCATTTTCGTGGCGGGCCGCTCGGCGCCCAAGTACGACGAGCTCGCCAAGCTGGCGCCCACCGTGGACCTGACGGTCAATGCCCGGGACCTGGTGGGCAGCGTCGCGCGCAACACCGAAACGCTGGCCGCCATCTATGGCAAGCAGGATGTCGCCAAGACCAAGCTCGACGCCCTGCGCGCCTCGATCGCGGACCTGAATGGCAAGGCGGCCAACGCCGGCACCGCGCTGATCGTGCTGACCACCGGCGGCAAGATGAGCGCCTACGGTCCGGGTTCGCGCTTCGGCGTGATCCACGACGCCTTCGGCATCAAGCCGGCGACGACGGGGCTGAGCGTGTCGAACCACGGCCAGGCGATCTCGTTCGAGTTCATCGCCCAGACCGATCCCGACTGGCTGTTCGTGATCGACCGCGATGCCGCCATCGGCCGTGAGGGCGTGTCGGCCCAGCGCATGCTGGACAACGAGCTGGTGCGCCCGACCAAGGCCTGGAAGAACAAGCGCGTGGTCTACCTGAACGGCTACAACTGGTATCTGCTGGGCAGCGCGGGCCTGACCGCGATGCAGCAGAACGTGGACGAGATCGCGGCCGCGCTGGCCGCGGGCAAGTAAAGCCTGATGCATGAGCGGCGGGAGTAATCGCGGGTGAGTTGGCGGCAGTCGATAGGCGGTTGGGGCGGGCTGGCGGTGGCGGTAGGCTTGCTGCTGGCCCTGTGCGCGGCCAGCGTCAGCCTGGGGGCGGGCCAGCTCAGCCTGGCCGCGCTGTGGGGCACTGGTGACGAGGCCGAGCGTGCCTGGCGCCTGCTGATGGTCAGCCGCATCCCCCGCACGCTGGCCTTGCTGCTGGCCGGCATGTCGCTGGCGGTGGCCGGACTCATCATGCAGATGCTGGTGCGCAACCGCTACGTCGAACCCACCACGGCCGGCACCGTGGAGTCCGCCACCCTGGGCATACTCGTGGTCACGCTGCTGGCGCCGGACACGCCCGTGATCGGCAAGATGTTGACGGCCACGGGCTTCGCGCTGGCGGGCACCTTGCTGTTTCTGGCGCTGCTCAAGCGCGTGCCGCTGCGCACGCCCTTCATCGTGCCGCTGATCGGCCTGATCCTGGGCGGCGTGATCCACGCGGCCACCACCTTCGTCGCCTATCGCTACGACCTGCTGCAGTCGCTGCACGCCTGGACCACGGGCGATTTTTCCGGCGTGCTGCGGGGGCGCTATGAATTGCTCTGGATCGGCTTCGGCCTGGCCTGCGCGGCTTACGCGGCGGCCGATCGTTACACCGTGGCCGGCATGGGCCGCGAGTTCGCCGCCAACCTGGGCTTGAACCATGCGCGGCTGACGCTGGCCGGACTGCTGATCGTGTCGGCGATTTCGGCCGTGGTGGTGGTGACGGCCGGCGGCATACCCTTTCTGGGCCTGATCGTGCCCAATGCGGTCAGCCTGGTGCTGGGCGACAACATGCGCCGCGCCATCCCCTGGGTGGCGGTGCTGGGCGGCGTGTTCGTGCTGGCCTGCGACGTCATCGGCAGGCTGGTAATCCATCCCTACGAGATTCCCATCGGCACGGTGGTCGGCGTGCTGGGCAGCATCCTGTTCCTGTGGCTGTTGCGCGCGCGGAGGAACCGGCTTGGCTGAGCTTGCAGTCTCCGTCCCGGCGTCGGCCCGGGCGCCGCAGACCTGGCGCCTGTGGCTGCTGGGCGCCATTGCGCTGGCCTGCGCCATCGCCTTCATGACGCTGGGCGCCAACGGCCAGTGGTCCTTCGTGATCCCGTTCCGCGGCGCCAAGCTGGCTGCGATGCTGCTGGTGGCCTATGCGGTGGCGGTGTCGTCGGTGCTGTTCCAGACGATCACCCACAATCGCATCCTGACGCCCGCCATCATGGGCTTTGACGCCCTGTACCTGCTGATCCAGGCCGTGGTGGTGTTCGGCTTCGGCCAGGCGGCCGCGGCCGCCAGCCATCCGGTGGCCGCCTTCCTGCTGGAGGTGGGCGCCATGACCGCGTTCGCCTGCCTGCTGTTCCGTTGGCTGTTCTCGGACGCGGTGCGCAGCCTGCACCTGATGATGCTGGTGGGCATCATTTTCGGCCTGTTGTTTCGCAGCCTGTCCAACTTCGTGGTGCGGCTGATCGACCCCAATGAATTCCTGGTGTTGCAGGACCGCATGTTCGCCAGCTTCAACACCGTGCGCGTGGGTCTGCTGCCGATCGCGCTGGCCGCGGTGTGCGCCGCGTCGCTGCTGGTGTGGCGCATGCGGCGGCGCTACGACGTGCTGGCGCTGGGCCGCGACATCGCGGTGAACCTGGGCGTGGACTATCGCCGCACGCTGATGCTGACGCTGGCCGCCATCGCCGTGCTGGTGTCGGTATCCACCGCGCTGGTGGGGCCGGTGACGTTCTTCGGCCTGCTGGTCAGCAACCTGGCCTATCAGGCCATGGGGTCCGACCGGCATCGCCACACCGTCCCGGCGGCCGTGCTGCTGAGCGTGATCTTCCTGGTAGGCGGCCAGACGCTGCTGGAACGCGTGCTGGGCCTGAATACCACCGTCAGCGTGGTGATCGAATTCCTGGGCGGGTTGATGTTCCTTGCCCTGATCCTGCGCAGGGGGCGCCGATGATAGAGATCCAGCAAGTCAGCAAGCAATACGGCGACAGCGTGGTGGTCGACGACGTCAGCCTGTCGCTGCCGGCGGGCGGCGTCACGGCGATCATCGGCCCCAATGGCGCAGGCAAGTCCACGCTGCTGTCCATGGTCAGCCGTCTGCTTCCCATGTCCGCTGGCCGGGTGCTGGTCGAGGGGCTGGACGTGACCCGGGCCGACAGCCGCGAACTGGCGCGCCGCCTGGCCATCCTGCGGCAGGACAATCACCTGCCGCTGCGGTTGACGGCCAGGGATCTGGTCGCGTTCGGCCGTTATCCGCACACGGGCGGCCGCCTGACGCTGGAAGACAAGGACCACATCGACCGCGCCATCGCCTACCTGAACCTGGAGCCGCTGGCCGACCGCTACCTGGACGAGATGTCGGGCGGGCAGCGCCAGCGCGCGTTCGTGGCGATGGTGCTGTGCCAGGACACGCGCTACGTCCTGCTGGACGAACCGCTGAACAGCCTGGACATGAAGCATGCCGTCGCCATGATGGGCACGCTGCGGCGCGCGGCGGACGAGCTGGGCAAGACGGTGGTGCTGGTGCTGCACGACATCAATTTCGCGTCCACCTATGCGGACCGCATCGTGGCGATGCGGGCAGGGCGCATCGCGCATCAGGGGACTCCGGCCGAACTGGTCCGGCCGGAGGTCCTGAGCGAACTGTACGAGTTGCCGATCGAGGTGCACGAGATCGACGGCCGGCGCATCTGCGTGTACTACCGCCAGCCTTAGCGGCTGAGATCCACCGCGTAGCGCGACAGCTGGGTCACCGGGTCAGGCGTGGCGTCATGCACCGTGACGTTGTCCACGCCATGCGCGGCGGCCATGGCCAGGGTGCCTGGCACCGACGAAAACACCACCGGGCCGGCCAGGACGCCCACTCGCGCGAAGCGCCAGCTGCGGTCCAGGCCATAGGTGGCCAGATCCAGGTCCGGGTGCTTGCGGATGTAGCTGATCAGCACGTCGCGGCTGGCGTCCGGGGCTTGCAGCACGATGTCGCCCTTGCCGCCGGCCAGGCCGGGGAAGTCGCCGCCGCCGCTGGCGCGGTAGTTGTTCGTGACCACCAGGAATTGCGCAGCGGGATCGAGCGGCGCGTCCTGGTAAGTCAGCTGCGTGATGCGTGTACCCTTGGGCCGGGTGACGTCGATTTCGTACCGCAGGGCATTGCCCGCGGCATACAGCACGTCGAAGTTGAAGGTCGGAAAACCCGTGTCGACCAGATCCTGCGGCGCGACCTGGCCCGGGTCGATCTGCTTGAACTGCTCGGCGGTCTTCTCCAGCCATTGGCGCACGATGTCGCCGCTGACCCGCACCACTTGCAAGGTGTTGGGGTACAGGTAAAGATCGGCGGCGTTGTTGATGGCGATGTTGCCCTGCTTCACGTAGGTGAAGTCGCCCGGACCGTTGCGTCCGCCCTTGAAGGGCGCGGCCGCCGACAGGATGGGCAGGGCGGCATACGAGGGTTTGTTCTTGGCGATGTAGTCCGTCAGATAGTCGATCTGCGCCATGTTGACGATTTGCAGCGCCGACACGTCGCCCGCCAGCGCGTAATAGGTCGCCATGTCGAAGCGGCTCTGGCCGATGGGCGTTTTGACATAGGCGATGGTGGCGGCGTGTTCAGCCTGCACCAGCTGCTGCGCGGCGGCGTCGGGTTCGACGTAGGTCGCGGGCGTGGCGCCGTTCTGCGCGGTCAGGCGCGTGGAGATGCGCTGCACGCGCGTGGCGTCCTTCTGCACCTGCCAGCCTTTGTCATAGGCAAGCTTGAGCGTGATCTGGCCGAGGTTGTTGCCCCACTGGCCGGCCTGTACCGCCGGTACGCCGTTGATCAGGCCTTTCTCCAGATCTATCCCGGGCTGCCCCGCGAATTGCGACTTGGCATTGGTGTCGGGGAACAGCAGGTGTTGGTGACCGGTAATCAGCGCGTCGATGCCAGGCACCTGGCTCAGGTAGCCCGCGCCGTTTTCCATGGCCGGGCTGTAGGCGCTGAGCATGTCGATGCCGCCGTGCGCCAGCGCCACCACCAGATCGGCGCCCGCCGCGCGCATTTCGGGTACATAGCGTTGCGCCGATTCCTTCCAGCCCGCGACTTCCACGTGGCCTTCCAGATTGGCTTTGTCCCATTGCAGGATGGGCGGGGGCGCAAAGCCGATCACGCCGACCTTCAGCGCGACCTCGATCTGCTTGCCGTTGGGATCGGTGGCCTTGAAGGTCTTGTTCAGCAGGACCCAGGGCTTGAAGATGGGCTGCTTGCTGGCGGCCGACACCACGTTGGCGGACACGAAGGGAAAGCCCGGCGCCGCGCAGTCCTTGGCCCCGGCGGGGTTGGTCTGCGCCGTGCCCTTGCCGATGCCAGCCAGCCCGAAATTCGTGTCGGTGATCTGCGACAGGAACGGCAGGCCGTAGTTGAACTCATGGTTGCCCAGCGTGGCCGCGTCATAGGCCAGCAGTTTCATCTGCTTGTAGATCGCCAGCATGTCGCTGCATTGCACCGGCTTGACCAGCGCCTGGTAGTCGGACAAGGCAGTGCCCTGGATGGTGTCGCCGTTGTCGAACAGCAGCGTGTTGGCATTCTGCTTGCGCGCATTGGCGATCAACGTGGCCGTGCGGTCCACGCCGTAGCTCTTGTCCTCGGCCAGCTTGTAGTAGTCGTAGCCCAGCACGTTGGCATGCAGGTCGGTGGTGCCCAGGATGGCCACGTCCAGGGTGGAGCCTGCGGGCACGCCGGCCTGCGGCGGGGTGTCGGGCGTGTCGTCGTCATTGTCGCCGCCGCAAGCGGCCAGGCTTGCCAGCAACGCGGCGCTGGCGGACAGCGCAAAGAGCTTTCCTAGGTTCGGCTTCACCGTCTTTCCTCCGGGTTTGAAGGAAAGGAATTCTGCGCATAGCGTGTGACCCGGCCGTGACACGGTCGCGCCACGGGGCGGGGCAGTCGTGCCGCGTCTAGCACAGCGGAGATTCTTCGATGAGGTCGCCCGTTTCCAACGCCGCAAGCGCATCCAGGAAGCGCCACGCAAACGATCCGGGGCCTTGCGCCAGCTCGCCGGCGCGCTGGCCCGCGATGGCGAAACACGACAGGGCGGCGACCGCCGCGGAAAACGGATCGTTGCGCGACACCGCGGCGCAGGCGCCAACCAGCGCCGTCAGCGCGCAGCCCGTGGCGGTGACGCGCGGCATCAGGGGCGAACCGCCCGTTATGCGGACGGCGCGCGCGCCGTCCGTGACGTAGTCGGTTTCGCCGGTCACCGCCACCACCGTCGCGCGGCTGGCGGCGATGGCATGCGCGGAATGCTCCGCCTGCGAGACCGCGTCGCGCGCGTCCACGCCCTTGCTCGCGCTTTGGCCGCCGGCCAGCGCGATGATCTCCGAGGCATTGCCGCGGATGATGGCGGGCCGCAGGTCCAACAGGCGGCGCACCGCGTCGCGGCGAAAAGCGGTGGCGTGGTGCGCCACCGGATCGAGCACCCAGGGTATGCCGGCTTCGTTGGCCGACGCGGCGGTCAGCAGCATGCTGTCCAGCCAGGGCGAGGACAGGGTGCCGATGTTGATCACGACCGCGCCGCAGACGCGCGCGAACTCGGGCGCTTCTTCCTGCGCATGCACCATGGCGGGCGAAGCGCCCATGGCCAGCAGCACGTTGGCGGCGGTGTTCATGGATACGAAATTGGTCAGGCACTGCACCAGCGGCGCATCGCGGCGCAGGGCGGCCACCAGGTCGCGCGAGATCAGCGCCTGGGCGGAAAGGTCGGGAATGGATTGCATGCCGTGGATCCTGTTTATGCGCTGACGTCCGACAGCCCGGGCTGCGCGGGCAGGGCGCCGCGCAGCGATTCCAGCAGTACGCGCTTGTTTTCGCGGCTGCGATAGGCGTGCTCGCGCATCAGGTTCTCGGCGCGCACGGCCTCGCGCCGCGTAATGGCGCGCAGCAGGTCTTCGTGGTCCGCCTGCGCGCGCAGCACGAACGGCGTTTCCAGCAGCGAGGGCGTGGATGGCAGGGTCAGCGCGGCCGGGCCGGCCAGCGGCGTCTTGTTGTTGTGTTCCAGCGCCGACAAGAGCGCGCGGTTGCCCGCGGCTTCGCACAGGATCTCGTGAAAGCGCCGGTTGATCTGCCCCCAGGCGCGAGCATCCACGGTGGTGTTGGGATCGCGGCGGGCCGGGGCCAGCAGGGCGCGTCCTTCGTCCACCGCCTGCGACAAGCGGTCCAGCACGTCCTGCGAGGCGCCGCGCTCGGCCAGCAGGCGGGCCGCCATGCCTTCGAGCACGCCGCGCACGTCCACCGCGTCGCCGATTTCGTCCACCGTAAAGGCCCGTACCCGGAAGCCGCGTGAAGGCAGCCGTTCCAGCAGGCCCTCCTTTTCAAGCTCGGTCAGCGCAATGCGCAACGGGGTACGCGATACGCCCAGGCGCGCCGAAAACTGCAACTCGACCACGCGTTCCCCCGGCTGCAGAACGCCAGAAAGCACCATGTCCCGGAGTTCGGAAATGACTTTATCGATTTGTGCGGCCATAGGGAGGGGGAGGCTGGTTCCGGTCTGTGAGGGCTTTCAGTGTACCGTCAAAATTGCATGCAATAGTCAATAAAAAAACCGATCTTGCCTTGCGATTTATCAAAATTGCATGCAATAATTCGGAAAAACAGCGATTCAAGTGCGGTTGAAGCGATAAATGCATGCAAAGAAATCCGTCGATGCATGCCATAAGCCGCCGCAAGCACAGGAGACAACATGAAGCTCGTCAGCTTCGTTCAGGCAGGCCGCAGCGCCTGGGGCGTGGTGCGCGGCGCCGAGGTCGTGGCGCTGACCCAGGTCTGGCCCGACATGGTCGCGGCGCTGGAGGCAGGGGTGGAACAGATCGCGCGCGCCGCGGAGACGGCTGGCCAGGCCTGTATGCCCTTGGCCGGGCTGCGCCTGCTGCCGCCGGTCGTGGCGCCGCGCAAGATTCTCTGTGTGGGCCTGAACTACGGCCGCCATGTGGCCGAGGCCGGGCGCGAACTGCCCGCGCACCCCTCGCTGTTCGCGCGCTTTGCGGACAGCTTCGTCGGCCACGGGGAGGCGGTGTGGAAGCCGCAAGCCTCCGATCGTTTCGATTACGAGGCCGAACTGGCCGTGGTGATCGGCCGGGGTGGCCGCCATATCGCCGCCAAGGACGCCCTGGCGCACGTGGCCGGCTACACCTGCATGGCCGAGAACTCCGTGCGCGATTTCCAGAAGCACAACGCGCAGGTGACGCCGGGCAAGAACTTCGAGCGCAGCGGCGCGCTGGGTCCCTGGCTGGTCACGGCCGACGAGATCGGCGACCCGGCTGGCCTGGAAGTCATTTCCCGCCTCAACGGCGAGGTCATGCAGCACGGCCAGGTGTCCGACCTGATCTTCCCCATCCCTGAGCTGATCGCCTACATCAGCAGCTTCACCCGCCTGTCGCCGGGCGACGTGATCGCCACCGGCACGCCCGAAGGCGTGGGCTCCAGCCGCAAGCCTCCACGCTTCATGAGCGCCGGCGACACGCTGGAAGTCGAGATTCCCGGCCTCGGAACACTGATCAACACGGTGGCGGACGAGCCCGCCGCCGACGAACAAGGAGACGCGCATGTCTGATGCGCTGCGGTACCTGACGGAACGGGACGTGGTCTCGGTTCTGGATATTCCCAAGGCGATCGAAGCCCTGCACGCCATGCTGGTCGCGCAAGGGCGCGAGCAGGCCCGCAACCTGCCCAAGGCGCTGGCGACCTGGGGCGACGGCAGCTCGATGCATGCCTTGGGCTCCGTGCAGACCGGCGCGGGCGGCTATGCGGGTTTCAAGACCTGGGTCCATACCAAGAGCGGCGGAGGCTCGCTGTTCAGCCTGTTCGACGCCGAGTCGGGATTTCTGCGCGCCGTGATCGAGGCGCGCGCGCTGGGCATGCTGCGCACCGCCGCGATCAGCGGGGTCGCCACGCGCGCGCTGGCGCCGGCTGACGCCGCCTGCGCCGCGCTGATCGGCACCGGCCCGCAGGCCGTCACCCAATTGGCCGCGCTGGCCGCCGTGCGCGACTTGCGCCGCGTGCGCGTCTACAGCCCCACGCCGGAAAAGCGCCGCGCCTTTGTCGCCAGCGTGCAAGGCAAGTATCGATTCGAGGTCGAGGAAGCGGCCAGCCTGGAACAGGCGCTGGCCGGCGCCGAGATCGTCACCCTGATCACGCGCGCCGTCGAGCCTTTCGTGGACGCGGCCATGCTGGCCGACTGCAGGCACCTGAACGCCGTGGGCGCGATCCTGCCGGCCAAGGCCGAGTTCGCGCAGGACGTGTTCGAACGCGCCGACCGCGTGGTGGTGGACGACCTGGAAAACGCCCGCCGCGGTTCGCGTGAACTGCGCGAGCGCTTTGGCGCAGACGTTGCGCCATGGCAGGGCGTGACCGTGCTGAGCGACCTGCTCGCCGCGGGAGAGGGCCGTCCGCAAGGCGCACGGTTGACGATCTTCAAGGGCATGGGCATGGGCCTGTCCGACCTGGCGATGGCGCGCGTGGTGTACGAGCATGCCCGCGACCATGGCCTGGGCGTGGCGCTGCCGCCCCAGACCCGCGAGAACCTGCTGCTGGCGCAGCCCTGAACCGAATTCGCATAACCGCACAGCCGGCGCGGGGCGCCGGCGGCAAGAGGAGACATACATGTTCGTCGATATCAGCGGCGCCAGTCCGCGGGAACAAAACAAATGGCAGTCCATCGTCATCCCCAAAGAGGACATCGATCTTGAGATCGCGCGCCTGACCGACGCGCCCCGGCCGGACAACGGCCGCCGCGCCTCCCTCATCGTGCACCCGGAAGCCACGGCGCCGGGCCTGGGCCTGGCCCCGGGAACGGACGTCACCATCAACGTGGTCAATCCGGGTGAAAGCACCTTCAATCTGCGCAAGAACTCCAACATGCTGGAGATCTGTATCAGCGGCGAGGGCGTGGCCACGGTGGCCGGGCGCGACATCCGCGTGGGGCACTGGGACGTCTGGAACACCCCCGCCATGCAGGTGCATTCCTACCGTAACGAAGGCAAGACGCCGTGGGTGCGCCTGTCGTACTCCAACGCGCCGCTTTTGGAAAAGCTGGAGATCCACTACGTCGAGGAGTTCGAGGGCAGCGTGCCGCCGGCCGACGCCAATACCAAGCCGGTGCCGCCGCGCGCGCCCGACGCGGCCCGTTCGCGCGACCTGGCGCTGCGCGAGCAGATCACGCCCGAGGGCGCCTGGCTGCTGGGCTACGAGTGGCTGATCGACATCGACGTGCTGGAATCCAAGGCCTTGCACTGGCCCTGGTCGGCGGTGTCGCGCCAGCTGCCCAGCGTCGAGGACATGGCGCGCGGCTACAACGGCCGCCGCCTGTTCGTGCTGTACAACCCGGCGACCGAACGCCGCATCGGCACCACGCACAGCTTCTTCGCCACCATTTCCTCGTCGCCGCCCGACAACCACCACGTGCCGCACCGCCACAGCTCGTCGGCCATCAACTATTACCTGCGCGGCAACGGCTACAGCAAGGTCAATGGCACGCGGCTGGACTGGAAGGCGGGCGACCTGATCCTGTCGGCGCCAGGCTGGGCCATGCATTCGCATCACTCGGGCACGGAAACCACCTCCGCGCTGACGGTGCAGGACCATCCGCTGCAGATTGCCATGGAGTCGCTGATCTGGCAGGAGCGCATGCAGGAACCCATCCTGGCGCTGGGCAGCCAGAGCGGCTTCGAGAGCAACCGCGCGCAACTGGCCGCGGCCCGATAGGACGCGATTTCCTAGAACCGATACCTGGATCCGCAATGACCATGACCGAGCTTTCCGATACCCCGTCGCTGCGCGCGCGCCTGCGGGACTTCTATGACGATTACGCCTACTGCCTGGACGAAGACCGGCTGGAGGACTGGCCCGCCTTCTTCACCGAGGACTGCCATTACCGGGTGCTGTCGCGCGAGAACCATGACGCCGGCCTGCCCCTGGGCCTGATCTATTGCATGAACAAGAACATGGTGCGCGACCGCGTCACGGCCTTGCGCGAAACCACCATGTTCGAGCCGCGTTCGCTGCGCCACTTCATCAGCGGCGTGCGCGTGCTGGAAGTGCAGGGCGACCACATCGTGGCGCAGGCCAACTTTGCGGTGATGGAGTCGCTGTCCGACCGCGAACCCACCCTGAACATGGTGGGCCGCTATCTGGACGTGGTGCGCGTGACGCCCGAGGGCCTGGCGTTCAGCCGCCGCGACTGCGTGTACGACAACTACCGTGTGCGCACCTCGCTCATCGTTCCCATCTGAATCCGCCCCGAGGATACCCATCATGACCTGTACCCACTCGACCGCGCCAGAGGCTCCGGCGGCGGCTCCCATCCACATCGAGCGCCGTTGGCCCAAGGAAGGCTATACGCGCATCCCCAACTGGGTCTACACCGATCCCGCCATCTTCAAGAAGGAGATGGACGTGTTCTTCGGCGGCAAGACCTGGAACTACGTGGGCCTGGAATGCGAAGTGCCTGAAGTTGGCTGCTACAAGCGCAACTGGATCGGCGACCGCCCCGTGGTCATGGTCCGCAACGCGGAAGGCGAGATCAACGTTCTGGAGAACCGCTGCGCGCACCGCGGCGCGCAGATCTGCTGGCACAACACCGGCAAGGTGGAGGACTTCACCTGCCCCTACCACCAGTGGAACTATGACCTGAACGGCAATCTGCAAGGCGTGCCGTTTCGCCGCGGCGCCATGGGCAAGGGTGGCATGCCGCGCGACTTCGATCCCAAGCAGAACGGCATCCGCAAGCTGCGCAGCGTGAACCGCGGCGGCTCGATCTGGGCCACCTTCGCCGAGGACGCGCCCAGCTTCGAGGACTACTGCGGTCCTGAAGTGCTGGCGGAAATCGACCACATGCTGCCGGGCAAGCCGCTCAAGCTGCTGGGTTACAGCCGCCAGCTGATCCCCAGCAACTGGAAGATGTACCTGGAAAACCTGAAGGATCCGTACCACGCCACGCTGCTGCACACCTTCTACATCACCTTCGGCCTGTGGCGCGCGGACTCCAAGTCCGAGTGCATCCCCACGGGCGGCGGCGCGCACAGCGTGATGGTGTCGCACAACGAGGGCAAGAAGAAGACCGAGGCCACCACGGAAATGAGCCGTTTCCGTGACGACCTGGAGCTGCTGGACCTGGAAACCGTGACGCCGCGCGCCGAGTTCAACCGCGGCCGCGTCGGTGGCGCGTGGGTGTTCCCGGCCGCGCAGTTCGGCATCCAGGCCAACTCGCTCAAGACCCGCCACGTCATCCCGCGCAGCCCGACCGAGCACGAACTGGTGTTCACCTACTACGGCTACGAGGACGACGACGAGGAAATGACCCGCCTGCGCCTGAAGCACGCCAACCTGCTGGGTCCGGCCGGCTTCGTGTCGATGGACGACAGCGAAATGCTGAACCAGGTGCAGATCGGCGTCACCGGCTATCCGGAAGAGCGCGGCATCATCGAGATGGGCGGCCGCGACACCGAGCCCGCCGACTACATGGTGACCGAGGTGCTGATCCGCTCCTTCTACGACTACTACCGCAAGGCGATGGGGCTGTGAGCATGGATACCTGGAAACCTGTGGCGATGGTGTCGGACATTTCGCCCGACACCGGCACCCTGCGCGTGGTGCATGAAGGCGAAGGCGTCTGCCTCTACAACCTGCAAGGCGACATCTGCGCCACGCAGGACCGCTGTCCGCATGGCAACGCCAGCCTGGCCGACGGCTATCTGGAAGACGGCACCATCGAGTGTCCGCTGCACCAGGGCGTCTTCGACATCCGCACCGGCAAGCCGCAATGCCCGCCGGTCACCACGGACCTGCGCCGCTACGAGGTGCGGGTGGAGTCGGGCACCGTCTACCTGAAGGCGGAAGGCGCATGAACTCGGGCGCCATCGTGGTGGTCGGCGCCGGCCAGGCGGGCGGATGGGCCGCGGCGACCTTGCGCGAACGCGGCTACGAAGGCCGCATCGTGCTGCTGGGCGATGAGCCCCACGCGCCTTATGAACGCCCGCCCTTGAGCAAGGCGGTGCTGGGCGGCCAGGCCGTGCCCGAAAGCACCGAGCTGTTTTCGGCCGAGCGGCTGGCGGCGTTGCGCATCGAGTTTCGGCCGGGCGTGGCGGCGGCGCGGCTGCGCGTGGCCGACAGGCAGGTGGATACCTCGGACGGCGGCAGCATCGCCTATGACAAGCTGATCCTGTGCATGGGCGGCAGGCCGGTCGTGCCTGCGCTGCCCGGCGTGGATGGCCCCGGCGTGCACGTGCTGCGCACCCGCGGCGACGCGCTGCGCCTGCGCGCCAGCCTCGGCCCGGGCCGCCGCCTGGTGGTGGTCGGGGGCGGCTGGATCGGGCTGGAGGTAGCGGCGACGGCGCGCCAGTCCGGCAGCGCCGTGACCGTGCTGGAGCAGGGACCGCGACTGTGCGCCCGCAGCGTGCAGCCTGCGGTGTCGGCGCACCTGGCCGCGCTGCATGCCACCCATGGCGTGGACCTGCGCCTGGACACTTGCCTGCGCGCGGTGCTGGCGCAGACGGACGGCCGCCCGGTGGCGGAACTGGCCGACGGCACGCGTCTGGACGCGGACGCCATCGTGCTGGGCGTGGGCCTGCGGGCCAATGACGAACTGGCGCGTGAAGCCGGCCTGGCCTGCGAGCGTGGCGTGTTGGTCGACGCGTACTGCAGGACCTCGGCGGCGGACGTCTATGCGGCGGGCGACGTCGCGGTGCTGACGGCCGAGGACGGCCATGCGCGCATGGAGTCGTGGCAGAACGCGCAGGACCAAGGCACGGCCGCCGCGCTGTCGGCCCTGGGCCTGGGAGAACCTTATGTGCCGACCGGCGCCGTCTGGTCGGAACAATACGACGCCATGGTGCAGATCGTCGGATTCCCGGGCCTGGCCTGCAGCGAAGTGCTGCGGCCGCAGGCTGGGGAGCGCGCCTTGCTGTCGGTGGCGCTGGACGCCAGTGGCCGCGCCGTGGCCGGCGTATCGGTGGATGCAGCCCGCGATTTCCGCCAGCTGCGCAAATGGATCGCGCAGCGCGCGACCCTGGACCCGGCGTTGCTCGGGCGGCCCGACGTGCCGCTGGCCAGCGCCCAGATCGGATGAGGATCGCAATGGAAAACCCGATTTTGCCCATGCTGGCCAAGACGGCCTGCGAATCCGTGGTGCTGGAATTCTTCCATGCCCTGGACACGCGGCGGCACGAGGCCGCAGCCGCGCTCATGGCCGAGGACGGCGTCTGGCAACGGCAGGGACGCCGGCTTGCCGGCCGCCAGGAAATCCTGCAAGCCCTGAATGCCCGCGCGCCCGAGCGCAGCACCTGCCACGTCATTACCAATCTGCGACTGGTCGAGCTGGCTGGCGCGCGCGCCACCGTCGGCTACTTCCTGACCGCCTACGAAAGCGTGCCGCACGAGCAGGGCGGCGCGCCGCGCCTGGTCGCCATCCGCGAGTGCCAGGACGTGCTGGTGGAGACGGACGGCGGCTGGCGGCTGGCGGACAAGAGCAGCCGCCGCCATCTTCCGCCGGAATGACGGACTGACATCACGGAGATCCCGCACATTCCGAATTCTTGTTCCTCACGCGTCCGGACCATTCAAAAAGCAATGGGCGCGTACCGTAAATACCCCAGGAGACAAACCATGAAACCCTCAAGAATCTTGCATTGCATGTTGGCGGCCGCCTGTGCGGCCGTCGTGTCCGGCGCCCAGGCGCAGCAGGCCGACTGGCCGACCCATCCGATCACGCTGGTGGTGCCGTTCGCGGCCGGCGGCGGTGGCGACACGCTGGCGCGCCTGGTCGCCGAGCCGCTGTCGCGCGAGCTCGGGCAGTCCATCATCGTCGAGAACCGCCCCGGCGCGGGCGGCAATATCGGCACTTCGATCGCCGCGCGCGCCAAGCCCGACGGCTATACGCTGTCCTACGGCACCAATGGCACGCAGGCCACCAATCACTGGCTGTACAAGTCGCCGGGCTATGCGCCGTCGGACTTCGAACCGATCTCGCGTTTCACGGTCATTGCGGCGGCGCTGGTGGTCAATGCCACCGACGAGCGCTTCAAGACCCTGGCGCAGCTGCTGGCCTACGCCCGGGCCAATCCGGGTGAGCTGACCTGCGGTTCCGCCGGCAACGGCACGTCCTCGCATCTGGCCTGTGAGTTGCTGAACCAGATGGCCGGCACCAAGGTCATGCACATTCCCTACAAGGGCGGCGGCGCGGCCATGACCGATCTGCTGGGCGGCCGCATTTCGTTCATGATCGACGTCATGCCCAACGTGTCGGGGCAGATTGCGGCGGGCAAGCTGCGGGCGCTGGGCGTGACGACGCCGGACCGCGTGGCTTCCAATCCGGACATTCCCACGATCAGCGAAGCGGGCGTCAAGGGCTATGAGTTCTTCGCCTGGGACGGCCTGTACGCGCCCAAGGGCACGCCGGCGGCAGTGCTGGACAAGCTGAACGCGGCGGTCAACCGCGCGCTGCAGCAGCCCGAAGTGCGCAAGATGCTGGAGTCGCGTGGTGCGATTCCTTCGCCCACGTCGCGCCAGGCGCTGGCGGAGTTCGGTGCGGAAGAGTACGCGCGGCTGGGGAAGGTCGTGAAGGTGGCGGGCGCGTCGATCGATTGAGCGGCTGAGGCCTGAACCAACCAAGCCGGCGGCGCGTGCCGCCGGCTTGGCTTTGTGCGCAAGGAAACTACCAAGCCATGCGCAAGCGCCCCAACGCGGGCAGTGCGCCCATCGTGGCCGCCAGGCCGTCAGGCGGCTGTTCTTCATGGCGGGCCACGCGCCCATCTGGATCGAGAAAATCGCTCAGCACATCGTCGCGCAATCGGATGAAGCGCGGATCGCTGCGGTTGCGCGGATGCGGCAGATCCACGTCGACGATGCGGCGGATGCGTCCCGGGCGCGGCTGCATCACCACCACGCGGTCGCCCAGGAACACGGCTTCCTCCACGTCGTGCGTGACCAGCACCATGGTGATCTGCTCCTGCTGCCAGATGCGCTGCAACTCGTTCTGCAGCCGCGACCGCGTCAACGCGTCCAGCGCGCCCAGCGGCTCGTCCAGCAGCAGCACGCGCGGGCGGTTGACCAGGCCGCGCGCGATCGCCACGCGCTGCGCCATGCCGCCCGAGATCTGGTGCGGGTAGGATTTCTCGAACCCCTGCAGGCCGACCAGCGCAATGTGCTCGGCCACCAGCTCGCGCTTTTCTGCCTTCGACAGCGGTGCGTTGCGCAGCGCCGCCGCGATGTTGCGTTCCACGTTCAGCCACGGAAACAGCCGGTGGTCCTGGAATACGATGCCGCGGTCCAGGCCCGCGCCGCGCACTGGGTTGCCGTCCAGCAGGATCTGGCCGGCGTAGTCGCCATCCAGCCCCAGGATCAGGCGCAGCAGCGTGGACTTGCCGCAGCCGCTGGCGCCCACGATGCTGACGAAATGCCCGGCGGGCACGTCCAGGTTGATGTCCTGCAGGACTTGCAGCGCCTCTGCGCCGTCGCCCGGGCCGGCATAGCGCTTGCCCACGCCGCGGATGTTCAATTCCTTGCCGAAGATGCTCGTCATTCCTTTCCTACTCCATCAGGCGGCGCCGTAGCGGTGCCGCGCCAGCCTGCGCTCCAGCGCGCGGGCCAAGGCATTCATGAACCAGCCCACCAGGCCGATCACGAACATGCCGAAGATCACCAGGTCCATCTGGAAGTGTTCGCTGCCTTCGATCAAGGTGTTGCCGATGCCGTGGCCGGCCACCAGCAGGTACTCCGCGCCTATCGTCGCCAGCCAGGAGTAGATCAGCGCCAGGTACACGCCGGTGAATATCGAAGGCGCGGCCGCTGGCAGGACCACGTGCAGCAGCGTCTGCCAGCGGGAATAGCCGTACACGCGGGCCACTTCCAGCAGCGCCGTGGGGGTGCTGCGTATGCCATCGCAGGTATTGACGACCACGGGCACCAGGGCGGCCAGCGACAGGAACGTTACCTTGGCCACGTCGCCCAGGCCGAACCAGACCGAGATCAGGGGGATCCAGGCAAACAGCGAGATCTGCTTGAAAGTGTTGAAGCTGGGACCGACGATGCGGTTGAACAACGGCAGCAGTCCCAGCAGCGCGCCCAGTATCAGGCCGAGCGCGGTGCCGATTGCGAATCCGGTGAATTCGCGCGCCAGGCTCGCGCTCAGCGCGCGCCACAGCCGTCCCGAGGATATCTGGCTGGCCGCCGTCTCCAGCACCTTGCCCGGCGACACCAGCAGCGGAGTGGATACCCAGTCCAGCCGCGCCAGCGCCCACCAGGCCAGGATGGCGGCGGCGGGCAGCACCAGGCCGCGCCAGCGCGCGCGCAACCAGGCGCTGCCGCGTCGGACCACGGGAAGCGTGGAGATGAACGCCGCGGTCATGTTCGGGCTCCGGTGGCCGCCGCGCCCAGGCGCGTAGCGGCCTGGCCGCCGCCCGCGCGGGTTTCGGCCAGGTCCAGCAGCTTGTCGATGGCGTAGCCGATGGCGCCCACCACTATCACCGCCGCCATCACCAGATCCAGCTGGAACAGTTGACGGCCGTAGACGATGAGGTAGCCGAGTCCTTCGCTGGACGCGACCAGCTCCACCACCACCAGCGACAGCCAGGCCTTGGTGAAGCCCAGCCGCAAGCCGGTGAAGAGCGTCGGCAGGGCGTGGGGCAACACGACTTCCAGCACCTGCTGGCGGCGCGTGTAGCCATAGACGCGGGCCACTTCCAGCAGGCTGGTCGGGGTCTGCCGGAATCCCTGCAAGGTGTTCAGCGTCACCGGCACCAGCGCGGCCTTGGCGATCAGGATGTACTTCAGTGGTTCGCCTATGCCCACCAGCAGCAGGACGAAGGGCAGCCAGGCCAGGACCGGGATCTGCACCAGCGCATTGAAGGTGGGCAGGATGTAGGCTTCCAGCGGACGCCACAATCCCATCGCGGCGCCCAGCGCCAGGCCCAGCGCGCTGCCGGCCGCGAAGCCCACCAGCACGCGCTGCATGCTGGCTTGCACGTTCAGCCAGAGGTCGCCGCTGCTGTAGAGATCCTGCAAGGTCAGCCAGACGAAGCCGGGCGAGGGCAGCACCTGCGGCGAGATCCAGCCCTGCGATGCGCCCAGCTGCCAAAGCGCGAGCAGGGCCAGCGGCAGCAGCCAGGGCAGCAGGCGGCCGCCGGCGTTGCGCAGCAGGGCGGCAGGCGCCGGGCGCGCGCCGCGCCGCGCGGACGCAAATGGGGCGTTCAGCGTGTTTCCCGACATGGCGGCTCCTTATCGTACGGCGGCGCTGGCCTGGCGCTCGCCCGCGGCCGGCTGGCCTTGCGCATTGAACGCGGTCCAGCGGGCGGCAAGATTGGCCTTCTGCAAGGCGGCGTCGAGGTAGCGCGGCTCGAACCAGCCGTCCACGCTCACGGGACGGCGGATCAGCTTCAATTTCAGCGCGTCGTCCGCCACGGCCTGGTAGCGCGCGGCGAGGAACTCGTCCAGCAGCGGCGAATTGCGCACGGCCAGCACTTCGCCGTCGAACTCTGCCTGCCAGGACGCGTAAGGCGTGCCGCTGCGCGCCCAGATATTGAAGAGCGCATCGCGGTTCTGCTCGTCCGAGGACCATTGCGCCGCACGCACGAACACGTCGACCACGCGCTGCACGGCTTCGGGATTCTCCTTTTCGAAATCCTCGCGCACCAGCAGCGACGCCTGGCGCGTGAACGAGGGATCCTGGCCCTTGGTCGAATAGATGATGCGCGCCAGGCCTTGGTCGCGCAGCTTGAAGTATTCATAGCCGCCGAAGGCCGCATCCACGCCGTTGGAGACCAGCGCTGCTTGCGCGCTGCCGGTGTCGAGGTTCACGCCCTTGATGTCGCGTTCGGTCAGCTGGCGCGAGGCCAGCACGTTGATGGCGACCAGATGGCCGTTGGTGCCGCGGAAGATCGACACCTTGCGGTCCTTCAGGTCGTCCAGCGATTGCAGCGGGGAGTCCTTGGGCGTGGAGACGTACAGGTTGTTGCGCACGCCGCTGCCCAACAGGATGCGGGTCTTCAACCCGTTGGAGCGGCCCACCACCGACGGCAGATCGCCCTGGTAGGCGAAATCGATCTGCTTGTTCGAGAGCGCTTCGTTGACCGCGGGGCCTGCGCCCTTGAAGAACAACCACTGTACTTCGGTGCCGGTGCCCTTGAAGGCTTCCTCCAGCCAGTTGTTGGCGCGCGCCACGCCGCCCGGCGAGCCGCCCCAGGTGATGGGGTCGCCGCCGCCGGCGGTCGCCACGCCGATGCGGACCACGTCGGGCGCGGCCAGGGAGGCGAGGCTGACGGCGCACAAGGCTGCGCCCAGCATCAGGCGTGAAATCAGGCTGCGGGGAGAGAGCAGGGTGCGCATGGTCGTTCCGTATATCGATGATGAAAGACAGGTCCGGGCTGGCAGGCGCCGGCCGCGGGCAGGACTAGGCGCCCGCCGGCATGTGCCGGCGGGCGGGATTGCAGGTACGCGATAAGGTCAGGCCGCGCGCTTTTCGGCGCGCGCCTGCAGCTTCTGTTCGATGCGCGTGCCCTTGAAGAAGTCGGGATGCGCCTGGGTGTAGAAGCGGTATGGGTTGTCGAACACCAGGGCCTTGAAATCCGCCGCGGAGATCACGCCGTCTTCCACCAGGTCCCAGCTTTCGGCCAGCGGCTCGGTCAGGTCCGGCACGTCCCAATGGCCGACGTCGGAGGACCAGATCGCGTTGAGCTTGGTGTTCAGCGGATTGGCGCGGTCGTTGAAGGCCGCCCCTATGGTCCGGTCGTCGGCCTCCGAGCCGAAGTAGAAGCTGTCGACCCAGCGCTTGCGGATGTCCTCTACGTTTTCGATGCCGGCCGCGGCGAAGTCGTCGAGCTCATCGCCCTGGGGGTCGCGGCTGTGGTGCAGCGCCGACAGGCCCAGGCTGTCTCGCAACAGGGTGTCCTTGTTGAGCTCGCGCCCATTGAGCAGGTCCGCGCCGTAGCGTTCGAACAGGTCCGCCAGCAGCTCCACGTCCGCGTTGGCCGGGTTGTATTGCTGCACGGCGTCGCGGTTGCGCTTTTCCCAGCGGTCCACCAGGTGCGCGTACACGTGCGCGCCCCAGTCGGCGCCGCCTTCCAGCAAGGCCACGCGCAGGTTCGGAAAACGCCGCGTCACGCCGCCGAAGAAGAGCGCCTTGGCAAAGGCCTGGGAACCGTCGGCGAAGTGGCCGATATGGTTGAACATGTAATTGCTGATGGAGTGGCGCCCGGTCCAGCCCTGGCTGCCGTAGTGGGTGGCCAGCGGCACGCCCAGCTCCACCGCCTTGGCCCAGAACGGGTCGTAGTCGTACTCGCTGTCCAGACCGAAGAAATCCACATAGGACGCATGCCGCGCGATCTCCGGGAATTCGGCGGGCGGGTACTTGTCGGCGATGGCCTTGATCGGCCGGCGCACGCCGCCCGGGATGTTGGCCACCTTCAGCCCCAGCGTCTTGACCGCGAATTCGAGTTCCTCGATGGCTTCCTGCGGCGTGTTCAGCGGAATGCCTGCCACGGGCGTCAGGCGGTCGCTGTACTTGCGGTACTGGTCCGCATGGAAGTGGTTGATGGCGCGGTGCAGGGGCTGGCGATACTCGTCGCCCGCGCCCAGCGGCGCCAGCACGTCGTTGGGAAACAGGATGGAGTAGTCCGAGCCTTGTTCTTCCAGGCGCTCGTACAACAGCTCCGGCAGCGTGACGGTCGCCAGGTCCAGGGTGTTGCGCGTGACGCGCGCCCACCAGGGCGAGCGCAACGTGCGGTTGCGCTGCCGTTCCTCCGGGGTCTGCTGGTACCAGTCCTTGCCCTGGGACTTGGTGGCGAAGCGCGAGCCCTGCGTCTTGCGCAGCACGTCCACCAGCTTGGAACCGCCATAGTGCTGGATGTAGTCCTCCAGCACGGGCGCGTAGTCGTTGACGTGTACGTCGGTATCGATCACGGGATAGTCCAGCTTCGCCTTGATCGCGGCGGATCGGGAAGCCTGGGTACGGTGCAGCCGGTCGTTCATGCGGGTCTCCGAGAGTGAAACGGACGCGGCGCCTTGCGGATTCGGCAAGGCCGGCGCGGACAGGTCACATTACGGGAGTTGGCCGCCTGGCCAAACGACCGATTCGCAATTTCCAACTAAGTGATGTGCTTATGGCATTGGGGGAGATTGTCGGAATTCCGGCATTCCCATATTTGGTGCGGATGGTATCCGCGGCTGCGCCTCTCATGCGACCGGAGGAGGGCTAGTCGGGACGTTTTCGCGTACCGTCGGTCCACGCGGCATTCTGGAACCTGCGTCTCTTTTGGCATTTGGATAGACAGACAACATCTGCTCGGCCTGGCGTGCGCGGCTGCCCATGTCCGAGGAGCTCCGGGAGCGTTTCATGAAGCGTTTCGTCAATGTCGAGGCAGTCAACCTGCGGTCCATTCCCAGCACCGAGAACAACACGCCTGTCGGTAGCCTGACGTTGGGCCAGGAGGTTGACGATCTAGGGGATGCACCCGCGGGCTGGCACCATGTTCGGACGCAAATGGGCGGCTTGACCGTCGAAGGCTATGCAGTCGATGGCCTGGCGGATTCGAAATTCAAGTGGGCCCCCACAGCCAGGCAGCCAACCCTGCGGCCACCCGATACCCGGGCTCGCGAGACGCTCGTGGCAGCGGCGGTGGAACAGTGGCTACGATTCGACAAAGGGCGGGGAAAGGAGACCGTCGAACCCTATAGCAGCTACATCCACGAGATGTGGAAGGCGCTGGGCAAGAATCTGAGCGGAAAGGACACCGGCTATCCCTGGTCCGCCGTCGCTATTTCTCTCATGGTGAGCAATGCGGCCAAGGTCATCCCGGAATTCAAGGCGTTCAAGCGTTCCATCGGTCATGCGGCGTACATGTGGGATGCCATCAAGAAGCGGGCGAGCCAGGACAAGTCCGCGCCGTTTTGGGGCGTACGCATAGCGGAAGAAAAGCCGCAGGTCGGCGACATCATCGGCAGTTGGCGGGACAAGCCCTACACGTTCGATCAATATCTCGCAGCCTCAAAGAATCCGGAAGCTCCCAGCCATTCCGACATCATTGTGGCGGTAGGCACCGAAGTTGCGTTGGCCATAGGCGGCAACGTCAGCCAGTCGGTCTTCGTTACCGGGTATCAGCTGACGGCGGACGGCAATATCGCGAAGAACCAGCGTTTCTTCAAGGAAAAGCTGGTTGGAGAAGCCATCGTCCTGATGAAGAACCGAATCGATTGAGGGGAGCGGTGTTGCGCAAGCAATCTCAAGCCGCGGGCTGCTTCGCAAAGTCGCCGCGCTCCAGGACGAAGCTGGTCGCCACGCCGAACACCACGCCCCAGAACGGCGCGCCGATGCCCAGCAGCGGCAGGCCGCCCAGCGTCACCAGGAAGGCAACCAGGGCGCCCAGCGTGAAGTGCTGGCGGAACGCGGTGTGGAATGCGCCTTGCAGGATGCGTAGAAGCGCCAGGCCTGCCAGCGTGGCGACAAAGGCCGCGGGCGTGGCCAGCAGCGCCTGCGTGACCAGGGGAGAGAACAGGCCGAACACGATCACCATGACCCCGAGGAAGATCGCGGCCAGCCAATGCCGTGACGCGTTGGCGCCAGAGGCAATGATGGCGTTCGACGGCCCGGCCAGACAGGTGGAGACGCAGCCCAGGCAGGCGGTCAGCGCCGAGAACACGCCGCAGGCATTGGTGATGGCGTTGACCGGCGGGCGGTGCAGCGAGTTGCGCAGCACGGCAATGCCTTGCGCGTTCTGCACGGCGATCACGGTCACGGCAAGCGGCAGCACCAGCTCGAACGCGGCGGCCCACGAGAACACCGGCGCGTAGAACTGCGGGCTTGCCAACGAGGTCGCCAACGTCACATGTTCCAGCGCGGGCGTCCTGCCGGTGAACGCCAGCGTGCACACGCCGGCGATGAGCGCGCCGATGATGGGGGAGAGCCGCTTTTGCACCGCGGGAAACAACGAGACCGCGAAGAAGGTCGCGGTCATGGCGCCTGCCAGCCAGGGATCGGAGGCGAACGATCGGATCCAGTCCAGCGCGAAGCTGAGAAAGACGCCCGCGACCATGCCCATGACGATGGGCATGGGGATGCGGTCCATGATGGCGCCGACCCAGCCCGTCAGCCCCAGCACCAGCATCAGCGCGGCGGTCAGCAGGTAGGCGCCGATGACCTCGGCGAAGGGCAGATGCTGCAGGGCGCTTGCGACCAGCACCGCGCCCGGGATGGTCCAGAGAAAGGCCAATGGTTGCCGGTAAATGGCCGACATCACGATGGTTAGGATGCCGTTGAGCACAAAGGCCGCGAAGATCCAGGAGGCGAGGGTGGCCTGGCTGAGACCCCCTTTCACGCCGGCGCTCAGGATGATGGCTACCGGCGCCGAGGCGGAAAACAGGAAGGCGACGAAAGCGTTCGTCAGCTCAGTCGCCGGGAACGAGGACGGGGCGGCTGGGATCGTTTCTGGGTGGGCCATGGACTTATCTCATTAATGAGTGAAGCATTTTGCCGAGCACCGAAACAATACAGGAAATATCGCGCTATGAAGCTCGGGGCCGCCGGGCCGGGGCGCCCTGCGCCTTGCCGTCGGGCGCGGGATGCCGGTAGTCCACGCCGCGCAGAACGAAGTCGACGACCGTTTCGGCGTAGCTTGCGCAGTTTTTCTGCAGCAATTCCATTTTGTCGTTCGGGGTGTACAGGAAATGGTTCAGCAGCGCGCCGGCGACCAGGTCGAGTATCAGGGCCGGAGACACGTCTTTGGGAATTTCCCGCCGTTCCATCGCTTGCAGGATCATCTTCCGCCCGTGGTCGCGGCTGCTCCGTTCCCAGTCTGCCAGCGATTTTCCCAACACTTCAGGAAAGAGCTTTGCCTCGATGCGCAAGCGGGTGACGATGAGTCCGTAACCCTGGGCGTAGAACCGCAAGATTCCGACCGCCAGGGCGACCAGGTCGCCACGCAGGGATCCGGTATTGCCGAAATCCGGAAGCGGGGGGGATAGGTCTTTCAAGGTGTCCGCGATCAAGGCTTCCTTGCTCGGCCAGCGCTTGTATATGGCGGCCTTGCCGACCTTCGCCGCGCGTGCAACGCCATCGATGGTCAGCCCGGCCCAGCCCAGCTCTTTATATAGAACACGCGTAGCGGCAAAGACCCGGGGTTCGAGTGTCGGATCTACGGGGCGGCCGCGGATGGGTGTAGGCGAATTCAGGATGCTGTCCTCGGATGCGGAGCGGATGGCGAGCACGGCTCCCCATAAAGCAAAACGGAGCATGCCGCCAAAGCGCATGCTCCTTCGTGGGGACTCACGGCGTGGATGCCAGACATACCTCCGCGAGCAGAAATCAGTGACGGCTGGCAGACAGTACCAGGCTGGTCGATGCCGCAAAAAACAGCCCCACGCCTTGCACGAAGCTGAGCTGCGCATTTTCAACTTGGGCGTCGGCGCAGCCCCGCAGTTGCCGTACTGCTTCTTGAATGGCGAACATGCCGTACATGCCCGTGTGAGTGTAGCAGAGGCCTCCTCCATTGGTATTCATGGGCAATTGGCCGGACGGCAGCGTATTGCCATCGGCAATGAACGCGCCGGACTCGCCCTTGCCCACGAATCCCAAGTCTTCGAGCATGTATAGCGGCAGGTGCGCAAATGCGTCATAGCACATCAGGTGATCCACGTCGCCATGGCTGATTCCGCTGGTTTCGAAAGCTTCCTTGGCCGACCGGCGGAAAGACTGGAACGAACTTACGTCTTCCATTTGCGAAACCAGCCGCGATTCGGCCGATTCGCCCGAACCCAGCAGATAGACTGCGCGGCTTGCCGAAGGCAGGTCCGCGGCGCGCTCGGCGCTGGTCAGGACCAGGGCGCCGCCGCCATCGGTGACGACGCAGCACATGTCGCGCGTGAACGGGTAGGCGATGGCGGGCGCGGCGAGCACCTCATCGGCCGTGACGATGTCCCGGCGCATGGCGCGGGCGTTGCGGCTTGCCCATTTCCGTTGCGCAACCACGACTTCCGCCAGATCCCGCGTTCCCATGCCCCGGTCATGCAGGAAGCGCAACGCGGGTACGGTAAAGGTGGAGTAAGGCGCCACGGCGCCGTAGGGCGCTTCGAATTGCCCATCCGCAGCCGCTGCGTTGATGTTCCAGGCGGGAGCTCCGACCCTGGAGCGGCCGGACTCGCCATGCGTGATGAGGACGACGTTCGCCGCTCCCGACGCAATGGCTGCGGCTGCATGCCGCACGTGGGAAAGGAAACTGCATCCGCCGACCATGGTGCCGTCGATCCATCTGGGGGTGATCCCCAGATAGTGCGAGACCTCCATGGGCAGCAGGCCCGCAGTTGCGATGCCGTCGACATCCGAGGGGGACAGGCCCGCGTCGCGGAGCGCATTTCTTGCCGCTTCGGCATGGAGCGCGATCACCGATTTGGAGGGCAGGACGCCGATCTCATCGGTTTCGGCCGCGCCCACAATGGCTACGTTTCCGCCATGCATGTTCATGTTGCTCATTGGCTGGTTACCTCGGGCTGAAAACAGGAAGCGAAATGTCATCGCGCTGGACGAAGTCCACGACCAGATCCATGTCCAATGCCAGGTTTTCCGGCTGGGGCGCGACGCCCACGATATTGGTCATCATGCGCGGACCTTCGGCCAGTTCGACCAGCGCGATGATGGGCGAAGCGCCTTCATTGCCCGGGATGGGGCGGTGATTGATGACATAGGAGATCAGTTTTGCCTTGCCGGAAACCTGCTTCCAGCGGACCTGCCCGGAAAGGCAATGCCGGCAAAAGATTCCGGGATAGAAAAAGAACTTGCCGCAGTCGTCGCAATGCTGGATTTCGAGGCGGCCTTGTTTCGCGGCGTTCCAGTATGGAAGGGTTTCGGGTGTGGGTATGGGCTTCATGTGTGTCGCTTCGGTGTGATTGACGATGGTGTTGCTTCGACTTGCTGTTTAGCTCCGCAATTTCTGTGCTACGATGAATTTCAGACGAAAATGGTCTGAAAATAATAGTGCTGGTGTGTGAGCAAGTCAACGGTTCTGCCGGCGAGCGGCTGGTGGCCTGGGCAGGCGGTACGCGCCAGAACGGAATTTCTTTTCCACGGAGATGCGCAATGGCTGAGCCAGCTGACATCGGGACGATCCTGTCCCGCGGAACCGCGACGGTAGAAAGGGGGCGGTTGAAGTTCTTTTCAAAGGCGATCGGGGAGCACGATCCGATCTACTCCGATGAGTCCGCGGCGCTTGCCGCCGGGTACCGCGGCATTCCAGTGCCGCCGACTTTCCTGTTCTGCCTCAACAGCGAAGTCGCGAGCGCCAGCAACACCCTGGCGATCCTGAAGCTGGACCTGGCGCGCATTCTGCACGCCGAGCAGGCGTTCACCTATCAAAAAATGGTCTATGCGGGCGATGTCCTGCAGTTTGAAACCAAGGTGGCCGATGTGTACGACAAGAAGGACGGCCTGCTGCATTTCGTCGTCATGGAAACCGCCGTAAGCGACGCCGACGGAGCAGCGGTGGCCCAACTTCGCAGCACGCTCGTCGAGCGCAGAAACGGATAAGGAGCATGCACGTGCAAAGACTTGAATTTTCGGCCGTCTCCATTGGCGATGAGATTGCGCTGACCGATATTCCGGCCATCACCCGAACCACCTTGGCGCTGTACTGCGGCGCGTCCGGCGACCACAACCCGATCCATGTGGACATCGATTTCGCCAGGAAAGCAAAAATGCAGGACGTATTTGCGCACGGCATGCTTTCGGCGGCATATCTGGGAAGACTGCTGACAAAGCTGGCGCCGCAGGAAGACATACGCAGCATGTCGGTGAGATTCACCGGCATTACCAACGTTGGCGACCAGCCAAAATGTATAGGTCGGGTGATCGAAAAGTCCGAGGACAATGGAGAGAAACTGGTCAGGCTAAGCCTGGGCTGCCAGGATCAGAATGGCGCGCAGAAGCTGATAGGCGAGGCCGTAGTCGCCGCCCTCTGATCCGGGCGCGGGCTGGCGATGGTCTGCGCGCTTGCGGCAGGCCGACCTGTCCTACGCCCACGAAAAAAGCGATGGATTTTGCCGCTTGACAGCAGATGATCGCGTCAATAGTATTTACAGACAAAAATCGTCCGTAAAACCAGGCGGCGGTTTCCAAATAAGAACGAATACCCCACGGAGGAAGACTCATGCATGGCCAAGGACCCGAATCGAAAGGTTTCTACAGCTTCGCTTGCCGGCACCCCGAACGTATTGCGTACATAGATCCCGAAGGCGCGTCGACGACCTTTGGCCAGTTGCTCGACAGGGTCAACGGACTCTCGAACGGACTACGCGCGCGGGGCTTGCGCACCGGCGATGCCGTCGCCGTGCTGCTGAAGAACTGTCAGGCCTATTTCGAGCTGGCTTTGGCTACGGGCCAGCTCGGGCTGTACCTGGTACCGGTCAACTGGCACCTTACCGCCGACGAGGTCGCCTACATCGTGCGCGACAGCGATTCCAAGATACTGATCGCATCGCATGAATTCGCGCAAAACCTGGTGTCGGCCGAATTGCCAGACTTGCGCTTTGCCGTTGGTGCGGTAGCGGCTGGCTGGCAGGAGTACGACGAACTGCTGGGGGATAGCCGCAGCCCCGAAGAGCGCAGCGCAGGCTCATTGATGGGCTATACCTCCGGCACTACCGGCATGCCCAAGGGGGTGAAGCGCAAACTTGCGGGCAAGAGCCCCGAGGAAGTCCTTGCGAATCAACCCGACATGCTGGCGCTGTTTGGCGCCGCTCACGACGCCGGTTGTCATCTGGTGTTTTCGCCCCTGTATCACTCCGCGCCAGCGGCGTGGGCGATCTCGTCCCTGCATCGCGGCCACACGATCGTCTGCCGCAACAAATTCGACGCTGAGCTGGTGTTGCGGGATATCGAGCAGTATCAGGTATCGACCATACATATGGTGCCGACGCATTTTGTCAGATTGTTGCGGCTCGAGGGCCGTGAACAATACGACATTTCAAGTTTGAAATGCGTAGTGCACGCCGGGGCGCCTTGCCCGATCGACGTCAAGTACAAGATGCTGGATTGGTTCGGGCCAAGGATCTGGGAATACCTTGGTTCGACCGAGGCTGGCATGTATTCGATGGTGGGACCGGAGGACTGGCGCCGAAAGCCGGGAACCGTGGGGAAGTCCGTGCCCGGGACGGCACTCAAGATCGTGGATGAGCACGGCCAGGAGCTGCCGGCAGGCGAAGTCGGCGTGATCTATTCGCGCAATGGCTTGACCGACTTTGCCTATCACAAGGACGAAGCAAAGACCCGGGCGACTCATCTCGTCGATGGCTACGCGACTTCCGGCGACATCGGCACCATCGACGAGGATGGCTTCCTGTTCATTCTTGACCGCCGCAATGATCTGATCCTGTCAGGCGGTGTGAACATCTATCCCGCCGAAATCGAAGGCCGCCTGATCAGCCACCAATCGGTAAAGGATGTTGCGGTCATCGGCGTGGACGATCCTGAATGGGGGCAGAGCGTGCTGGCGGTCATACAGCCCGTGGACGCAGGCGGCGACCGCGCGGCCTTGATGCAAGAGCTCGGCGCCTATGCGGCCGCGACGCTGGCTGGCTACAAGTGCCCGCGACGGTATGAATTTCTTGAAGAGCTGCCCCGCACGGAGGCGGGCAAGCTGCAAAGAAATGTTCTTAGAGATCGTTACAACACATCCACAACGGAGAATTGAGCATGGGTATCCTGAAAGGCCGTACCGCGATCATCACGGGAGCAGGGCAGGGAATCGGCGCGGCCATTGCCCTCGCCTTTGCGCGAGAGGGCGCGAATCTGGTCATCAACGATCTGGGAACCGGACCGGACGGCACTGGCGGCGACAATGGCCCGGTGCATCGCGTCGCCGAACAGATCAACGATCTCAAGGGCAGCGCGGTGGCTGACGCGGGCGACATCGCCGACGTTGCGACGGGGCGGCGGCTGGTCGAGACGGCAGTGGCGAAATTCGGGAAACTCGATATCGTCGTCAATGTCGCGGGCATACTTCGCGACCGGATGATCTTCAATATGAGCGAGGCCGATTGGGACGCTGTCATCCGCGTGCATTTGAAGGGGCATTTCAGCACCGTTCAGCCCGCGGCAGCCTATTTCCGCCAGCAGCGCAACCCGGAAGGGAACTACCGCATCATCAACTTCACTTCGGCTTCGGGCCTGCAGGGGTCGCCCGGGCAGGCCAACTATGCCGCGGCCAAGATGGGGGTGGTGGGGCTGACGTATTCCTTGGCGCAAGGACTTGCGCGCTACGGCGTTACGGCCAACGCCATCGCTCCGCTGGCGGCAACGCGACTGACCGGCACAATTCCCAGCGACAAGAAGGGGGGCGATATGGACAGTGCCAGAAAGGTAGCGCTCATGCCGGAGAACATTGCGCCGATCGCGTTGTATCTCGCCAGCGAACGTTCGGGTTGGCTCAACGGGCGCACACTGTCCGCCGGCGGTTTCGATGTCGGGCTGTACAGCAATCCCGAAGAGATACGTCAGATCAGCTCTGCCGCTCCGTGGCAGTTTGATCAATTGTCTTCCATGCTGGAGAAGACGTTCAAGCAGGTCGCCGACGGTCTGCCGCCGAGCGTGTTCGCGATGCCGCCTGCCAACGCGGCGGCCAGCTAGATGAGCTAAGGCGGGCTTCGGCCGGAGCGGTTTGCAACGGACGCAGTTTCTTCGAAACTGCGTTCGACCGTAAGGGCTGAAACCGTGCACGCAACCTGCTACGGCGCCGCCCCTGGGCCTACGCTATCCCATTTCGGGAGGCGGAAATCACGGGCCGAATTCTCTGCATGGCGTTTGTGGCAGGCGCGGGGCTGGTTCAGATATCTGCTCAAGTCCCCGCCGCCGGCGTCCAGTGGGTGCTGGCAGGAATCTGCCTGTTTGCGTTCGTTCTTCGCCCGCACATGCGCCGCGGCGTTGCGCGCCAGCTTGCGGCGCTGGCATTGGGGGCGTGCGCGGGCCTCCTCAATGCCGCCCTGCAGGCGCAACTCCGGCTGGACGACGCGCTGTCGGACGAGCACCAGGACGCCGTGTCGCGCCTGGCGCTGCGCGTGGCCAGCCTGCCCGCTGGCGACGAGCGCAGCCAGCGCTTTCTGGCCGAACTCGACGAACCTGCGCCGCCCGGCATTCCCTCGCGCATCCAGGTCGCCTGGCAGGCGCCGCCCGGCCCGCAGGCGCTGCTTCCCGAAATCAAGCCCGGCCAGGTCTGGCGCATGGCGCTGGTGTTGCGGCGTCCGCACGGCTTGTTGAATCCAGCCGGACCGGATGTGGAAGGGCGCCTGTTCGCGCAAGGGATACGGGCGGTAGCTACGGTCCGCGGGCAGCCCAGGCTGCTGGCGGACCGGCCCTGGGCGACGCCAGGCATCGCCATTGAGCGGGCGCGCCACAGCGTGCGGGAGGGCTTGCGCGCGGCCTTGGGTGAGCATCGCTATGCGCCGGTGATGATCGCCTTGGCCATTGGCGACCAGGCCGGCGTGGCGCGCGAGGACTGGCTGCTGTTCAACCGCAGCGGCATTACCCATCTGGTGTCGATCAGCGGCATGCATGTGACGTCGATCGCGGGCATCGCCGGGTTGCTGGTGGCGGCGCTGTGGCGGCGAGGACGGTGGCGCGGCGCGGGGCTGGCCGAGCATGTGCCTGCGCGGGTGGCGGGCGGAGCCGCGGCCGCGCTGGTCGCGCTGCTGTATTGCCTGCTGGCCGGCTGGGGCGTGCCGGCGCGCCGCACGTTCTTCATGCTGTCGGTGGTGCTGGCGGCCGCGGTGTCGCGTTTGCCGCTGTCGGGCGGCCGGGTGCTGGCGTGCGCGGCTGCGGCGGTCGTGGCGCTGGATCCGTGGGCGCCGGTGTCGGCGGGATTCTGGTTGTCGTTCGGCGCGGTGGCGGTGCTACTGCGCATCGCAGACGCGCCGATTGACCGCGAAGCCGGCTGGCGCCGGCGCTGCACGGCCAGGCTGGCGCAGGCGGCGCGCCTGCAGCTGATGGTGACCGTGGGCCTGACCCCCTTGCTGGCTTACCTGGTGCACCAGGTATCGCTGGGATCGCCGCTGGCCAATGCGGTGGCGATCCCCGTCGTGACCTTCATCGTGACGCCGCTGGCCTTGCTATGCGCGGCCTTGTCGGTTTTGCCGGGCGCGCAGGGGCTGGCCGAGTTGGCCGGGCGATGGGGTCTGCAGGCGTTTGACCTGACCATGGCGCCGGTGTCCTGGGTGGGCAACGCGTCCTGGGCCAGCATGCCGGTTGCGGCTGCGCCATGGCCATGGCTGCTGTTGGCCGTGGCGGGCATGGCGTGGGCGCTACAGGTGCGCGGGTGGCCGGGCAGGCATCTGGGGTGGCTCTGCATGCTGCCGTTGCTGTTTTGGCGGCCCGACCGGCCCGAGCCGGGATATTGGCGCATGAGCGCGATGGATGTGGGGCAGGGCAGCGCCATCCTGGTTGAGACGGCCAGCCAGGCCTTGCTGTTCGACGCGGGGCCGCGTCATTACGGCGGCAGCGACGCGGGCGAGCGCGTCGTCGCGCCGTTCCTGCTGGCGCGGGGCATCCGGCAGCTGGACGTGCTGGTCCTGTCGCATGCCGATCTGGACCACGTGGGCGGATTGCGCGCGGTGCTGGCGGCGGTTCCGGCTGGGCGCAGCTACGCATCGTTCGATCTGGCTGCGTTCCTGCGACGCGATATCCGGATGTGGCCGCAAGCCGGCAGCGCCGCGCCGCCATTGCCCGCCGACATGGGGCGTTGCCAGCGCGGCATGAGTTGGGAGGCGGACGGCGTGGCGTTCACCTTCCTGAATCCCGCCGATGGCGGTGGCAAGAAGGGAGAGGGCCGCAATGCCGATAGCTGCGTGCTGCTGGTGCAAGGTACATCGCATGCGCTGCTGCTGACGGGCGATGTGGGCGTGGCTCAGGAAAATGCGCTGGCCCAGGCATTGCCCCAGGTCGACGTGGTGATAGCGCCGCATCACGGTTCGGCATCATCCTCGGGCCGGGATCTGGTGGCCGCGTCCGCCGCTGGTCATGCGATCGCGCAGGCGGGGCATCTGAACCGCTTCCGCCATCCGGCCCGGGCGGTGGAGCTGCGGTGGACGCGCGCCGGCGCGGCGTTCTGGCGCAGCGACCGCGATGGCGCGGTGATGGCGACTTCAGGCGCCGGGGGGCTGGATGTGACGGCTGAGCGTGAGCGCGGGCGGCGGTACTGGCATGGGCGCTGAGGCCGCCCGCGGCGTTCAATTGGCGCCGAGCAGGTTCGCGCTCTTGACCAGCGACGATACGCGTTGCGAGTCGCGCCTGAGCAGATCGGAGAATGCGATGGGGCCGCGTTCCTGCGTGGTAGGCGCTTGCGCCGCCAATTGTTCCAGACGAGTCTTGAACTCGGGGGTGTCTATCGCTTGCGACAGAGCGGCGGCCAGTTTTTCGATCACAGGCTGCGGCGTGCCAGCCGGCGCCACCAGGCCATTCCAGATAGCCAGATCAAACTCAGGCAGCCCGCCCTCGGCAAAGGTGGGGATGTCCGGACTTTGCGTCAGGCGCGCAGTTCCGGTCACGGCAATGGCTTTGACGCGCTTGTCCTGATGCAGCGGCAGCATGGTCACGGTCTGGTCGATGACCCCGTCGATCATGCCGCTCATCAAGTCGGTCAGCGCGGGACCCGTGCCGCGATAGGGAATGAGTTCGCCGCGTGCGTCGGCGAAGTGCAGAAACATGGCCTCGGCCAGGTGCGCCGTGCTGCCCGGCCCGCTTGAGCCCAGGTTGAGCTTGACGGCGTTCGCGTCGCGGATGCGCTTGAGCATGGCGGGCAGATCCTGGATGCCGCTCTTGTTGCTGACCGACAGCACCATGGGCACGGTCGCGACGATGCCGATGGGCGCCAATTCCTTTTGCGGATCGTAGTTGGCCTTGGGATGCAGATGCGGCAGGATCGCCAGCGACATGTTGTTGAAGGCCAGGGTGTAGCCGTCCGGTGCGCTCTTCTGCAGCTTCTGCATGCCGATGAGGCCGCCGGCCCCGCCGGAGTTTTCGACGACCACCGTCTGGCCCAGTTGCTTGGACAGCGACGTGGCCACCAGGCGGCCCAGCGTGTCGCTGGTGCCGCCGGGCGCGAAGGGCACGATGACCGTGATGGCGCGGCTGGGATAGTCCTGGGCGGCGGCGGGAGCGGCAAAGGCTGCCGCGGTCAGGGCGGCGCACAGGAAGGGGGTGATGCGTAGCATGGGGTGTCTCCTCGTATTCTCTTTTCTAGGTGGGGATCGGCCTGGCCGTCAGCGCGACAACGCGCGGCAGACGGCGTCGGTCATGTCGGTGCAGCTTGCCGTGCCGCCCAGGTCGCGTGGCACGTGGTCGCCTTTGGCGAGCACCTGTTCGACCGCGCGCTCGATGCGTTGCGCGGATTCGGAGAGCGCGGCATCGGCATGCTTGTCGCCCAGCCAGCGCAGCATGAGCGCGCCCGACAGGATGGTGGCCAGCGGACTGGCGGCGTTTTGGCCGGCAATGTCGGGCGCGGATCCGTGCGCGCCCTGGAAGAGCCCATGGGTGTCGCCCAGTTCTGCGGAGGCCGACAGGCCCATGCCGCCTATCGTGGCGGCGCCCAGGTCGGAGATGATGTCGCCGAACATGTTCTCCGCCACGATCACGTCATAGAAATCCGGCCGCTTGAGCATGTGCACCGTGATGGCGTCGGCATAGGCGTAATCGATTTCGACGTCGGGATAGCTGGCGGCCACATCGTCGCAGACTGCGCGAAAGAAGGCGTAGGTGCGCAGGATGTTGGCCTTGTCGCACACCGTGACGCGGCGCTTGCCGTCACGCGGCGCGCCGTTGCGCTGGCGTGCCAGCTCAAAGGAAAAGCGGGCGACGCGTTCGATGCCCTTGCGGGTGACGACGATGGTGTCGGTCGCCACTTCGTCGCGCAGCACGATGCCGCCGCCGCGGCTGGCGTACAGGCCTTCGGTGTTTTCGCGCACGATGACGTAGTCGATCTGTCCGGGCTTGAAATGCTTGAGCGGCGAATCGACGCCCTGGTATAGGCGGATCGGGCGCACGTTGGCGTACAGGTCCAGCCGGAAGCGCAGGCGCAGATGCAGGTCGTTTCCGACTTCGGTGCCGTCGGGATAGGTCACGCCCGGCATGCCCGCCGCGCCGTGCAGGATGGCGTCGGCCGCCTTGCAGGCTGCGTAGGTGTCGTCGGGCAAAACCTGGCCCGACCTGACGTAGTGATCGGCGCCGCCGTCGTAGCTGCTGAATGAGAGCAGGTCGGCGCCGCAGGCTTCCTTCAGTACGGTGATTGCCGATTGGCAGACCTCCGGACCGATGCCATCGCCGTCGATGGTCGCAATTTCATACTTAGCCATGTGTGGCTGTCTCCTCGTGAGGGTTTTGCAATCAGAGGGACGGCCGCGTCCGGGACGCGGCCGTCAGGGCTTACCAATTGGTCGATATGTACTTGGCTTCCATGAACTCCAGCAGCCCATGGTGCGCGCCTTCGCGGCCCAGGCCGCTTTGCTTGACGCCGCCGAAGGGCGCCGCGGGATCCGATACCAGGCCGCGGTTCAGGGCGATCATGCCGCTTTCGATACGTTCCGATACGCGCAGTCCACGCGCCAGGTCGCGCGTATAGACGTATGCCACCAGCCCATACTCGGTGGCATTGGCCAAGGCCACGGCTTCGTCCTCGGTATCGAACGCCACGATGGGCGCCACGGGACCGAAGATTTCTTCAGCAAGCAGGTCGGCATCGGCGGGCACATCCACCAGCACGGTGGGCTCGTAGAAGTGACCGGCGCGGTCCAGCCGCTTGCCGCCGGCCTTGATCCGCGCACCCTTGGCGACGGCGTCGGCCACCAGCGATGCCACCTTGTCCACCGCGCCCGCATTGACCAAGGGGCCGCATTGCGTGCCGGGATCGACGCCGTCGCCGGTTTTCAGCGCGGCCATGCGTACGGCGAAGCGGGCGCTGAATTCCTCGACCGCGCCGCGCTGCACGTAGAAGCGATTGGCCGCCGTGCAGGCTTCGCCGCCGTTGCGCATCTTGGCGATCATGGCGCCTTCCACGGCGGCATCGATATCCGCGTCGTCGAAGACCAGGAACGGCGCGTTGCCGCCCAGTTCCATCGAGCAGCTGATGACGGAATCCGCCGCCTTGCGCAGCAGCACGCGGCCCACTTCCGTCGAGCCGGTGAAGGAGAGCTTGCGCACGCGCGGATCGTCCAGCACCGCGTTGGCGAACTTGCCCGCCGAGGAGGTCGTCAGTACGTTGACCACGCCCGCAGGCACGCCGGCTTCTTCCAGCAGGCGCATGACGGCGTAGGCGGTCAAGGGGGTCTCGGTGGCGGGTTTGAGGATGCAGGTGCAGCCGGCGGCCAGCGCGGGCGCGATCTTGCGGGTGGCCATGGCTGCGGGGAAGTTCCACGGCGTGACCAGCAATGCGATGCCTATGGGCTGGTATTGCACGATGATGCGGCTGGCGCCGCTGGGCGACACGCTGATATCGCCATTGATGCGCACCGCCTCCTCGGAAAACCAGCGGAAGAACTCGGCGGCGTAGGCGACCTCGCCGCGCGCGTCGGTCAGCGCCTTGCCGTTTTCCTGGGAAATCAGACGTGCCAGATGGTCGGCGTCGCGGATCATCAGTTCATAGCACTTGCGCAGGATTTCGCCGCGCTGGCGCGCGGGCGTGGCTGCCCAGCCGGCGGCGGCGCGCGCCGCTGCGTCCACGGCCGCGGCGGCGTCTTCGAGCGTCGCGTCCGCCACGCTGGCGATCACCTGTTCGGTGGACGGGTCGTACACGTCGATGCGACGGCCCGAGGTGGAGGCGCGCCAGGCGCCGTCGATGTAAAGGTCTGTGGACAGCTTGTTGGCCTCGATGGTCATGCGTCAGCTCCGGATGTGGGTGGAAGGCGGGTTATCAAGATGCGCGAAACGAGCCGTGTCCCGCGTAGGCGGCGGCCACGATGGCGGCGATGCCGTCCTGGTCCAGCGGGCGCGGGTTGTTCGTGACCAGGCGCGCGGCCAGCATGGACTGCGCGGCGATCCATTCGAGCTGGTCGGCGCGCACGCCCAGTCCGGCCAGCGTCGCAGGGATGCCGATGCGCGAGAACAGGTCATACACATGGCGCGGCGCGCGGGCGGCGAGGCGCGCGGGATCGGTTTCCGTGTCCCCCATCGCCGTAGCGATGGCCGCATAGTCGGCGCTGCAGGCCGTTGCGTTGAAATCCATGACATAGGGCATCAGGGTTGCCACGCCCGCGCCGTGCGCCGTGTGCGTCAGCGCGCCGATCGGGTACTGGATGGCGTGCGCCGCCGCGGTGCCCGCCACGCCGAAGGCCAGGCCAGCGGCCAGCGCCGCGGCCATGACCTGGCCCCTGGCATGAAGGTCAGCGCCGTCGTCGACGGCGCGGGGCAGATAGGACGCGAGCGCGCGGATGGCAATCAGCGCCTGCTGGTCGCTGAAGGCGTTCTTGCCGACGAATACGCGGGTCTGCGCAATGTCGGCATCCGGACTGCGGCGGACCGCGGTCAGGGCCTCGATGGCATGGGTCAAGGCGTCGGCGCCGGCGATGGCGGTCAGTCCCTTGGGGCAGGTCAGCGTCAGTTCAGGATCGCAGATGGCGGTGTGGGGAATCAGGTGCGGACTGGAGACGCCCACCTTCAGATCGCGGGCGCTATCGGCCAGCACGGCGACTGGCGTGACCTCGGAGCCCGTGCCCGATGTGGTGGGCAGCGCGATCACGGGTAGCACCGGGCCAGGCACCTTGTATTCACCGTAGTAATCGGAGGCCTTCCCGCCATGCGTCAGCAACAGGCTGACCAGCTTGGCCATGTCCAGGCAACTGCCGCCACCCAGTCCGACGATTACCTGTGGTTGGAACGCGCCGTGCGCTGCCACGCATTCGTAGACGCCCTCGACGGGCAGGTCCGGCTGGGTGCGGTCGTACACCTGGACGCGCACGCCGGCGCTTTCCAGTGTGGCCAGCAGTTCGGACATTTCCGCCGTGGCGGCGAAGCGCTCGTCGGTGCAGATCAGCGCGCGCTGGCCCAGGGCGGCCGCGACGCGGCCCAGCGCAAGACGCTGGCCGTTGCCAAACAGCACGGCGCGCGGTGCGCGCATGATTCCAAACAATTCACTCATTGTGGATCCTTGAAGGGGAGTCTTGGGAAATTCAGGCGGTGCGTTGCGCGAGATCGAGGATGCGGCGCCAGACCTCGTCGGCCAGTTCCATGCCGCTATCCAGCCGCAGGCGGCGTTCGGTGCGCGCCCGATCGCCTGGCACCGCGACGGGCCGCCCGGGCAGCAGGGCAGGGCAGGCGCGGATGTCATCCAGGTATCTGGTGACGCGGCTGGCAATCCCGCCCGACCCAGCCTCGATCGCGATGAAGACGTCGCCCTTGTTGCATATTTCGCTGGAATCCAGCGTGCCCTTGACGGCATTGCCCAGCGCGGATGCCGTCAGGCTGGCGACCAGGACCTCGAACGCCAGGCCCAGCGCGTAACCCTTGGCTTCACCGAAGGGGGCCAGTGCGCCCGCCTTGGCAGCTTCGGCATCCGTGGTGGGGTTGCCGGCGCCGTCGAGCGCCCAGCCCGGATCGAGCGGCCGGCCATGGTTGGCGTAGTCGTGGATCTTGCCCATGGCGACCTGGCTGGTGGCCATGTCCAGCACGAACGGTTCGTCCGCGGTGGGCACGCCGATGGCGATAGGATTGGTGCCGATCAGGGCGTGGCGGCCGCCCCAGGGATGGACCAGGGCCTCGCTGGTCGACAGGGCCAAAAGGATCTGGCCTTCGCGCGCCGCTCTTTCCGCGTAGAGCGCCAGCATGCCGATATGGTTGTTGTTGCTGACCGCGGCGATGGCGATTCCCGTCTCGCGGGCGCGTTCGCGGATCTGCTCCAGGGCTGCCAGCGCGATCACCGGACCCAGGCCGCGCTCGCCATCCATGTCCAGGAAGGCTGGGGAGCGCCAGACGGCCGTGCCGCGGGTCTTCGGGTCGGCCACGCCGTTGTGGATGCGTTCGATGATGCGCGGCAGGCGCAACAGGCCGTGGGACGCGCGGCCGCGCAATTCGGCTTCAAGCAGCAGGTCGGTCTGCGTCGCGGCGTGGTCGGCCGGGGTTCCGGCCAGTTCCAGTGCGCGGATGCAGACTTGCCGTGCCTCCCCCATTTTTATCGTTGTCGTCATAGTGTCGTTAAGTTGTTAAATCCGATCGGATCTGAAATACGATCTGATTTATGCTAACCTCGTAACAAATTGGACGTCAACACATAGTTGGCAAATCAGGGTGAAACAACCATGACGACACTCTCTCGCGGTTCCGCAGCCGTACTCTCGACCCCGCCCGCGGCCGGCCAGCGCCTGGGCGAGCGCGTGCGGTCGTTGGGCGATGAGGTCTATGAAACGCTGCTGTCGCAGCTCATTTCCCTGAAGATCGCGCCCGGCATGCGTATCGCGGTCGATGCGCTGGTGCGTGAGCTAGGCGTCTCGCAAACGCCGATACGCGCCGCGCTGATCCGGCTTGAAACCGAAGGGCTGGTGGTCAAGACGCACCACGTGGGATACAGCGCGGCGCCCATGCCTACGCGCAGGCGTTTCGAGCAGATGTACGAATTGCGTTTGCAGCTGGAACCATTCGGGGCAGGGCTGGCGGCGCAACGCATGACGGACGCGTCACTGCAGGAACTGGCGGCGCTGTCTGCGGCGATGAGCGCCCCGAGCGCCGATGACGCGCGCGTGGCCTATGGCAAATTCGCCGTGCTGGACGCGCAGTTCCACTCCTGGATCGCGGAACAGAGCGGCAATGAGCTGCTTGCCGAAGCGCTGGCCCGGTTGTATGCGCATACCCATCTGTTCCGGCTGCGTTTCCACTCGCGGGTTACGGAAGAAGCCGTGACCGAGCACGCGCGCATCGTGCGGGCGCTGAACGAGCGTGACGCTGACGGCGCGCAGGATGCCATGCGCGACCACATCCTCAGGTCGCGCGAGCGCATGGCGCCGTACTTCGAAATGCTGGATTAGCGCGCGGCGGGTCCGGGCGCTTGTCCGCCCAGGCTAATGCCGTCCCGGATCTTGCGGAACGCGGACAGGGCTGCCGGCATGTCTTCGCTTGCCACTGTGCAGCGCATGGCCACGCGCAGCGTCGCCGTATCCACCAGCGCGTTGTACTCCCGCAGGCGGGTGCCATCCGGCCGGGCGCCTGCGGGCGCGACATAGTCGATGCCCTTGGCGCCTTGCAACTCAAAGCCGCTGCGCTGCTCGGGCGATTCGCCCTGCGCGGCCAGGATCGCCTCGGCCGCGGCCATGCGCTCGGCGGCAGAGGGCGGCGCTTCGGCGCCGGGATGCGTCTTCAGCGATTTGCGCGGCATGCTGAAGCCGATGCCGCACAGGTAGCCGGCCGCATCCGGGACTTGCGGCGCGCCGTTGGCGCGGACGATCTCGACCAGCACGTCGAATTCGTCGGACTTGCCGTGCTTCACGATCCGATATGCCGCCGGCACGGCTACGCCGAATCCGCGCGTCCGGTCGGCATAGCGGCGCTCGGCGTCGCTGGCGGGCTCGTCGATCATCTGGAACCGCACCGGCAGCATCAGGATTTGCCTGTCGGCGTACATGTCGCTGGTGAAGGCGGGCAGCGGGCTGGCGCGCCGGACCATGCGGACCGCGGCCTTGTCGACGGCGACATAGCCCGAGGAGCTGGCCAGGTCCACCGCCTCGATCTTGCCGTCCCGCAGGACGGTGAGGCGCAGGCGCAGGCTTAGGGGACCGTCAAGTTCGTACGCCTCCGAGGGCATTTCGAGATGGTTCTGCAGCTTGCGCATTGCGCCGGTGGTCCACTCGGCCTGATTGGCGGGGGCGGCGGCCGAAACCGCCGTGGACGCGCACAAGGCGATCGCGGCCATGGCGCAGGCGCGTATCGGCCAGTTCATGTGGGCAAGTCTCCTGGGGATGCGGCGCCCGCCGGCTGGGCGCACCGGCGCAGCATAACCCGGACGCGCACGCTTCAGCGCTGCCCCGACGCCAACTCATCGAACAGCAGATCGCCGCCCATCTGTCCGCCCTTGAGCATCAGCTCGATGCCGTCGGTCACGGGGTCGTCGCTGCGGGTCAGGCTGACGGTGACGCCGGGCGCCAGCACGCAGCGGAACGCCAGGCCCCAGACGCCCAGGGCCAGCGTCGCCTGGCTGGAGGTATCGCCGCCGGCGATGCCGATGCGCGACAGGCGCGCGCCGGCTTGCGCGCTGGCGCGCACGATGTCCGCCACCAGTTGGCCGGTGGCGCGGGCGGTTGCAGCGGTCTGATGCGGGGCGAGGGGCTGGGCGGGCCGGTCGGTGTGCGCCAGTACGTTGCGGCCCTGTGCCAGCGTGGCGGCGGCCAGCTGCGCCTGTTGCGCGGCATAGGCAGGGTCCCGCAAGAGCCGTTCCGCCTGCAGCGGCTGGCGCTGGTATTGCCGGCACGCGGCGATCTGCCTGGCCGTGACCGGAGACAGGCTGCCGGCGACCGCCAGCACCGGACCCGAGGCCGCTTGCAGCGGCGCGGCCGCGGCGCTTGTGCCGCCGGTTGGCATGGCGCGGGCCAGCGCCTGCTGCACGCTGCTGGGGCCGACCGCCAGCAGCGGCAGGCAGGACGCCGCGCGCCAGATGAGGCGGCCGATGATGGCCAGCTGTTCTTCGTCGACCAGATCCAGCAGCAGCGGTCCGTCGGTACTGTCGATGACCTGGTTCATCCAGTCGTCCAGCAGCGGCGCATCCGCCGCCCGCCGCAGGCGCGGGTAGGCCGTGTGCGGCAAGGAGCGGATGTCCGCCAAGCCCTGCGCCGCCAGGTGCAGGCGCAGGTCGGCCTCGTGCATGGGGGTGACGGGATGCGCGCTCATGACCGGATGGCGGTCGATGCGGTGGATCTCGGGCGCGGACCCCGCGCGCGCGAACAGCTGGGCGAAGCTGCAATAGCGGCCGATGCTGGGCTGCCCGCCCACGATAGGCACCAGCGGGTTGGGCATGTGGCGGCGCAGCTCGCGCACGGCTGCGCCGATGCTGCCCACATGCGGCGCGCTGTCGAAGGTGGAGCAGCACTTGTAGTGCAGCACGCGCACGCCCGCACCCGCCATGTAGCGGCCCACGGCGCGCAGTTCGGCCTGCATGTCGGCCGGCGCCATGCCGCGCGCCGCGCCCGCGATGCCGATGGCGTCCAGCGGCCCGGCGCGCCCCAGTTGTTCCTGCGTGGGCACGCCCAGGAACAGCAGGCTGCGCAGGCCGGCGCGGGCGGTTTCGGCCAGCGTGTCGGTGGCGCCGGTGAAGTCGTCGCCGTACCAGCCCAGCCGCGGCCGCGTTTCTTCTTGCGCCGCTGAATTCATGCGCGGCCGCCGAAGCGCTCGATGGCGCGGCGCAGTTCCGGCGCGTTGCGCGCGTAGTCTTCCAGGCGCTCGCCGTCGCGCATGGCCTGCCAGGCCTGGCGGATGCTGAGCACGCCCGCGGCGGGGCCGTCCGGGTGGGCGAGGATGCCGCCGCCGGACATGAACAGCAGATCGTCGCTGCGCACGGCGGCCCAGGTGGCGGGCACGGTGCCGGCCCATTGTCCGGACGAGAATGCCGGCATGACGGGGTCGTCGATCCCGGGAGTCAGCGAGGCCAGGCAGTCGCGCGCCGACTCGACGACTTCGGCGTCTTCCTGGGCGAACTTGCCCTGCAGGCCGTGCACGTGCATATGGTCCACGCCGGCCAGTCGCCATAGCGTCTGGTAGGCCTGGAAGCCCACGCCCAGCAAGGGGTCACGAGACAGCGCGCCGTAGCCGTTGCGATGCCCATGCAGCGCCAGCGGCGTGCCGCGTCGCAGGGTCTGGATGGCCGAGTAGCCGCAATGGTTCAGGCTGGCCATGACGCAGGTGCCGCCTTCGCGTTCAATCAGGTCTGCGTGGCGGCGCATGGCGTCGGTTTCGTCGCTGATGTTGAACGCCACCATGACCTGGCGCCCGGTGCGTTCGCGGTGCGCGCGCACCACCGCCATGACGGCGGCGACGCGCTGGGCCAGCGGCGCGTGGGCGGGGTTGGCGCAGACCTCGTCGTCCTTGATGAAGTCCACGCCCGCGGCGCACAGCTGGGCCGCCAGGTGCGCGGTCTGTTCGGGCGACAGGCCGACGTTGGGCTTGATGATGGTGCCTATCAGCGGACCGTGGGCCACGCCGGTCAGTTGGCGCGTGCCGGCGATGCCCGCGCGCGGCATGTCGAATTGGGCGCGGTAGTTGGCCGGCAGCTCCATGCTTTCCAGGCGCAGCCCGGTGACTTCGCCCAGGTCGTACAGGTTGCCGCCTACCGTGGCAGCCAGCGTCGGCAGGTTGGCGCCGACGTTGGCGACGGGAAAGGCGATGCGCACGCGGGCGCGCTGGTAGCGGCCGGGCATGCCGCCCGGCTGGCGCGCCAGCCAGGCGTTGGGCAGGCTGGGCGCGGACACGGATTCCAGGGACTCGATGGACTCGATGCGCGCGCGGGCACGGGCGCGCAGCTCGTCGGTTTCGCCCTGCACCCGGGCAAAGGTGCCGCAGGATTGCTCGCCGGCCATGATCTCCGCGACCCTTGCGGGGTCCAGCGGGGTTTCGATCAGGTAGGTGGCGCTAAACGATTGGGAATTCATGGCGGCGATGGCGGGTAAGGGAATCAGATCCGGTTCAGGTCGGGAAAGGGGCGCAGGGGGTCCTTGCCGTCCCAATCGCGGGCGCTGTCGCGGATCAGGTCGAACAGGCGGCCCTTGGGGCCGGCGACTTCGGACAGTTCGATCACGGTGCCCGGGTGGTATTCGGTGTCGAAGTAGATGAAGCGGCCTTTCTCGCCCACTTCGCCGCTCATCTTGGGCTTGAAGCCTTGCGCCAGCAGCCGTTCCAGGTCGGCGTCGTAGCTTTCGGTCCAGTAGGCCACGTGCTGCAGCCCGGTGCGGCCGGCCTGCAGGAAGTCGCGGTACATGGAGGGCACGTCGTTGCGGGTCTGGATCAGTTCGACCTGCACGAAGCCGGAGTTGGCCAGCGCTACCGAGTTGTGCGGTTCGTGGCGCGCGCCGTCGTACTGGTAGTTGACGATGGGCACGCGCGGGTTGTAGTACCAGGGGCCCACGCCCAGCGTGCTGCTCCAGTAGTCCATGGCGGCTTCGATGTCGTGCACCACATAACCGAGTTGGCGGATTTCGCCCAGGAAACGACTCATGATGGATTCTTTGCGGGAGAGGTTTGAGGATGTCGGGAGGATGCGGCCCGCTGCGGGCCGCTGACCTCACAGGAAACCGATGGAGAACCAGGGGAAGGCGGCGACGATCACCAGGCCCACCAGCAGCGCGGCGACGTAGCCCCAGATCGGGCCGATGCCTTCGTTGGGATCGACGCGGCTGATGGCGCAGGCGCCGTAGTAGCCCACGCCGAAGGGCGGCGCGAACAGGCCTATGCCCATGGCGAAGATCACGACCATGGCGTAGTGCACCTCATGCACGCCGGCCTGCGCCGCGATCGGGAACAGCAGCGGGCCGAACAGCACGATGGCGGGTATGCCTTCCAGCACGCTGCCGAGGATGATGAAGGCCACGATGGACACGGCCAGGAACCCGTAGCTGCCGCCGGGCATGCCGGCCATCAGCTTTGCCAGGTCGCCGGAGAAGCCGGACTGCGTCAGCGCCCAGGCCATGGCCGTGGCGCAGCCCACGATCAGCATGATGGCGCCCGACAACGAGGCGGTCTCGATCAGCATGGGCTTCAAGCGGGCCCAGTCGAAGCGCCGGTAGATCAGCAGGCCGACCACGGCCGAGTACACGATGCCTATGGTCGAGACCTCGGTGGCGGTGGCCACGCCTTCGACCACCGCGGCGCGGATCACGAAGGGCAGGGCCACGGCGGGCAGGGCGATGACGAAGAAGCGTCCGATCTCGCGGGCGCTGAAGCGCTGCGCCAGGCTCAGGTCTTCCTTGCGGTAACGCCACCACACCACCGAGCACAGGGCCAGGCCCAGCACCACGGCCGGCAGCAGCCCGCCGGTGAAGAGCGCGGCGATGGACACGCCCGTCACCGAGCCGATGGTGATGAGCACGATGGACGGCGGAATGGTCTCGGTCTGCGCGCCGGTGGCGGACAGCAGCGCCACCAGGTCGCCGGGCTTGGCGCCGCGCTTCTGCATTTCCGGGAACAGCACGGGCGCGATGGCCGCCATGTCGGCGATCTTGGAACCCGAGATGCCGGACACCAGGTACATCGCGCCGATCAGCACGTAGGACAGCCCGCCGCGCACGTGGCCCAACAGGCTGGCCAGGAACTGGATCATGGCGCGCGCCATGCCGGTCATCTCGATCAGCGAACCCAGGAAGATGAAGAGCGGCACCGCCAGCAGCATCAGGTGCGACATGCCCTCGTCCAGCCGGCCCACCATCACCACCATGGGCGTGTTGGTGGTCAGGGCCAGGTAGGAGAACGTGGCCAGCGCAAACGAGAACGCGATGGGCACGCCCGAGAACACCGTGGCGGCGACGATGCCCACGAAGAAGATCAGCAGGTTCAGCTTGCCCAGCGTGGCGAAGAGGGGCTGCGCCACCCAGAACAGCGCGACCACGGCCGCGGCTCCCGCCAGCGCCGCCAGCATCTGCGGCGCGGTCTGGGTGCGCAGGAGGCGCAGCAGCGCCACCACCGCCATCAGCCCCATGCCCACCGGAATCGCGGCGGCGCGCCAGGCGTTGCTCAGCTCCAGCGCGGGCGTGATGATGAAGTGTTCTTCATGCGCGTATTCCACGGCGGGCGCCAGGATCAGCGCCAGGAAGGCCAGCGACGCGGCCAGCGCCAGCGTTTCCAGCTGGGCGCGGCGCGCCGGGCTGACGTTGTTGACCAGCGCCGTCATCCGCATGTGTTCGCCGCGCTGCAGGGCGACCACCGCGCCCAGCATCGACAGCCACAGGAACAGGATGGATGCCAGTTCGTCGGACCAGACCAGCGGGCTGTGCAAGGCGTAGCGCGCCACCACGCCGGCGAACAGCACCGCGATCTCGACCAGCACGATGGCCGCGGCCACGTGTTCGACCACGCTGCCCAGCAGCGCGTCGAGCGCGCCGGCGGCGCGGCGCAAGGGGTGGGCCGGCAGCGCCTGCGGCGCGGCGTGGGGAGCGGACAGGGAGGACATGGCGCGTCCTCAGGCCAGCTTGCCGACGGCCTGCTCCAGCAGGGTCCAGGCCTCGTTGCCGAAGCGGCCCTGCCATTCCTTGTAGAAGCCTGCCGCGCGCAATTGCTCGCGGAAGCTGTCTGCCGACGGCTGGTTGAACAGCAGTCCCTTGCCCTCCAGGTCCGACTGCACCGAGGCGTTGAGCTTCTTGATGTCTTCGCGCTGGGCCAGGCCGGCCTCGTTGATGCCGCGCGCCACGACGGTCTTCAGGTCTTGCGGCAGGCCTTCCCACATGCGGCCGTTGGCGATGAACCAATAGCCGTCCCAGATGTGGTTGGTGAGCGAGCAGTACTTCTGCACTTCGTACAGCTTGGCCACCTGGATGATGGGCAGCGGGTTCTCCTGCGCATCCACCACCTTGGTCTGCAACGACGAATAGACCTCGCTGAACTGCAGGCTGGCAGGGGCGGCGCCCAGGCCCTTGAACATGGAGATCGGCAGCGAGCTGACCGGCACGCGGATCTTCAGCCCTTCCATGTCGGCGGCGGACTTGACCGGCGCCTTGCTGCTGGTGGTCTGGCGAAAGCCGTTGTCCCACATTTTTTCGAAGGCGTAGAGGCGGCGCTGCGCGATGGCGGCGCGCACGTGGGCGCCAAGCGCGCCGTCCATGGCGCTCCAGACCTGGTTGTAGTCCTTGAAGGCGAAGCCTACGGCGTTGATCGCCGCGACCGGCACCAGGGTCGCGATGACCAGCGCGGACGGGGTGAAGAAGTCGATGCCGCCCGAGCGCACCTGGGCCAGCATGTCGGTGTCCCCGCCCAATTGGTTGTTCGGGAAGATCTTGATGTCCACGCGGCCGTTGCTTTCCTTGAGGATGCGTTCGGCGGCCTCCTGGGCGCGGATGTTCAGCGGGTGCGTGACCGGCAGGTTGTTGCCGTACTTGAGCGTGTAGTCGGCGGCGCGGGCGATCAGCGGAAAGCCCGAGGTCAGGGCGACGGCGGGAACCGCGCAAAGGCGGCGCAGGGCGCTACGGCGTGTCAGCAGCTTCATGCTTGTCTCCATAATCTTGGTTATGATGTTTTTTGATGTGCCACAACAGCGCCAGTACCATGCGGCAGACTGGACAATAGTGAATCGTTGCCAACATCGTCAAACCTGATTAATGATGGATTTTGATGTGAATCGAACGCCTCCCGAACGCAAGCTGGCACGCCTGGCCGATGTGGCGGAGCGCGCTGGAGTGTCGACCGCGACCGCCGACCGGGTCCTGAATCGCAGGCCGGGCGTGCGCGCCAGCACCGCCCAGAAAGTCTTCAAGGCGGCCATCGAGCTGGATTACCTGCCGGAGCAGGAGGTCCGCGCGGCCGCGGCGCCCGAACCCTTGCGGCTGGTGTTCCTGCTGCCGCGAGGCAGCAACCGCTACTTGCGCATGCTGGGCGACACCGTCAGCTATGCGCAGGAGCACTTCGCACCGCTCAACGCCAGGTGCCAGGTCGAGTACGTGGAGAGCTTCAATCCGGACGCGCTGGCGCAGGCGCTGGCCAAGCATGGCAAGCGCGCCGACGGCATTGCGTTCATGGCGCTGGAGCACCCCGCGGTGCGCGAGGCGGTCAACCTGCTGGCGCAGCAGGGCGTGCCGGCGGTGACGCTGATCTCCGACCTGGCCAACAGCGCCCGCGTGGCCTATGTGGGCCTGGACAACCGCGCCGCCGGGCGCACCGCGGGCTACCTGATCGCGCGCTTCATCGGGTCGCGCGCGGCGCACGTGGCGCTGATCGCCGGGTCGCGCCACTACCGCGCCCACGAAGAGCGCGAAGGCGGCTTCCTGCAGCTGTACGCCGAACAGTTCCAGGCCATGCAGGTGGTGGACCTGCGCGAAGGCTACGACGACGCGCAGCGCAACTACGAACAGACCCGCCAACTGCTGGAGCAATATCCGCAGCTGGCCGGCATCTACAACATCGGCGGCGCGTCCGACGGCGTGGCGCGCGCGCTGAAGGAAGCCGGGCAGCAGCACCGGGTGGTCTTCATCGGCCACGGCCTCACGCCCGACACCCGCGCGCTGCTGATCGACGGCACCATGGACGCGGTCATCACGCAAAGCCCGATGGAAGCGCTGATGAGCTGCGTGCGCATCTTCTGCAACCTGCGCGACAAGCGCAGCCCGATGAACGGGGTGGAACTGGCGCGCAGCCAGGTGATCTTCCGGGAAAACCTGCCCTAGGCAGAGAGGGGGCCTTGGCGAAGCGATCTTTATCATGATCGCTTGCTGGGGTGATATGTGCGTATGCTCGGACGTTATAGGCGCTTTACATCTTTAGCCATAGCTGGGTTTCATTGATTCTCTTTTCCATTTCTTCGCGATCTTCTAAGCCGCCATCTATGCCCTGTTCCTCTGCGAAATAAGCTCCCCAGGCATATGAATATTTAGCCGTGATGTCACAAAATTTCGTGATGATGGTGTCGGCACCTAGCGATCTTCTGTAATGATAGTTGTGAAGGTTTGGCGATTGACCAATATTGAGATATGCCAGAAGTTGATCAACGAAATGAGCCGCTTGTGCTTTTAATTTGGTGGCGCTGGTTAGATTCCAGATCGCAGCTTCGTACCGTCCTTTGCTGGACTTCTCGTAGTCGATGTATGCATACAGTAAGTCCAATATGCAGAGGCTAGTCAAATGTTGGTAGGGCTGACTGATTGAGCCGAATCCGGGGTGAACAATATGCGGCTGATTCTCGTCAAAATCCGGTATTGCCGAAATATTGTCATCGATCGAATCTGAATAAAATGAGTGCAGATGCTTTAGAAGCGTATCGTCACTGAGGCCGGATTCGAAAGCGAATATGCCTTTAAAAAACGGCCGCCCCGGGGTGTCAAAGCTGGAGACCTGTGCTATCTGTTCGAGGCTGGACCACAATTCAGATTTTCCCAAATTTGTTTTCACCTCAATGACCGCGCGAACCGAAGCCGGTGGCACCACGACGAGGTCTCCCTCCCGAAACAGGACTGGGTACTCGATTTTATCGTAGATCAATATGTCGAGCTGCCTGGGACATCCGTGGATAAAACCAGTGGCAACATGGTAGCGTTCTGGAAGGGATCTTTTTAGTAAGTTCTGTAGAAGAGATTCTCGATAGGAGCCAACCGCTCCAGGATGGCTGATCATGTGGCGTACACGTTCGCTGAGCTGAGCTAGCTCGTTGGCAAACGTACCTGCGAACGTTCTTGCTTTCTCAACTAGCAGCGCGCCCTTCGACAGGGTTAGCTCGACCGAGCTTTTGCGATTGCGGCCTCTTCCAGTGGTTTTAACGGTTGCATGGAGGCGGTTGGATGCAACCATGCACTTTATCAATATCTCGATGGTTCGTGAATCCCAACCCTTCAGGCGTGAATCTGATTCTAGATGCGTTACAAGGTCTTCGGGTGAAATATTTCCCGTTTCGCGAATTATGGAGCTTGCCAGGTTTTCAATAAAATGCGCGTGGCGAGTGATTGGGCTCGGTGAGTTCGGATGTTGGTTGTTGTATGGTGAGATAATTACCTGAGAAATGCTCGCTTGTGGAATGGTGTGGACGATCTTCCCGCTGATAATTTCTCCGGGGTATTCGGTTAGCTTAATTACTGGCGAAACTTCCTGGACGAGAAAGACGTCCAGTTTGTCCCAGGCTTGATCTATCCACACTGCTCTGTGGCCACGCGAAAGATTACTGCCGAATGGGTTAGTCATCCGAGTCCATCCTATATCGAAAGACTGTATTTTCTCAGGGGGGCGATAGACCCTTTGATCGAATATCCGGTGGAGTTGGGTTCACTTCTTGAGTTCCGACCCACTTGTGAAAATTCTGCCCCGCGCTTCGCGCTATTTCTGGGAGCTCCATATCGGGTCCTCAGGTACGCCTACATCGACTCGGCCAGCCGCGTGATCCCCAGATTTTCCATCTGGACTGTGCTGGGACGCTCAAAAAAAGGGCGTGATAAGGCCGTTTCCGGTTCAAGAAGCATATCGAAATGGAAGATCCGGCAGGGATGGAGAGGGAGCAGGTCAGTCCGGAGTAACCCTGACGGCGAGGGCGTTATGCAAACTATGCATAAGGCGTCCGGGCGCGGTCCCTATACTGCCTCGCATTCACTCTGACGGCGCGGCGGTTGCAATGGATCTACGTTGGTTCCAGGATTTCCTGACCTTGGCGGAATGCGGGCAGTTCACCACGGCGGCCGAGCTGCGGCATGTGTCGCAGTCGGCGTTCAGCCGCCGCATCCAGTCCCTGGAAACCTGGGCAGGCGCGGCGCTGATCGACCGGGGCTGCTTTCCCTTGCGGCTGACCGTGGCGGGCGAGCAATTCCGTTCCAATGCCGCCGAGATCGTGCGCAAGGTGGTGGATGCGCGCGGCGAGGCCAGCGTCACCGGCCATGACGGCGCGGTCCTCAGGGTGGCGATGCCGCATTGCCTGGCGACCTCGCACTTCCCGGGTTGGTGCGTCCGCTGGAAGGAGGAGAGCGGGGTCGAGTCGCTGCGCCTGCATGTGGGCAATGTGCACGATTCGGTCGAGTGGCTGGCGGCCGGCGTGGTGGACTTGCTGGTGTGCTTTCGCCACGCCGCGGAAGATATACAGCTGGATCCGCAAGCCTACATGCGGACCGGCATGGAACCCGATTTCCTGCGCCTGTTCCGCCCCGCCGCGATGCCGGTGGACGAAACCGCGCTGTACGACGCCGATTCCCAGGCGCGTTACCCCTATGTGTCGCATGCCCAGGGCGCCTATTTCCGGCGGCTGGTAGACCTGTCTTGCGGCGACCTGTTGCAACGTCCCGTCCTGCAGCGCGTCTGCGAAACCGATTTCGTGGACGGCGCGCGCACGCTGGTCAGCGCCGGCGTCGGGTTGGCGTGGCTGCCCGAGTCCAGCGCCCGGGCGTCGGTGGACGCGGGAGAGATCGTCGCGATCAAGGACCGGCGCTGCGCCGTCCCGATGCAGATCTGCATGTATGCGCGCCGCCAGGGGCCGGCCCAGGAGCCGGTGCAGCGCGTGTTCAACCTGTATACCCAACGTTGACTGGCCGCGCCCGCCACTCCCGCCACGGGCGGGAGACGGGCGCGCTCGGCGGCGAGTCCTGCGCAGCACCCCACAAGTACATGAATCCCAAGGAGAAAAGCATGGCACTTTCCATCAAGGCATTGATCGCGGCATTGACGGTTGCAATGGCGGGCCCCGTCGCGGCCCAGCAGCTCGACGGCACGCTGAAGAAGGTCGCTGACACCGGCGCGATCACCATCGGCCATCGCGAGACGTCGATCCCGTTTTCCTACTACGACGGCAACCAGAAACCCGTCGGCTACTCCATCGACATCTGCAATCGCATCGTCAGCGCGGTGCAGGCCCGTCTGAAGCGCAGCGACATCCAGGTCAAATACCTGCCCGTCACCTCCGCCACGCGCATTCCGCTGATGGGCAACGGCACCATAGACCTGGAGTGCGCCTCGACCTCCAACACGCTGGACCGCCAGCAGCAGGTGGCGTTCTCGGTCACGACCTTCGTCACCGGCAACCGGTTCCTCAGCCAGAAGTCGTCCAAGTTGCGTTCCATCGACGACCTGAAGGGCAAGGTGGTGGCGTCGACCTCCGGGACCGCGAACATCCGTCAGATCAACGAGCTGAATGAAACGCGGGGCTTGGGCATGCGCATCGTGCCCGTGAAGGAGCACGCGGAAGGCTTTCTGATGGTGGAGACCGGCCGCGCCGCCGCCTTCGTGATGGATGACATCCTGCTGTACGGCCTGATCGCCAACGCCAAGCAGCCCGACCGTTACGAGGTGTCCGACGAGTCCCTGTCGATCGAGCCCTACGCCATCATGCTGCGCCGCGACGATCCGCAGTTCAAGGCGCTGGTGGACGACACCATCAAGGCGCTCTATGCCAGCGGCGAGTTCCAGGCCCTGTACGACCGTTGGTACCGCAGCCCGCTGCCGCCCAAGGGCATCAACCTGAACGTGGCGATGAGCGAGGCGCTCAAGCGCGTGGTCGCCACTCCCACCGACTCGGGCGATCCGGCCGCCTACCGCTAGGCCCGGAACCTGCCGCAATACGCCGATGCGCGGCCCCGCCCCGGGGCCGGGACCGCGCGCGGCCTGATCATCGAGAAAAGCATGGCATATCAATGGAACTGGGGCGTGCTGCTGGCCCCGTCGCCCGATGGCGGGCAAACCTATCTGCAAACCCTGCTGGATGGATTGAGCGTGACGGTCAAGACGGCGGCGCTGGCGTGGCTGATCGCGCTGGCGCTGGGCCTGGCGGTCGGCGTGGCGCGCACGCTGCCGTATCGCGGGGTGCGCGCGGCGGCGGCCGTCTACGTGGAAGTGTTCCGGAACATCCCGCTGATCGTGCAGATGTTCCTGTGGTACTTCGTCTTGCCGGAACTGCTGCCGACGGCGGCGGGAGACTGGATCAAGCAACTGCCCGACGCGTCCTTTTACACGGCCGCGCTGGCCATCGGCATGTATATGTCGGCGCGCATCGGCGAACAGCTGCGCGCGGGGATTGAAGCGCTGCCGAAGGGGCAGCGCAACGCAGGTCTGGCGCTGGGGCTGACCCTGCCCCAGCTGTACTGGCACGTGCTGTTGCCGAATGCGCTGCGCACGGTCCTGCCCACCATGACGTCGGACTGCCTGAACACCATCAAGAACACCTCGGTGGCGCTGACCATCGGGCTGGCGGAACTGACCGCCCAGGCCCATGCGATGCAGGAGTTTTCGTTCCAGGTGTTCGAGGCGTTCCTGACCGCGACCATGGCCTATCTGGCGCTCAACCTGATTGTGATCGTGGTGATGCGGGCGCTCGAATACAAGTTGCGCATTCCGGGGCGCGCGGTCGGCGGGCGCGCGGCGAAAGGGGGCAGGGCATGACGGATTTCGACCTGCAAGCCATCGTTGACGCGTTGCCGTACCTGATCCTGTCGGGCCTGCGTTTTACCCTGCTGCTGACCTTCACGTCGACCGTGGGCGGCGTGCTGCTGGGCACCTTGCTGGCGATTGCGCGGCTGTATGGCGGCCGCCTGCTGGCGTGGCCTGCCACGGTGTACGTGAACCTGTTCCGCTCGCTGCCGCTGGTGCTGGTGATCTTCCTGATCTATTTCATCCTGCCGTATGCGCTACAGGCGGTCACGGGGGCTGAGCGGCCCATCGTGCTGGGGGCCATGGGGTCGGCGTTCATCACTTTCATCCTGTTCGAAGCCGCGTATTTTTCCGAAATCATCCGGGCCGGGGTCGGGAGCGTGGGGCCAGGCCAGTATGCCGCCGGCAGCGCCCTGGGCCTCACGCATGCGCAAGTGCTGCGCAAGGTGATCCTGCCGCAGGCATTTCGCAACATGCTGCCGGTGCTGCTGACCCAGGTGATCGTCATCTTCCAGGAAACGGCGCTGGTCTACGTCCTGTCGCTCACGGATTTTCTGGGGGCCGCGACCAAGATCGCGCAGCGCGACAACCGCCTGGTGGAAATGTACATGCTGGTGGCGCTGGTGTTTTTCGTGATCTCGTTCACCGCCTCGCGCGGCGTGCGGGCGCTGCGCGCCCGGATCGGGGCCTGAAGCTGTTTCCATGAGGAGTCTACATACATGATCGAGATCGAACGGGTCGGCAAGCGCTACGGCGATCTGCCGGTGCTCAAGCAATGCTCGCTGCGCGTGCAGCGCGGCGAGGTCGTGGTGGTCTGCGGGCCGTCCGGGTCGGGCAAGTCCACGCTGATCAAGTGCGTGAACCGTCTGGAACCTTTCGATGCGGGCCGCATCGTGGTCGACGGCACCGACGTCGGCGCGCCCGGCACGGATCTGCCGAAACTGCGCGCCCGCGTCGGCATGGTGTTCCAGCATTTCGAGCTGTTTCCCCATCTGACGGTGCTGGAGAACGTCTGCCTGGGGCAGGTCAGCGTGCTGGGCCGCAGCCGCGCGCAAGCGCTGGAGAAGGCGGCCGCGCTGCTGGAACGCGTCGGCGTGGCGGCGCATGGCGGCAAGCACCCGGGACAGCTATCGGGCGGGCAGCAGCAGCGGGTCGCGATTGCGCGGGCGCTGGCCATGGACCCGGTGGTGATGCTGTTCGACGAGCCGACCTCGGCGCTGGACCCGGAAATGATCGGTGAAGTGCTGGACGTGATGACGGGGCTGGCGCGCGACGGCATGACCATGATGGTCGTCACGCATGAAATGGGATTCGCGCGCCGCGTCGCCGACCGCGTCGTGTTCATGGAGTCCGGCGAGATCGTCGACGATGCCAGCGCCGAGGCGTTCTTCGGCAACGCCGCGTCGGCGCGTTCGCGAGCTTTCCTGTCCCGCATCATCAGCCACTGATTTCCTTCACTCCACCTAGGCATCCATGTCTTCCATTTTCCATATCAACGGCAATCTTGTTCCGGCCGAGCAGGCCGTCATCCCGGCGCTGGACCGGGGCTTTCTTTTCGGCGACGGCGTCTATGAGGTGATCGCGGTAATCGACGGCCTGCTGCTGGAGTTCGAGCGGCACGCCGCCCGCCTGGCGCGCAGCCTGGCCGAAGTCGGCATCCGCAATCCGCTGCCGCGCGACACGTTGCTGGCGCGTTGCCGCGAACTGGTGCTGCGCAACGGCCTGCGCGAGGGGTCCGTCTATGTGCAGGTGACGCGCGGCACGGACAGCAAGCGCGATTTCGCCTTTCCCGCCGACGTCGAGCCCACCGTGATGATGTACGTCAGCGAGAAGTCCTTGCGCGTCAATCCGCTGGCGGAATCTGGCGTGCGGGTGGCCAGCGTGCCGGACATGCGCTGGCAGCGGCGCGACATCAAGAGCGTGTCGCTGATCGCCCAGGTGCTGGCCAAGCAGGCCGCGCAGGCCTCGGGCGCGTTCGAGGCGTTGATGGTCGATGCCGACGGTGTGGTGACGGAAGGCGCCTCGTCGAGCGCGCTGCTGGTCGACGCGCAAGGACGGATCGTGGTGCGGCCCTTGTCGCGCGAGATACTGCCGGGCTGCACGCGCGCGGCGGTGCTGGCGCTGGCCGCCAAGCGCGGGGTGGCGGTGGAGGAGCGCAAGTTCACGCTGGACGAATGCCGGCGGGCGACGGAGCTGGTGTTGACGTCGGCGCTGCATTTCGTGCTGCCGGTCATCGAGCTGGACGGCCAGCGCGTCGGTACGGGCCAGCCCGGACCCGTGTGCCGCGAGCTGCGGCAGCTCTATATGGAGTACGCGCTGGCTTCCGCGCTGTAGCGGCGCGCGAGCCAGGGCGGGCGTATGATTCCGCATAAGGGCTCGCACCCCGTCCGGCAATGGCCGGCACGCCATTGCCTATCTCATCGTATGGTTGGTCTACATCGGCCGCCCGGGCCATTCCGCGGGCGGCCGTGAAGGCGTTGCGCCATGGATCGCTTCCCGTCCGCTGTCCGCGTGGATGGCCCGGACCGGCCCAAGCCAGGCATCAAGGTCCGGTCACCGGCGCGTCACCACGATCTCCAGGTATTCGCTGGGTACGACCATCGCGCTGTCACCGGAGCGGTTATACCGGTCTATCTGCACCATGAGATCGCTGGTCAGCGCGGCTTGGGTGGCCGGATCCAATGCGCCAAACGCCTTGAGCAGGGGGCCGTAATAGGTCTTGAAGACCTGCAGCCAGTGTTCCGGGGAGCGGTAACGGAACACGAAGTGGCGGGGCTGGGTCTGGATCGACGAGGCGTGCGGACCGAACATTTCCTCGATGCGCGCGCGGGTGCCCCACAGCGCCGGCGACTTGACGCCGGCGGGCGGCGGCAGATGCTTGCCTATGGTCTTGAAGACCTGGCCGATGAAGCCCTCGGGGGTCCAGTTGGCCAGGCCGATCTTGCCGCCGGAGCGGCAGACGCGGACCAGTTCGGCCGCCGCCTGGTCCTGGTCGGGCGTGAACATCACGCCGAAGGTCGAGACGACCGCGTCGAATCCGCCATCCGGGAACGGCAGGGCCTCGGCGTCGGCTTCCTGGAACTCCATTTTCAAGTGCTCGGCGGCGGCGCGTTCGCGGCCGCGGCCCAGCAGCGCCGGCACGTAGTCGGTCGAAACGACATCGCACCAGCGGCGGGCGGCGGCCAGCGAGGCATTGCCGTTGCCAGCGGCGACATCAAGCACCTTCTGTCCGGCGCGGACATCCAGCGATTCGCACAGCTGTTCTCCTACGATCTGCAGCGTGGTGCCGACTACGGCATAGTCCCCGGAAGCCCAGGTGCCTTGCTGGCGTGTCTTCAAGGCGGCCAGGTCGGGCTGCGCGGAATCGCGCACGGGGCTGGTGGCGAGGGAGGAAATGGACATGGTCTGTCTCCGTTAAGGCTCTGTGTATGCGGCAGCGCGCGATACCGGCCTGCCGGGGAATCGCAACCGGCGCCGCGCAGGCTTGCGCGCACCGTGCATCCCGAGATCCAAGTTAAGAGCGGGCCATGGAGGCGGGCGTGGTAGCCGGCGTGGAATCGGCCGAGGGTTCGGCCGGCCCCGCGCAGCCGGCCGGTTCCGTCCCCGGCGGCGAGGTCCGGCTGCGCCTGCTCGGACCCGTGGCGATCAGCCGGGCGGGCGCGGCCTTGTCGCTGCCGCCGTCGCGCAAGCTGCGCGCGCTTGTCGCCTATCTGGCGCTTGCCCCGCAGCCCGTGCAGCGCGCGCATCTGTGCGAACTGCTGTGGGACGTTCCGAACGATCCGCGCGGCGAACTGCGCTGGTGCCTCAGCAAGGCCCGCGCGCTGCTGGACGAGCCCGGCCGGCGCAGGGTCGAGACGGCGCAGGATACGGTGCGGCTGGACCTGGCCGACTGCCATGTCGATGCCATCGAAATCGGCAGTGCGATGCAGCAGGGTATCGCCCAGGTGGACTGCGGGCGGTTGCAAGCGCTGGCCGGGCAGTTCGCGGGTGATTTCCTCGAGGGGCTGGAGATCGACCGCAATCCCTTCTTCAACAACTGGCTGACCGCGCAGCGCCGGCGGCTGAGAGCCTGCCATGCCGCCGTCCTGGAGCATTTGGCGGCCAGGCTCCCGGCAGGGTCAGGCGATACCTTCGCCTGCCTGGACAAGTGGCTGCAGCTTGCGCCCTTCGACCGGCGTGCGCACGAGCTGTTGCTGGGCCTGCTGGCGCAGCGCGGCCAGTGGCGCGAAGGCGAGGAACATCTGGCCGCCGCGGTGCGGGCCTTCGAGGCGGACGGGCTGGACTGGCGGCCGTTGCGCGACGCGTGGCGGGCGTTGAGGGGGCGGACCGGCCAGGCGCCGCAGCCGGAGGCCGCGCCAGGAGAGCCGCCCGAGGAGCCGCCCGCGCAGCGCGGGGGCCGCGCCTCGATCGCGGTGATGCCGTTCGTGGACCGCTCGGCGCTGGCCGGCGTGCGCGGCGGGCTGGCCGATGGCCTGGCCTATGACATCATCGCCCGGCTGGCCAAGCTGCGCAGCCTGTTCGTCATAGCGCAAGGCACGGTGTTCGCGCTGGACCAGCGCAACGTGGGGCCGGACGAGGCCGGCCGCACGCTCAATGTGGACTACGTGGTGAGCGGGTGGCTGCAGCGCCGGCAAGACCGCATCGCCGTGGCCGTTGAACTCATAGAAGCCCGGACCGCGCGCATCGTATGGGCGGACGTCTACGACCGGCAGCTGGACGATGCCTTGCTGGCCCTGGATGAAATCGGCAACCGGATCGTGGCCGCCGTCGACATCGAAATCGAGGCCGCCGAGCGCAACCGCGCCATTCTGAAGCCGCCGAACTCCCTGGACGCCTGGCAGGCCCATCACCGCGGCCTGTGGCACATGTACCGCTTCAACCGGGCCGACAACGAGCAGGCGCGGCACTTTTTCGAAATGGCCTTGCGGCTGGACCCGACGTTCTCGCGGGCCTACGCGGGCCTGTCGTTCACCCATTGGCAGGATGCGTTCCAGCGTTGGGGCGCACAAGCGCCGGCCATCGACCTGGCGTTCGAAGCCGCCGGCCAGGGCCTGATCGCCGACGACCGCGACCCGGCGGCGCATTGGGCCATGGGCCGGGCGCTATGGCTGCGCGGCAGCCAGGATCAGTCGCTGGCCGAATTGACGCGCGCCGTGGACCTGAGCCCGAACTTCGCGCTGGCGCACTACACCCTGGGCTTCGTCCACTGCCAGTCGGGCGACGCCGAGGCCGCGATAGGCTGGTCCGACCATTCACGCGAACTGAGTCCCTACGACCCGCTGCTGTTCGGCATGCTGGCCGTGCGCGCCCTGGCGCTGGTGCGCCTGGGCCGGTTCGAGGAAGCCGCCGGCTGGGCGCTGAAGGCGGCGGCCCGCCCCAACGCCCACGTGCACATCCTGGCGATCGCGGCCTGCTGCCTGGCGATAGCCGGCAAGGACGATGAAACCTCCGGCCTGCTGGCCGCGATACGCAAGACGCATCCCGCATATCGCGTGGACGACTTCCTGGCGGCCTTCCGCCTGGCCGGCGATGCCGAAGCGCTGTTCAGGGCGGGCGCCCGGCGCATCGGACTGGGCTGAGCCGGCGGCGGCGCGTTTCAGGCGATCTCCACCGCATCGCCGTTCAAGCGCGCCAACCAGGTCCGCAGCCGCTGCTCCGGGTATTGCACGCATACCCCGTCGGCAAGCCGGAAGTGCTGCTTGTACAGCGGCGAGGCCACGATGAGTTCGCCGCCCACGTGGCCGACGATGCCGCGGCCGATGACGTTGGCGCCGGACTTGGGGTCGCGGTTATCGATGGCATAGACGCCGTCGCCGGCGGCTTGCGGCACGTAGAACAAGGCGACCTGCGCGCCATCCACCAGCGCCACCACGCCGGAATTGGGCACCAGATCCTGGCGCCGGCATACCGGCCGCCAGTCTTGGGGTTCGCGGATCAGGGCGTCCATCAGGCAATCTCCTCGGTGATGGCGATGACGCGCGCGGGAGCGGGCCGGGGCTGGCCGCGTTCCTGCACGAACTGGATGCCGGGGTCGGCGCTGGCGTCGTTGACGAAGGTGCGGAAGCGCTTGAGCTTTTCCGGATCGTTCAGCGCGTTGGCCCATTCGCATTCGTAGCGATCGACCACCAGCTGCATCTGCGCTTCCAGCTCGGCGCACAGGCCCAGGCTGTCCTCCAGCACCACCTGCTTCAGATAGTCCAGGCCGCCCTCGAGCGATTCGCGCCACACCGAAGTGCGCTGCAGTTTGTCGGCGGTGCGGATGTAGAACATCAAGAGGCGGTCTATGGTGCGGATGAGGGCGGCGTCGTCCAGGTCGGTGGCGAACAGTTCCGCGTGGCGCGGGCGCATGCCGCCGTTGCCGCAGACGTAGAGGTTCCAGCCGTTTTCGGTGGCGATGACGCCGATGTCCTTGCTTTGCGCCTCGGCGCATTCGCGGGTGCAGCCGGACACGGCGAACTTCAGCTTGTGCGGCGAGCGCAGGCCCTTGTAGCGGTGCTCGATGTCCAGCGCCATCTTGACGCTGTCCTGCACGCCGTAGCGGCACCAGGTGCTGCCGACGCAGGACTTCACGGTGCGAGTGGATTTGCCGTAGGCATGGCCGGTCTCGAACCCGGCGGCGATCAATTCCGCCCAGATGTCCGGCAGTTCATGCAGCTGCGCGCCGAACAGGTCGATGCGCTGGCCGCCGGTGATCTTGGTGTACAGCTGGTACTTCTTGGCGACCGCGCCGATGGCGATCAGGCCGTCGGGCGTGATCTCGCCCGCGGGGATGCGCGGCACGACCGAGTAGGTGCCGTTCTTCTGCATGTTGGCCATGAAGGTGTCGTTGGTGTCCTGCAGCGGCACCAGGTGGGGATCCTGGATCGGGCGGTTCCAGCAGGAGGCCAGGATGGAGCCCACCGCGGGTTTGCAGATGTCGCAGCCCTGCTGGCCGCGCCCGTGGCTGGCCAGGAGCTCGTCGAAGGATTCGATGCCGCTCACGCGCACGATGGCGTACAGCTCCTGGCGGGTGTGAGGGAAGTGTTCGCAAAGGCTCTTGTCCACGGCCACGCCGCGGCTGGCCAGTTCGTGCTCGACCACCTGCTTGAGCAGGCTGGCGCAGCCGCCGCAGCCGGACGCGGCCTTGGTGCAGCTCTTGACCGCGGCCAGGTCCGCGCAGCCGCCGTCGATCGCGGCGCAGACCGCGCCCTTGCTCACGTTATGGCAGGAACAGATGGTGGCGGCGGCGGGCAGCGCATCCACGCCCAGGAGCGGCGCACCCTGGCCCTGCGGCAGGATCAGGCTGGCCGGGTCCGCGGGCGGCGCGATGCCGTTCTGCACGTATTGCAGCAGCGTGTCGTAGTAGCTGTTGTCGCCCACCAGCACCGCGCCCAGCACGCGCTTGCCGTCGGCCGACACTACCAGGCGGCGGTAGCCGGCGCCGGCTTCGTCGATGTAGCGGTAGCTGCGCGCGCCGGGCGTGGCGCCGTGGGCGTCGCCGATCGAACCCACGTCCACGCCCAGCAGCTTGAGCTTGGTGGACATGTCGGCGCCGCTGAAGGCCTGATCGGCGTTGCCGCAAAGCGCCGCCGCCACCGTGCGCGCCATCTGATAACCAGGCGCCACCAGCCCGAACACGCTGCCGTTCCAGGCCGCGCATTCGCCGATGGCGTAGATGTGTTCATCGCTGCTGCGGCATTGGTCGTCGATGGCCACGCCGCCGCGCTCGGCCAGCGTCAGCCCGGCCTTGCGCGCCAGCGCCACCTGCGGCCGGATGCCGGCCGAAAACACGATCAGGTCGGTTTCCAGCGGGGCGCCTTCGGCAAAGCGCATGCGGTAGCGGTACTGCGTGCCGGGTTTGATGTCCTGGGTGGCGCGCGACAGGTGCACGCCCACGCCCAGCGCCTCGATCCGCGCCTTGAGCGCCGCGCCGCCTTGCTCGTCCAGCTGCACCGGCATCAGGCGCGGCGCGAACTCGACCACGTGGGCCTCCAGGTTCAGCGACTTCAGCGCATGGGCGGCTTCCAGCCCCAGCAGGCCGCCGCCCACCACCACGCCGCGGCGCGCGCCGCGGGCGGCCTCGCGGATCAGGTCCAGGTCGTCGAGCGTGCGGTACACCAGGCGCGATGCGCCTTCCGCACCCGTGATCGGCGGCACGAAGGGATAGGAGCCCGTGGCAAGTATCAGCTTGTCGTAGGCGCTGCGGCCGCTGGCGGTCACGATTTCGCGCTGGCGGCGGTCTATCTCCAGCACGGGTGTGCCCAGGTGCAGGGTCACGCCTTCGTGTTCATACAGCGCGGCATCGCCCAGCGCCATCGATTCCGCGTCGCGCCCGTTCAGGTATTCGGACAGGTGCACGCGGTCGTAGGCGCGGCGGCTTTCCTCGCCGTAGACGTGGATGCGGTAGCGCGCAAGCGCGCCGCCGGCGATGAGTTGCTCGACGCAATGGTGACCCACCATGCCGTTGCCGATGACGACGAGGGTCTGCAGAGAATCGGATGCGGCCGCTACTTTCATGGGATGTCCCCGGGCTTGGGTATTCGGGTTTCAGAAAACGCAAAGGCGCCCTGGACCTTGCGGTCGGGGCGCCATTGCCGTTGCTGCTCAAGTTGTCTCGCCAGCCTTGCGGCCCGCGCATGAACCATCAAGCAAAGTCTGTGCCAGGGATGCCGATGACCATCGGCGCGCGCGGATCTTCATAGGGGAAGCGGACCCAGGATGGCTTTTGGCGCGCGTGTCGCGCGCCGCGCAGCTGCAGGCGGCGTGCGTCAAGGCGGTGCATATTGCCGTGCGTCGCTGCACCCGTTTGGCGCAGCGGATGGACCTAGGCAAACGCCGCCTGGACGGCGGCGAAGGCCGCGGCGACCAGGGGATCGTCGCGGCGGGAGGCCTGGGTGATGAAGGCGAGTTCGGCCTGGATCGCCAGCCCCTTGACCAGCACCAGCCCGCTGGCCTGGGACTCGCGCAGCGCGATCGAGTCGCGCGCCAGCGACAGGCCCACGCCCGAACGCACCAGGTCCAGCATCGAGGCTTCCTGGTCCACTTCGGCCACGGCGTTGGGCGCGACGCCCAGCGCGTCGAACTTATCCGACAGCAGCCTGTGGTGCACCGAATCCGGCGGCGTCCAGATCCAGGGCAGGGCGGCGATCGCGGCCCAGTCGCGGCCGGCCACCTGCGCGCCCCAGCCCTTGGGGGCGACGACGAAATAGGCGAAGGAGGCGAGCGGCAGCGCCTCGAGCCCGGCGGGAGCCGCGTCGCGCCCTTGCGGCCCGAGGGAAAAACCCACGTCCAGCTCGCCCGCCCGCACCTGTTTCGCCACCGATCCGGACATGCCGTGGCGCAGGGTGGGGCGGATCTTGGGGTAGTGCTCCACCAGGTATTGCAGCGTGGCGCCCAGGCGCAGGAATTCGGGATCGAGGATGGTGCCGATGCGCAGATCGCCCTGGACGGTGTCGCGCAAGGCGCCCAGGGCGCGCTGGAAGTCGTCGAGGGCGTCCAGGATGCGCTGCGCCGAGGGCAGCAGCGCGCGGCCGTCGGCATTGGGCGCCAGGCCCTGCGCCGTGCGCGAGAACAAAGTCAGGTCCAGCGATTCCTGGAAGTTCTTCAACTGCAGGCTGAGCGCGGGCTGGGTCAGGTGCAGATGTTCGGCCGCGCGCGTCAGGTTGCCCTCGCGGGCCACGGCGGCAAAAGTGCGGATGTGCTTCAGGTCCATGGGGCGGTTCCCGGAGTAGGCGGCCAGCAAAAGGGGCTGAGCATTATTTAAGTTGCTTATAAACCGTTTTTCAACAATTCATTGGACAGTTCCGCCCGGCTGCGCGAGAGTCACGGTAGATGCCCGGCGCGTGCAAGGTCACCAGAGCCGGGTCGGCTCACCCAGTCCGCAGGCGTACCGCCCCGGCAAGAAGATAAGAAGAGCTTATGGAGACATACGACTACATCATCGTCGGTGCGGGCTCGGCCGGCTGCGTGCTGGCCAACCGCCTGAGCCGCGACCCCGCCGTGCAGGTGCTGCTGCTGGAGGCGGGCGGGAACGACAACTACCACTGGATCCATATCCCGGTCGGCTACCTGCATTGCATCGGCAACCCCAGGACGGACTGGATGTACCGCACCGAGGCGGAAGCCGGTCTGGGCGGCCGTTCCCTGATCTATCCGCGCGGCCGCGTGCTGGGCGGCAGTTCATCGATCAACGGCATGATCTACATGCGCGGCCAGCGCCAGGACTACGACGACTGGGCCGAACTGTCCGGAGATCCCGCCTGGGGCTGGGACCAGGTGCTGCCGGTGTTCAAGCGCAGCGAGGACTATCACCGCGGCGCGGACGAGTTCCATGGCGCAGGCGGCGAATGGCGCGTGGAATCGCAGCGCCTGCGCTGGGACATCCTGGAAGCTTTCGCCGGCGCGGCCGAGCAGGAGGGCATTCCGCGCGTGCAGGACTTCAACCGCGGCGACAATTTCGGCTGCGGCTATTTCGAAGTGAACCAGCGCGGCGGCTGGCGCTGGAATACCTCCAAGGCATTCCTGCGGCCGGTGCAAAAGCGCCCGAACCTGCGCGTGATGACCGGCGCCCATGCCGAGCAAGTGGTATTCGAGGGCAAGCGCTGCGTCGGCGTGCAACTGCGCCGCAAAGGCCAGAGCGCGACCTTGCGCGCGCGCCGCGAAGTGGTGCTGGCGGCAGGCGCGGTCAATACGCCGCATCTGCTGGAACTCTCCGGCGTGGGCGAGCCCGCGCGCCTGCGCGAAAGCGGCATCGCCTTGCATCATGCCCTGCCGGGCGTGGGCGAGAACCTGCAGGACCACCTGCAACTGCGCGTCATCATCCAGGTGCAGGGCGTGAAAACGCTGAACCGCATCGCCTCCACCTGGTTGGGCAAGGCGGGCATCGGCCTGGAGTACCTGCTCAAACGCAGCGGCCCGATGAGCATGGCGCCGTCGCAGCTGGGCGCGTTCGCCAAGTCGGATCCGGGCCAGGCGCGCGCCAACGTCGAATTCCACGTGCAGCCGCTGTCGCTGGGCGCCTTTGGCGAGCCGCTGCATGGTTTTGACGCCTTCACCGCCAGCGTGTGCAATCTGCGGCCGACCTCGCGCGGCAGCGTGCATGCGCAGGGGCCCCAGGGCGCGCCCGCCATCACGCCCAGGTATCTGAGCACCGACGAAGACCTGCGCGTGGCGGCGGACTCGATCCGCCTGGTGCGGCGGATCGCGGCGGCGCCGGCCTTGCAGCGCTACCAGCCGCAGGAATGGCTGCCGGGACCCGCGTTCCAGACGGACGCCGAGCTGCGGGAAGCGGCCGGCAAGATCGGCACCAC
>NZ_JAOCAT010000018.1:0-148899 GCF_029839485.1 Achromobacter sp. GD03932
ACCTCATCCTGCAACCCCATCGCCGCCGCTTTCGCTTCAGACCCGAGATCGGTTACCGCCTGGAGGCTAGCGATATAAGGGATAACCCTTAATAAACATCACCAGCCAAGCCCAAGACTATAGCACGATTTTTGCAGATTACGCAACTGGCTTCTGCCTAATTTGTTGCAATCCTTGCAATAACCGCTGGGCAACATCGCTGCTGCCCTGGCGGCAGGCCGGCTTGGTTTCCCTTAGCTAACCCGCGTGCTTGCTTGGCTTCGCGCTTCAAAACTGCCCGAATCGCGAAGGAGCGAGACTATAGCACGGAATTTTGGCGGGATTGCGAAGGTGACACCCTTTTTTTAGAGGTTTTTTTTTGGGGGACGCACTGCTCGTCCAGCACAACCTCACTGCAAACCCCAAAGAGCGGTACCTATATAGAGAGTGGCTGAAGGCCATAGCTAAAGCCGGAGCTCTGTGGTTTCCTTGATCTGCTGAAGGGCGAAGAATGAACGCATGTCTACCACTGCGGGATGGCGCATCAGCGTATCCATGGCGAAGCGGGAGAAATGCGCCAGGTCGGCAACCTGTATCCGCAGCAGGTAGTCCATGTCTCCGGACATGGCGTAGCACTCCACCACCTCCGGCCATAGCTGCACATCGCGGGCGAAGTCGCTCATGGGAGCATGACTGGATCCGCTGTGCTTGTTCAGACGGATGTTTACGTAGGCGAGCAGGCCCAAGCCGACCTTCTTCGCGTCGATCAGGGCGACGTACTTCTTGATGAAGCCTTTCTCTTCCAGCCGGCGGACCCGCCGCAAACAGGGGCTGGGCGACAGCGACACACGGTCGGCCAACTCCTGGTTGCTGAGGCGACCGTCACGCTGCAGTTCGGCCAGAATCCGTATATCTGTCCTATCCAGCTCAATGTCAGACATTTTCAGCCCTTAATATTTTCTATCCGGCAATATTATTGCTCAACTCAATGGCTTTCGCGACATGTTTGCAATTGTCTGCCCGTCGTTCCTTCCTACAATCTCCGTCTAGACTTGAAGAACAAGTCGTCCTTAAAAACGATGCAAGGGAGCAGACTTATGAGCAGCGCTTTCCAACCCTGGGACAACCCGATGGGTACCGCCGGGTTCGAATTCATTGAATATGCCGCGCCGGATCCCGCCGCGCTGCGCAAGGTGTTCGAACTGCTGGGCTTCAAGGCCATCGCCAAGCACCGCCACAAGGACGTGACCCTGTACCGCCAAGGCGGCGTGAACTTCCTGATCAACGCAGAACCGGATTCCTTCGCCCAGCGTTTCGCGCGCCTGCATGGCCCGTCGATCTGTGCGATCGGCTTCCGTGTGCAAGATGCCAACGCCGCCTACAAGCGCGCCCTGGAACTGGGCGCGTGGGGCTTCGATTCGCACAGCGGCCCGATGGAACTGAACATTCCGGCGATCAAGGGCATCGGCGATTCGCTGATCTACCTGGTGGATCGCTGGAGCGGCAAGGACGGCCACGGCGGTATCGGCGACATCAGCATCTATGACGTGGACTTCGTGCCCGTGGATCCGCAAAACGCCCAAGCCGACCTGAATCACCGCGGCGCCGGCCTGACGCTGGTGGACCACCTGACGCACAACGTGCACAAGGGCCGCATGGCCGAGTGGGCCGAGTTCTACGAACGCCTCTTCAATTTCCGCGAAGTGCGCTATTTCGACATCGAAGGCAAGGTGACGGGCGTGAAGTCCAAGGCCATGACCTCGCCTTGCGGCAATATCCGCATTCCGATCAACGAGGAAGGCACGGAAGAGAAAGGCCAGATCCAGGAATACCTGGACCTGTACCGCGGTGAAGGCATCCAGCACATCGCCATGGCCACGGAAGACATCTACGCCACCATCGAGGCGCTGCGCCAAAATGGCGTGGTGTTCCTGGACACGCCCGAAACCTACTACGAGCTGCTGGACCGCCGTCTGCCGAACCACGGCGAAGACGTGGCGCGCCTGCAGAAGAACCGCATCCTATTGGACGGCGCCCCCGGCGGCGGCCTGCTGCTGCAGATTTTCACCGAAAACCAGATCGGCCCGATCTTCTTCGAGATCATCCAGCGCAAGGGCAACGACGGCTTCGGCGAAGGCAACTTCAAGGCCCTGTTCGAGTCGATCGAACTGGATCAGATGCGGCGCGGCGTGGTGAAGACCGTCGAATAAAGACTTCCCCCGCCAGCGCCCGGTGCTCGGGCATCGGCGCTGGCTTTGAAACCTCACCTTGTGGTGAGGTTTTTTTTGCCTGCTACTTTTGCAGCCGGTCCTGAAACTGCTTGCGGAACTTGGCGACCTTGGGCGCGATCACGAATTGGCAATAGCCTTGCTCGGGATGCAGGGCGAAGTAGTTGCTGTGGTAGTCCTCGGCCTGCCAGAACTTCGCGGGCGGCAGCACGTGCGTCACGATGGGCGCATCATAGATTTGCTGGGCATTGACCTCGGCAATGACGGCTTGGGCCTGCTCGCGCTGCGCCTCGTTCTGCCAGAAGATGGCGGATTCGTATTGCGGACCGACGTCATTGCCCTGGCGGCCCGGCGTGGTGGGGTCGTGGGTCGCGAAGAATACGCGCAGCAAGTCGCTGTAGGACAGTTCAGCGGGATCGAACTCGATGCGGGCCACTTCGATGTGTCCCGTGTCCTTGCCGCAGACCTGCTCGTAGCTGGGATTGTCCACATGCCCGCCGCTGTAGCCGGGCAGCACGCTCTTGACCCCGCGCAGCTCGGCGAACACCGCTTCGACGCACCAGAAGCAGCCGCCGCCAAGTACCGCGACCTCATTGCCCGGAGAGGGTTGTTCTGCCATGACGATTCCTTCCTGATAAAGGGCCGCGGAATGCGGCCCGGCGCTCCGGCTTTGTGCTTGGAGCGCGAGAGAACAAGACTACTGCTTGGGGGGAGCCAGCGACAAGATCCATTCGGCGAGCGCGCGGGCGTCGTCCGGGCTGACCTGGGTTTGCGCGGGCATGGGCACGGCGCCCCAGGCGCCGCGGCCGCCGCCGCGGATCTTGCCTGCCAGGTAATCGACCATGGCTTCGCCCTGCCCCGCATAGCGCTCGGCCACGCTCTTGAGCGGCGGGCCGACGCGCTTGGCTTCGACCTGGTGGCAGGCCATACAGGCCTTGTTCTTGGCCAGATCCAACCCGGTGGTTTGCGCTTGCGCCGCCCCCGCGCCCAGGACGCAGGCGGCGGCCAACAACAGACTACTCTTCAAATGCATCGGTAACTGCCCCACGGCTCGCGGTGCTGGCGAGCTTGCCGAACTTGGCAAGCACACCGCGTGTATAACGCGGCCGGGGCTGCACCCAGGCCTGGCGACGAGCCGCCATTTCTTCGTCGCTGATATTGAGCTGCAACAGCAGCTTGTGGGCATCGATGGTAACCGAATCGCCCTCGCGGATCAGCGCAATGGGACCGCCCACGAAAGCCTCTGGCGCGACGTGGCCCACGACCATGCCCCAGGTGCCGCCGGAAAAACGGCCGTCGGTGATCAACCCCACCGTTTCGCCCAGCCCCTGGCCGACCAGCGCGGAGGTGGGCGCGAGCATCTCGCGCATACCAGGGCCGCCTTTGGGTCCTTCGTAGCGGATGACCACCACATCGCCATCGCGGATCTGACGCGCCATGATGGCCGTCATGGCGTCGTCTTCGGAATCGAAGACGCGCGCCGGGCCCGTGATGACGGGATTCTTCAGGCCGGTGATCTTGGCGACACAGCCTTCGGGGGAGAGATTGCCTTTCAGGATGGCGAGATGACCCTGCGGATACAGCGCCCGGTCCAGCGGCATGATGACGTCCTGGTCCGCCCGGGGCGCGTCGGGCACATCAGCCAGGGTCTCGGCGATGGTCTTGCCGGTGATGGTGATGCAGTCGCCGTGCAGGAGACCCGCATTGAGCAGCAGCTTCATGACCTGCGGAATGCCGCCGGCGCGATGCAGGTCGGTCGCGACATATTTGCCGGACGGTTTCAGGTCGCACAGGACAGGGACGCGCTTGCGGATGCGTTCAAAGTCGTCGATGGTCCACGGCACTTCCGCGGCATGCGCGATTGCCAGGAAATGCAGCACGGCGTTGGTGGAGCCGCCCGTGGCCATGATGACGGACACCGCGTTTTCGATGGATTCGCGCGTGATGATGTCGCGCGGGCGCAAGCCCTTCCTGACCGCCTCGACCAGCACGCGCGCAGACTCCGCGGCGGAGGCGACCTTTTCCTCGTCCTCGTTGGCCATGGTGCTGGAGTACGGCAGGCTCATGCCCATGGCTTCGAACGCGGAACTCATGGTGTTGGCGGTGTACATGCCGCCACAGGACCCGGAACCGGGAATCGCGCACTTCTCGATCTGCTTGAAATCTTCTTCGGGCATGCGGCCCATGGTGTATTCGCCCACGGCCTCGAAGACGGAGACGATGGTGAGATCGTTGCCCTTGTAGTGGCCGGGCTTGATGGTGCCGCCATAGACATAGATGCCAGGCACGTTGGTGCGGGCCAGTGCGATCATGCCGCCGGGCATGTTCTTGTCGCAGCCGCCTATCACGACCACGCCGTCCATCCACTGTCCTTGCGCCGCGGTCTCGATGCAGTCGGCGATGACCTCGCGGGAGACCAGCGAGTACTTCATGCCCTCGGTGCCCATGGACATGCCGTCGGAAATGGTGGGCGTGCCGAATACCTGGGGATTGGCCTGCGATGCGCGGATGGCGTCGATGGCCGCATCGGCCAGGCGTTGCAGGCCGCTATTGCAAGGCGTGATCGTCGAATGGCCATTGGCCACGCCGATCATGGGATTTTCGAAGTCGGCTTCCTGATAGCCCAGCGCGTAATACATGGCGCGGTTGGGCGCGCGCGCGACACCGTGGGTGATGTGGCGGGAACGATCGTTGTTCGGCATGGTCTGTCTCCTGTCGGCCGCCGGGGCTCGGACATGGCAACCGCCCCGGGGGAACTGGCTCGCTTGCGCGCGAATCTTCAATGTTCGCCGGTTATTATCATTCAACTTTATTGTGTCGGGCAGAACATGCTGCAATATCCCCAATTTGATCCCGTCGCCCTGCAGATCGGGCCGCTTGCCATCCACTGGTACGGACTGATGTACCTGGTGGGCTTCGCCCTGGTGTACCTGCTGGGACGCCGCCGCATCACCTCCGGCCACACTACGTCACTGAACGTGAAGGATCTGGAAGACCTGATCTTCTATAGCGTGCTGGGCGTGGTGCTGGGCGGACGGCTGGGTTATGTGCTGTTCTACAAGCCCTCTTACTACCTGTCCCATCCGCTGGAAGTGCTGTACCTGTGGCAGGGCGGCATGTCGTTCCATGGCGGGCTGATCGGCGTGATCGTGGTGATGCTGCTGTTCGCCCGCAAGAAGAAGCTGCCGTTCTTCGCGGTCAGCGATTTCATCGCGCCGCTGATTCCGCTGGGGCTGGGTTTTGGCCGCCTGGGCAACTTCATCAATGGCGAACTCTGGGGCCGGCCCACCGATGTGCCGTGGGCCATGGTGTTTCCGGGCAGCGGCGACGGACTGCCGCGCCACCCCTCGCAGCTCTATGAACTGGGCCTGGAAGGCATCGTGCTGTTTGCACTGCTGTGGTGGTTTTCGAGCAAACCGCGCCCGCTGGGCCAGGTGAGCGGGCTCTTCCTGATGGGTTACGGAACGTTCCGCTTCCTGGTGGAATTCACCCGCGAGCCAGACAACTTCCTGGGCCTGCTCGCGGGCGGGTTGAGCATGGGACAGTGGCTGTCCGTGCCGATGGTCGCCCTGGGCGCCATCATGTTCAGCCTTACTGCAAAACGATCGTCCCGTTGACCGCGATGCTGACCGTGACGTTGCCCGCTTCCAGCGGGACGTCCGGGCTATAGCCGCCCGAGGCATCCTTGGCCATGGCCGCGGCGCCCATCATGCGCGGCATCGGCACGGGGCCGCCCGAGCCGCCCAGTTCCAACTTGGACAGGCGGTAGCCCGAGAAACCGAAGGCGTTGGCTGCGGCCAGCGCGCGGTCCTTGAAGGCTTGCGCGGCTTCCTTGAGCAGCTTGCGCTCTTCGGCCTCGCGCACTTCGCGCGACAGCAGGAAGCTGATGTTGGAGATGGCGGTCTTGTCGGACAGCTTGGACGCCAGAGCGGCCGCGGCTTCGAAGTCCTTCGATTCCAGGATCACTTCGCCCTGGCCGCGCCACGAACCGATCTTGCCCTTGCTGGAAGTGTTCGGCCAGACGTTGTAGCCGCCGGTGCGCACTTCCACGCCCTTGGTGTCGCGCGCACGCTTGACCACGTCGTCCAACGCCGCGCTCAGCTTCTTGCCTGCGGCGGGCTGGTCGGGCGCCTCGACTTCGGCGGACAGGGAAATGCGGACCGTGTCCTGCTTGACTTCAGAAGACGCATTGGCCTGCAGAGTCAGTTCCGGGGCGCGGCTGGCCGACGCTTCCGCTGCGGCGGCGGGCGCCTGGGTCTGCGCATGGGCGAGCGGCGCGGCGCTCAGAGCGGCCACGGTTGCGCACGCCGCGCCGAGTTTGGTCAGCGAGAAAACAGGGTGTTTGAACATGGACTGGTCCTAGAGGGAGGACGAAGGGGAGTGGGGAGGCGCCCGAGGCGGACCTGCTCTTATGGCAGGCCCGCTGGGATAGATGCCCCGCCTGTGCCGTCAAGGCCGGCATCTCGAACCCTGAGGTTCAAGGTGGTCGCGTTCCGAAGAGCGTCGGGTTCGTCTACAGGAGACGATCACTCCAGCTCTGCACTCCCGCAACCAATATGCCAAAAGACATAGGTTCAGAGAATGTATGGCCTAGTCACGAACACGGCAGGGACAAACTGAAAATACTTGAATACTGCTTTATGAACTGTCAGAGCAGTTTTTCCTGACCCGACAAGGCGTCATCGAGTACTGCGTTCATGTCCTCGATTCTACGCTTGAAGTCGCCGACCGCCAAACCGCCCAGCGGACCATCGGGCGCTTTCATGGCGAGCAGCTCGCCCGCGACTTGCAGCGCGGCCATCACGGCGATGCGTTCATTGCTGGAGACCTTGCCCGTGCCCTGGATGCGCAGCATCAGTTGGTCCACGTGGCGCACGGCGGCCAGCAGCGTCGGCTTCTCTTCGGCGGAACACGCCAGGGAATAGTCGCGCCCCAGTATGGTGACATCTACGCGTTCCATCAGTGTTGCTCTCCAGACGGTGCGCCCGGCAGGCGGGCCAGCACGGCGTCGATGCGCTCGCGGGCCGATGCGGCGGCCACGCGCAAGCGCTGTAATTCGGTGTCGCGGGTCTGCAAGCTACCCTGCAATTCGGTTTCACGGGCGGAGAAACGCGACTCGAGCGACTGGCGCTCGGAGGTTTCGCGGGCCAGTTGCTCGCGCAGCGCGGCCTCGGCCTGCTGGGCTTGCTCGAGCATGGAGGTGACCGCGCCGTCGTGATCCTGAAGCTTGCTCTGGAGCGTGACGATTTCGGCCTCGCGCTCGGCGGCGCGCTGCTTGAGCACACGCTGCTCAGCTTCGGTTTCGTTCAAGCGTTGGCGCAACGCGTCACGCTCTGCGTGGAGTTGCCGGGTGCGTTGCACCAGTTGCCCTATGCGGGCGGCGAGTTGGTCTAGATCTTGCAGCATGGGCGCTATCGTAAACCATCCTGAGTTGAACGGGGTCTCTTCACGCAAGGTGAGAAACCCGGCAATATTCAGTAGGATTTATCCCTCCCTCATTCGAAAGCTACGCATCCGGCCGATCCTGCTTTCGTCTTTCTTTCTATAAACTTTCACTTAGCTTTCAAAAAGCCCTCAAACTTCCTGACCCGTTACAACTCGGGGTCGGGAGTTCCCGAATTCTAGGGAAAACCCCAGCCTTTCACCGACCTTACAGGGTTTGCAGCGTGGCGGGCGTCCATTACCATTCGCCCTTTCAAGAATCCCAGCCTTACCTTTCATAAGAACAAATGGCACCCCGAAGTGCCTTTTTTGTGCCTGTCACTCGCCTGTCGGCGGGATTGGCCACAGACCTTTTTATCTACATGCTGTAAACAGGAGCCAACCAATCATGCAGCTACGCAATCGACAGGACTTCTGGTCGGGGGTGATGTTCATCGCCCTTGGACTGGGATTCGCCTGGCAGGCCAGCAGCTACCAAATGGGTACTGCCGCCCGAATGGGCCCAGGGTATTTTCCTTTCTGGCTAGGCATAGTTCTGGCATTGCTGGGCGCCATCGTGCTGCTTGGCTCGATGTCCAAGAAGGCGCACGAAACCCACGTCGACAAGTTCGATTGGCGCATCGTGTTCCTGGTGGTCGGATCGGTCGTGCTCTACGGCTTCATCCTCAAACTGCTGGGCATCTACATCTCGGTATTCGTTCTGGTTGTGGTCAGCAGCCTGGCCAGCCATGAGTTCAGCCTGAAGGTCGCCGTCGCCAACGGCATCTTCCTGGTGGTGTTCTCGTATCTGGCATTCGTCAAGGGGCTGGGGCTGATTTTCCCGCTGTGGCCGTCGTTTCTGGGCATGAACTAAGGAGCCTTCGGCCATGGAATTGTTTGACAACCTCATGCTGGGCTTCTCGGTGGCGTTCACGCCCGAGAACCTTGCCTATGCCTTGCTGGGCTGCATCCTGGGCACGCTGATCGGCGTGCTGCCGGGCATCGGCCCTGTCCCGACCATCGCTATGCTGCTGCCGATCACGTACGTGCTGCCCCCGGTGGCCGGCCTGATCATGCTGGCAGGCATCTACTACGGCGCCCAATACGGCGGCTCCACAACGGCAATTCTCGTGGCATTGCCAGGGGAAACGTCCGCGGTGGTGACCGTGCTGGACGGCCACCAGATGGCCCGCAACGGCCGTGCTGGCGCCGCGCTGGCAATCGCCGCGCTGGGTTCGTTCTTCGCAGGCTGCGTGGCCACGCTGCTGCTGGCCGCCTTCGCGCCCCCGCTGGCTGAAGTCGCGTTCAAGTTCGGCCCGGCCGAGTACTTCTCGCTGATGTGCCTGGGCCTGGTCGGCGCCGTGGTGCTGGCTTCGGGTTCGCTGCCCAAGGCCATCGCGATGATCCTGCTGGGTCTGCTGCTGGGCATGGTGGGCACCGACGTGAACTCGGGCGTCGCCCGCTTCGACTTCGGCATCCCCGAACTGCAAGACGGCATCGACTTCGCCATCGTGGCCATGGGCGTGTTCGGCTTCGCCGAAATCATGACCAACCTCGAGCAGAAGGAAAACCGCGTCGACATCACCGACAAGATCGGCTCGCTGTATCCCAACAAGCAGGAATTCAAGGAAGCCGCCCCCGCTGTGCTGCGCGGCACGGCTCTGGGTTCGGCCCTGGGCATCCTGCCTGGCGGTGGCGCCGTGTTGTCGTCGTTCGCTTCCTACACGCTGGAAAAGAAGATCTCGCGCAATCCGGAACGCTTCGGCAAGGGCCACCCGGCCGGCCTGGCTGGCCCGGAATCGGCGAACAACGCCGCTGCCCAGACCTCGTTCATCCCGCTGCTGACCCTGGGCATCCCGGGTAACGCCGTGATGGCGCTGATGGTCGGCGCGATGACCATCCACAACATCCAGCCCGGCCCGCAAGTCATGACGAGCCACCCGGAGCTGTTCTGGGGCCTGATCGCCTCGATGTGGATCGGCAACCTGATGCTGGTGGTGCTGAACCTGCCGCTGATCGGCCTGTGGGTCAAGCTGCTGAAAGTACCCTACCGCATCCTGTTCCCGGCGATTCTGGTCTTCTGCACGATCGGCGTGTACTCGTTGAACTACAACACGTTCGACATCTTCACCACCGCCATCTTCGGCATCATCGGCTACGTGTGGTCCAAGCTGAAGTGCGAAGGCGCACCGCTGCTGCTGGGCCTGGTGCTGGGCCCCATGATGGAAGAGAACTTCCGTCGCGCCCTGCTGCTGTCGCGCGGCGACTTCACGACCTTCGTGACGCGTCCGCTGTCGGCCTCGCTGCTGGCCGTCGCCGTCTTCCTGGTGATCCTGGTGGCCCTGCCGGCGATCCGCAAGAAGCGCGAAGAGACCTTCGTCGAAGAAGACTAAAGCGCAGCCTGCCGCCTCGCTGCGGCAGTCCCGCCCTGAAAACCCCCGGGTTCCGCCTCGGGGGTTTTTCTTTGCGCGCACGGTATTCGGTCCGATAGACGCTACCAATCAATACAACTCAATACGGGTTATGTTCAAACGCAGTTCGCGTACGTTAAGCTAGGGGTTTACCCCACGCGATGATTCGAGATGAATTTCAACTGGAACAACCCCTATCCCACCACCCGGCACCCAGTGTTCGCACGCAACGTGGTTGCCACCTCGCAGCCGCTGGCCGCCCAGGCAGGCTTGCGGATCCTGGCGCAAGGCGGCAACGCCGTCGACGCGGCGATCGCCGCGGCCGCCACGCTGGCCCTGACGGAGCCGGTCAGCAACGGGCTGGGATCGGATTGTTTCGCCATCGTCTGGGACGGCTCGAAGTTGCATGGCCTGAATGCCTCGGGTACGGCGCCGGCAGCCTGGAACATGGATTACTTCCGGCGCAAGCACCAGGGCGCCATCCCGACGCGCGGCTGGGACAGCGTGACGGTGCCTGGCTGCGTGGCGGGCTGGGCCGCCCTGCATGAAAGGCTGGGCCGGTTGTCCTTTGCCGATGTGCTGGCGCCCGCCATCGAATATGCCGAGCGCGGCTTTGCCGTGTCGCCCATCGTGCAGGAAAAGTGGGCGGCGCAGGCCGACCTCCTGCAGCCGCAGCCAGGCTTTGCCGAGCATTTCCTGCCACGCGGCCGCGCACCGCAGGTCGGCGAGCACTTCTTGCTGCAAGGCGCGGCCGCCACGCTCAAGCGCATTGCGGCCAGCGGCGGCCGTGACTTCTACGAAGGCGAGACCGCCCACAAGCTGGTGGCGCATGCCCAGGCCCACGACGCCGCGCTGACGCTGGCGGATCTGCGCGATTACGCGCCGCAGTGGGTGGCGCCGATCAGCCAAGCCTACCGCGGCCACACGCTGCATCAGATTCCGCCCAACGGCCAGGGCATCGCCGCCCTGATCGCCCTGGGCATCCTGCAGAACTTCGACGTGGCGGCCCGTCCGGTGGATCACCCCGCAACCCAGCACCTGCTGATCGAGGCGATGAAGCTGGCGTTTGCCGATGTCTACGCGCACGTGGCCGACGCGCAGCACATGCAGGTCACGCCCGAACAGATGCTGGCCGCGGACTATCTGGCGCAGCGGGCGCGCCTGATCGACCCCAATGCGGCGCAGGCCCACGCCAGCGGCCACGCGCCGCGCGGCGGCACGGTCTACCTGACGGCCGCGGACAAGTGCGGCATGATGGTCAGCTTCATCCAGTCGAACTACATGGGCTTCGGCTCCGGCGTGGTGGTCCCAGGCACCGGCGTCAGCCTGCAGAACCGCGGCCATTGCTTCAGCACCGACCCTGGCCACCCCAATGCGGTGGCGGGCGGCAAGCGCCCCTTCCACACCATCATCCCGGGCTTCCTGATGCGCAATGGCGCACCCGTCATGAGTTTTGGGGTCATGGGGGGCAATATGCAGCCTCAGGGGCAGGTGCAGACGCTGGTGCGGATGCTGGACTACGGCCAGCAGCCGCAGGCCGCCTGCGACGCGCCTCGCTGGAAATGGAACCATGGGCTGTCGCTGGACGCGGAGGCCGGCCTGCCCGCGGCCGTCGCCGAGGGGCTGCGCGCCCGCGGCCACGTGCTCGAAAGCATGGCGGATCCCTACATGGACTTCGGCTCGGGACAGTTCATCTGGCGCCTGGGCGACCCGGCGGTGGACGGGTATGTCAGCGCCAGCGACAGCCGGCGCGATGGACTCGCCGCGGGCTTTTGATTGCGTTAAGGTTAGGGCCTGTTTACTGGCGCCAGCGCCCCTGATGGCCCCAATCACATAAAGCGGAGTCCCCTGCATGGCAACGATCGGTACCAAGAGCTACGACGCTGTCGTACCCCAGAAAGTCACTTTCCTCGGTTTGGGCGTGATGGGCCTGCCCATGGCCGGCCATCTGGCGCGTGCGGGACATGACGTCACGGTCTACAACCGCTCGCCGGCCAAGGCCCAGGCCTGGGTCGCCGAGTTCGGCGGCAAGAGCGCAGCCACGCCGCGCGAAGCCGTGGCCGGCGCGCAGATCGTGTTCGCCTGCGTCGGCAATGACGACGACCTGCGCAGCGTGGTGCTGGGTCCCGACGGCGCGTTCGCCGGCATGACGCCAGGCGCGGTCTTCGTCGACCACACCACCGCGTCCGCCGACGTGGCGCGCGAACTCTACGCGCAGGCCAAGGACCTGGGCCTGAATTTCGTCGACGCGCCGGTGTCGGGCGGGCAGGCCGGCGCGGTCAACGGCGTGCTGACCATCATGTGCGGCGGTGAACAAGCCGTGTTCGATGCGATCAAGCCCGTGGCGCAGAGCTTCGGCCGCGCGGTCACGCTGGTGGGTCCGCCCGGAGCCGGCCAACTGGCCAAGATGGTCAACCAGATCTGCATCGCAGGCGTGGTGCAGGGTCTGTCCGAGGCGATCGCCTTCGGCCAGGCTGCCGATCTGGACATGAAGCTGGTGCTGGACGTGATCAGCAAGGGCGCCGCGCAGAGCTGGCAAATGGAGAACCGCGGCGGCACCATGGTCGACGACAAGTTCGACTTCGGCTTCGCGGTGGACTGGATGCGCAAGGATCTGGGCCTGGTGCTGGCCGAAGCCCGCCACAATGGCGCGCGCCTGCCCCTGACGGCCCTGGTGGACCAGTTCTATGGCGACGTGCAGAAGCTGGGCGGCGGCCGCTGGGACACCTCCAGCCTGATCAAGCGCCTGCGCGACTGAGCCCTGCCCTTGCGGCAAGAAAAAAGGCGAACCGCGAGGCTCGCCTTTTGCTTTGGACGCCTGCGCTTACGCGGCCAGGCTGTCCTGCTGCGCGGCGGGCAGCAGCGCGTCGATGCGCTGCTTGGCCTGCGCCATGCCTTCCAGCGCTGCCACTTCGCCCATGGCCATGCCTTCGGCGGCGATGAAGGTGACGTCGGTCATGCCCAGGAAGGCCAGCATCTGGCGCAGGTAAGGCGTCATCGTGTCCGAAGGCGTGCCTTCGGCCTTGCCGCCGCGAGCGGTCAGCACGAACACCTGCTTGCCCTTGACCAGGCCTTCGGGCACGCCTTCGGGGGTATAGCGGAAGGTGACGCCGGCGCGGGCGAGATGATCGAGATAGCTCTTGAACTGGGCGGGCATGTTGAAGTTGTAGACCGGAACGGCGAAGACCACGCGATCGGCCTCCATCAATTCGGCTACCAGTGCATCGCTCATCTCAACCAGGCGTTGCTGGTCCACGCTGCGGGCATCGGCCGGGGTGAACAGCGCGCCAGCGGTGTTTCCGTCGAAGTACGGGATGGGCTGGGCGCCGATGTCGCGAACCTTGATGGCCGCGGCCGGATTAGACGCCTTGACGCGGTTGATCAGGTGATCGGCCAATTGCTTGCTGTTGGAACGATCGCCGAGAATAGAGGAAAGGATAACCAGGGTCTTCATTGCAAATTTCTCCAGTGAGGGCCCGCTCGCTGCGGGCGGTCAGGATCCGTAGGCTTTGATCAGATCCCGAGTGCATGGCGTCACTGTAGACGGGTTAATTGTTCACATAAATCCGGTTATGATGAACTATTCGTTCCAGGAATAGAACAATCATGCAAGATCTCAACGACCTCTACTACTTTTCCCAGGTAGTCGAACAGGGGGGCTTCAGCGCCGCGGCCAGGGTGTTGGACATCCCGAAATCCCGCTTGTCGCGCCGGATCTCGCACCTGGAGGAAAGCCTGGGCGTGCGTCTTTTGCAGCGCACGACGCGGCGCTTGCGCCTGACCTCGGCCGGCGAGCGTTATCTGCACTATTGCCGCGAAATGGCCGCATCGGCGCGCGCCGCCGACGACGCCATGCGGCAACTGCAGGCCGAGCCCACCGGCCCCGTGATCGTGAGCTGCCCCGTGTCCATCGCGCAGGACGTGCTGTCGCCGCTGTTGCCCGAATTCCTGGACGCCTGGCCCGCCGTGTCGGTGCAGTTGCTGGTGACCAACCGCCGCGTGGACCTGATCCGCGAGGGCGTGGACCTGGCCCTGCGCGTGCGCACCAAGCTGGATACCGACGCCGAACTGGTCGTGCGCCACTTCGGCACGGCGCGCGGCACGCTGGTCGCCAGCCCCAGCTATCTGCAGCGCCATGGCACGCCCGACAGCCCGCAGGATCTCGCCACGCACACCACGCTGAGCTTCAGCGATCCGCAAAACGAAGTGCGCTGGCCGCTACGCAACGACAAGGGTGAAGAGGTGCACGTGGAATTGAAGCCGCAGCTGTCATGCAACGACTTCATCGTGCTGACCGAGGCCGCGGTGCGCGGCCGCGGCATCGCCCTGCTGCCCTCGATCGCCACGCATGAACAGCTGCGGCGCGGCCAGCTGGTGCAGGTTCTGCCGCAATGGCAGTCGCCCGAGGGCATCGTGCATTGCATCTATCCGTCGCGGCGGGGCATGATGCCCGCCGTGCGCGCCCTGCTCGATTTCCTGTCGGAGCGCCTGCCCGCGATGTATCAGCGGCTGGAAAAGGCTCCGCTGCCGCCGGCTCAGTAGCCGCGCGAGCGGTCCACCACGCCGGTGATGGCTTCGCCGCGCTGCAGCTGCGCGACCTTGCCCGCGATCTGGCGGATGCTCTCGTCGCGCAAGGTGCGCGCCGCGATGTGCGGCGTCACATGCACGCGCGCATCGCGCCAGAACGCGTGGTCCTTGGGCAAGGGCTCGGTGTGGAAGACGTCCAGCGTGGCGCCGTCGATCTCGCCTTCTTCGAGCATCTGCACCAGATCGTCCTCGACCAGATGCTCGCCCCGGCCGACGTTGACCAGATGCGCATGCGGCAGCAGTTGCGACAGCGTTTCGCGGTTGAGGATGCCGACCGTGTCCGGCGTGAGCGGCAGCACGTTCACCAGGAAGCGCGTGCGGGCCAGGAACGCCGGCAAGGCGGCCGCTCCCGCAAAGGTTTCGACGCCGGGAATCTCGCGCGGCGTGCGCGACCAACCCGCCACGGGGTAGCCGAATTCGGCCAGGGTCTGAGCGACCCTGGCGCCTACCTGCCCCAGGCCCAGCACGCCCACCGGCCAGTCCGCCTGCCGCGAACCTTCACGGGTGTCCCAATGCTGCCGCGCCTGCGCATGGTCGAACGCTTCGAAATCGCGCGAGACGCGCAGCAGCGCATACAGCGCGTATTCCGCCATCTGCACCGACATGCCCGCGTCTTCCAGGCGGACGATGCGCACCTGCGGCGGAATCTCGGGCATCTTCAGCAAGGCGTCGACGCCCGCGCCCAGATTGAACAGCGTGGTCAGGCCGGTTTCGTGCTTGAAGAGTTCGGCCGGCGGACGCCACACCAGCGCCGCCTGCGCGCCCGAGGGCGGGCCGTCCGGATTCCACACGGAAATGCGGCATCCGGGCATGGCGGCTTCCAGCAGCGGAACCCAGGCGGCGGGATCATGGTGGGGACAGGCAAAGAGTATGTGCATGGTGGCTCTGTGTGCAGGCTCGGGAAGCCTCAAGCATGAGGGATGCCGCCGCACAAATCAAACGGCCCGGCATATGGCCGGGCCGCGTGCAGACAAACGGAAAAGCGCTCAGGCCGCCTGCGGCACCTCGGGCTTGCCTTTGCCCTTGTTCTTGTTGCGGCGCAGGAAGGCCCACACCTGCAGGAACACCAGCAAGGCGCTCGCGCCGATGAACCACGCGCTGATCGGGCGCTCCACGAACACCGCCAGATCACCGCGGGACAGCAGCAACGCGCGGCGGAAGTTCTCTTCGACCATGGGGCCAAGCACGAAGCCGAGCAGGATGGGCGCGACCGAGAATTCCAGCGTCATGAGGATGGCGCCGATCACACCGAAAGCCAGCACCTCCCAAATCTGGAAGAGACTGTTCTGGGTGCTGAACACCCCCACCGCGATGAAGAACAGCGCCGACGGGAACAGGTAGCGGTACGGCACCTGCAGCAACTTCACCCACACGCCGATCAGCGGCACGTTCAGCACCATGAGCAGCACGTTACCCACCCAGAAGCTGGCGATCAGGCCCCAGAAGATGTCCGGATGCTCGGTGATCAGCTGCGGGCCGGGCTGGATGCCCTGGATCAGCAGCGCGCCCAGGATCAGCGCCATCACGGCGTCGCCGGGGATGCCCAGACTCATCGTGGGGATGAAGTCGACCTGCGTCTTGGAGTGCGAGGACGCTTCCGGCGACGCCACGCCGGCGATCATGCCGGTGCCGAACTTCTCGGGCGTCTTGGAGATCTTGCGCTCCAGCGCATAGGCCACGAAGGTGGTGATGGTGGGGCCGGTGCCGGGCATGGCGCCGAACAGCGTGCCTACCGCCGTGCCGCGCACCATGGGCCAGAACGCGGTCTTGAGTTCCTGCTTGCTGGGCCGCATGTCGCGCAGGCGCAGCTTGGCGCCGCTGCCGATGATGGTCATGCGGTTGACGCTCATGAGGAAGTCGGCCACGCCGAACAGGCCCATGGAAATCGCCACCAGTTCCAGGCCGTCGGACAGGTCCAGCAGCCCGAACGAAAAGCGGATGGTGCCGGTATTCACGTCCGTGCCCACCACGCCGCACATCAGGCCGAACAAGGTCATCGCCACGCCCTTGAGCGGCGAGCCGCGCGACATCGTGGCGCCGGCCAAGAGGCCCAACAGCATGATCGAAAAGATCTCGGTGGGACCGAACTTGAACGCCACTTCAACCAGCAGCGGCGACGCGAAGATCATGACGATGATCCCCACCGACGCGGCGAAGAACGAACAGATCATCGTGATGCCGAGCGCGGTTCCGCCCTTGCCCTGTTTGGTCAGCGGATAGCCGTCCAGGCAGGTGACCGCGTGCGGCGGATGCGAAGGCAGGTTGAGCAGGATCGCGCCGATGGCGCCGCCGTACTGCGAACCGTAGAAGATGCCGGCCAGCATCAGGATGGCGGGCACCGGATGCATTACGTAGGTCAGCGGCAGCAGAATGGAAATGGCCGACAGCGCGCCCATGCCGGGCAGCACGCCGATGAGGTTGCCCACCAGCACGCCGAAGAACGACCACATCAGGTTGTGCCACTGGAAGGCGACGCCGAAGCCGTACCAGAGGTCCATCAAAGATTGAGAAATCATGGCGCTTCAACCCCAGCGAAACAGCGGAAGCTGCAACTGCAACGCCCACCAGAAGACGACGACCGCGATGACGGTCATGGCGATCGACAGCAGCAGAGCCTGCTTGATCGTGTTGTTGCGGTCGCCCAGCGCCGAAATGAACACGATGGCGAACGTGGCGGGCAGCAAGCCGCCGTAGTGGCCCAGCAGCAGGAAGGCCAGGATGCCCAGCAGGATGCAGGCGCCGCCGCGGAAATCGGGCAGGCCGTGGCCATGGCCGTCGCCGGGCGGCGGCGCGGACGACTCGCCCGAACGCGCCGAGATGGCGATCAGCACGCCGGTCAGCGCCAGCAGGCCGCCGAGCGCCGCCGGGAAAAATCCGGGGCCCATGTGGCTCAGGGTGCCGATGTGATAGTCGGTGCCGCCGTAAATCGCCCCCAGCCCAATGAGGACCATCAGCGCTCCGCCGTAATAGTCCTTTCTATTGATTGTCTTTTGCACTTCATCCTCCTTCGTAGTGCGGCCGCACGCCTCGCCGGGATACACGCTCGAACGAGCGCCGCCCGGTGCCTGACGACAGGTCCGGACGCAGATTACGGAAGGAAGCTGCTAATCCGCTTTCTATGCGCTGTCGTGCTCCTGAATCCGGGGGTTATCCCTGAACGGAAGCCGCACATGAATGCGGAAATGCGGAGAAGTTACTGATCGCCCTTGAGCTCGACATCGAGCGGACGAGGATATTGCGAGACGATGGCCGCTAGCGGCAGCCACAGCACGGAAGCCAGGCCGACGCCACCTTGCGCGTTCGGTTCGCCGTCGCGCAATTCGATGTCGCCATCGTTGCGGCGTGCGTAAGCGCGGGCGATCGCCAGCCCCAGGCCCGAGCCCGACGAGGCGACCGGCTTGTCCGTGCCGACCCGCTCGAAACGCGCGAAGGCGCGCTGGCGCAGTATCGGGTCCAGCCCCGGCCCGTTGTCGGAAACGGCAACCTCGGCGCGGTTGTCGCGGCAGCAGACCGACACGGTGATGCGCGCGCCAGCAGGCGCGTAGTGGATGGCGTTGTGCACCAGGTTCGACAAGGCTTCGTGCAGTTCGGCCTCGTTGCCCGACACCGGCGCGGGGGTTTCCTGACCCTCTTCGGAACCCGCCTGCACCCAGCCCAGGTCCTGCTGCTTTTCATGCGCCAGCGGCAGGTACTGCAGCACCACCTCGCGCGACACGGCGTTCATGTCCAGCAGTTGCCTTGGCAACTGGTCGGCCTGGTTGGCGTGAGCCAGCGACAGCAGCTGTTCAGTCAGGCGGCGCGTGCGGCCCAGCTGGTCGACGATGCCGCGCAGGCCCTCCTGCGCCCGGGCCGGATCGCGTTCGCGCAGCGCGTACTGCGCCTGCGTCAGCATGATGGCCAGCGGCGTGCGCAATTGATGCGAAGCATCGGCCAGGAACTGCGACTGCTCGTCGAGGACGCGGCGGTAGCGGGCGATATGGTGATTGACCGCATCGACCAGCGGCGCCACTTCGCTGGGCACGCGCGAGGCGTCCAGCGGCGTCAGGTCATCGGGGCGGCGCGCGCGGATATCGTTGCGCAGCCGGCGCAGCGGCTTCAACGCCCACGACACGCCCCACCACACCAGCAGCGCGACCAGCGCCAGCATGCGCGTGTCGCGCAGGATTTCCTGGCGCCGGGCGTTGTTCTCGGCCTCGATGCGCTTGCCTGTGCTTTCGGCCACCACGACCAGCACCTGGCGGTGCTGCCCCTGGTAGTACAGGTCGCGCACCACCGCGACGACGCGCACGGGATCGTTGCGATAGACGCTGTCGTAGAAAACGGGCTGGCTGTTGGAACGCGGCCAGGCAGGCGGACGCGGCATTTCCGGCATGCCGAGCAAGGTCTTGCCCGGCTCGGTGGGGACGGCGGCTCCGTCCGGCAGCGGCGGATCGATCTCTTCGATGCGGAAATACTTGCGCAGGCCCGCGCGGGACTCGAGCATCACCTGCGCGTACAGCGGCGTAGCGACCTGCAGGTTGCCGTCAGGCGTGAATTCCAGGCTGCTTTCCAGCACCCGGGCAGGCTCGACCAGGGCGCTGTCGTAGGCTTCGTTGGTGATCTCGGCCAGCGTGCGGTAGTCGTTCACGCTGTCCACGACCAGCAGCACGATCACGCCCGGCAGCAGCAGAATGATCAGCAGCGCGCGGATGCCCACGCGCGGCAGCTCGGATAGCCGCAGCCTCACTCAGGATTCCGCGGACTCGCTGGCGACGCTTTCCAGCATGTAGCCCAGCCCGCGCACGGTGACGATGCGCACGTCGCTGCCGGCCAGCTTCTTGCGCAGCCGATGCAGCACCACCTCGATGGCGTCGGGATTGGCTTCGCTATCGTGCGTGAACACCTTGCCGAACAGCTGGGACTTGTCCACCGGATAGCCGCTGCGGGTAAGCAAGGCGGCCAGGGCGGCATGCTCGCGCGGCGTCAGGAACAGCAGCGAGCCGTCCAGGGTGAAGGCGCGGCTTTCGCTGTCGTAGGACAGCGAGCCGCATTGCAGGCGCGGATGCTGGCGGCCGCGGCTGCGGCGCACCAGCGCCGTCAGGCGCGCTTCCAGTTCCTCGAGCGCGAAGGGCTTGGTGAGGAAGTCGTCCGCGCCCAGGTTCAGGCCGCGCACGCGGTCCTGCAGAGCGCCTTGGGCAGTCAACAGCAGCACAGGGGTGCGGTCGTCGCGGTTGCGCATTTCGCGCAGCACCACCAGCCCGTGCTTGTCGGGCAGGCGCAGGTCCATGACGATGGCGTCGTATTCGGTACCGGCCATGAAGGCTTCGGCGGTGCGGGCGTCGGCCGCGTGGTCCGGCACGAACCCGCTCTGGGCGAGCGCGCGCATCAACCAGGACGCCATGTCCCGTTCGTCTTCAACCAACAATATGCGCATGACCGTCCGTTCCTTCAGGCAGATTCTCTGCTGCCCGTTGCCCGTGCACCCGCTGGCGCAAGTAGCGGGTTTCGTGATGGCGCCGGAAGAGGATAGCCGACAGCTCGTTCAGCGCCTGGGTGTAGACATCGCGCTTGAACTCGATCACGGCATCCAGGGGCACCCAATACTGGCTCCAGCGCCAGGCATCGAATTCCGGATGCTGCGTCGCGCGCAAGCACACGTCACTGTCACGTCCTACCAGGCGCAACAAGAACCAAATCTGTTTTTGTCCTTTATAGTGGCCACGCCACTCACGCCGGACGAAGTGATCGGGCACGTTATAACGTAACCAATCGCGTGTACGCCCCAAAATACGGACATGCTCGGGCTTCAAGCCCACCTCTTCATGGAGTTCGCGATACATGGCCTGCACCGGGCTTTCGCCATACTTGATGCCGCCTTGGGGGAACTGCCAGGCATGTTCCCTGATACGCTTGCCCCAAAAGACCTCGTTTCTACCGTTGACGAGAATGATGCCGACATTGGGGCGGTAGCCTTCGCGGTCAAGCATGGGCCACCCCCACCGAATTCAATACAATTACGATCGATTATACGTATCTGCAGCCACCTTTAAACATGCGCGCATCCAACTACCACATCAACACCCTCAAAGAAGCCCCTTCCGAAGCCGAAGTCGCCAGCCATCAGCTGATGACCCGGGCAGGGATGATCCGCAAGCTCGCGGGCGGCATCTACACCTACATGCCCCTGGGGCTGAAAGTCATCCGCAAGGTCGAGGCCATCGTCCGCGAAGAAATGAATGCCGCGGGTGCGATCGAGCTGCTGATGCCGGTGGTGCAGCCGGCCGAGCTCTGGCAGGAATCGGGCCGCTGGGAGCAATACGGCGCCGAGCTGCTGCGCATCAAGGACCGGCACCAGCGCGATTTCGTGCTGCAGCCCACGTCCGAGGAAGTCATCACGGACATCGCGCGCAACGAAATCCACAGCTATCGCCAGCTGCCGGTGAACTTCTATCACATCCAGACCAAGTTCCGGGACGAGCGCCGCCCGCGCTTCGGCCTGATGCGCGGCCGCGAATTCACCATGAAGGACGCCTATTCCTTCGACCGCGACGAAGCCGGCGCTCAGGCCAGCTACGACACCATGTTCAACGCCTACATGCGCATTTTCGGCCGCCTGGGTCTGGAATTCCGCGCCGTGGCCGCTGACACGGGCTCGATCGGCGGCACCCGCAGCCACGAATTCCAGGTGATCGCCGACACCGGCGAAGACCTGCTGGTCTACAACGCCGATTCGGACTACGCCGCCAACATGGAGCTGGCCGAGGCCCCCGGCCTGTACCCGACCCGCGCCGAGCCCGCCCAGGCCATGGCCGAAGTGCCCACGCCGGGCGCCGCCAAATGCGAAGACGTGGCCAAGCTGCTGGGCCTGCCGCTGGAGCGCACGATCAAGTCCATCGTGCTGGCCACCGACGGCGAGAAAGGCGCCGACATCTGGCTGCTGCTGCTGCGCGGCGACCACGAACTCAACGAAATCAAGGCCGGCAAGCTGCCCGGCCTGGCCGGCTTCCGCTTCGCCACGGAAACCGAGATCGTCGAAACCTTCGGCTGCAAGCCCGGCTACCTGGGCCCGGTCAAGACCGTCCGTCCCGTGCACGTCATTGCCGACCGCACCGTGGCCAACATGGCCGATTTCGTCTGCGGCGCGAACAAGGAAGATTTCCACATCCAGGGCGTGAACTGGGGCCGTGACCTGCCCGAGCCCGAGCTGGTGGCGGACCTGCGCAACGTAGTCGCCGGCGACCCCTCGCCGGACGGCAAGGGCACCCTGTCGATCCAGCGCGGCATCGAAGTCGGCCACGTGTTCTACCTGGGCAAGAAGTACTCGGAAGCCCTCAAGGCCACCTTCCTGGACGAAACCGGCAAGCCCGCCGTCCTGGAAATGGGCTGCTACGGTATCGGCGTGACCCGCATCGTGGGCGCGGCCATCGAGCAGAACCACGATGCCCGCGGCATCATCTGGCCGCGCGCGATCGCCCCCTTCGAAGTGGTAATCTGCCCGGTCGGCTGGGGCAAAAGTGAAACCGTGCGTGACACCGCGCAAAAGCTCTACGAATCCCTCCTGGCGCGCGGCGTGGACGTCATCCTGGACGACCGCGATGCCCGCCCGGGCGTGATGTTTGCTGAATGGGAGCTGATCGGCGCGCCGCTGCGTGTAACAGTTGGAGAACGCGGCCTGAACGATGGTGTGGTGGAATTGCAGGCCCGTCGGGAAACCGAAGCGGCCAAGATTCCGGTAGAGTCCGCGCTTGAAGCCGTGCTGACGAAACTCGACACGCTGTAAACCTTATAGTAACTACGGACTTTCCGCGTCCCGACTGCCCTTTTCTATCCATCGTGACCGATCCGAAGTCCGCCGAATCCGTCCTGCAGGTCCGTGTCTACTACGAAGACACGGATGCAGGCGGAGTGGTTTTCTACGCCAACTACTTGAAATTCCTGGAACGCGCACGCACCGAGTGGCTGCGCAATCTGGGGGTCAACCAGTCCAACCTGGCGGCCAGCGAACAACGTCTATTCGTTGTCCGCTCCCTGGACATGTCCTACCGCAAGCCGGCCAGGCTGGACGATTTACTTACCATACGCAGCCGGATCACACGACTCGGCCGCGCTTCGATACACTTCGCGCAACGCGCGGAACGCGACGGGGAACTGCTTGCCGACGGCAACATCCAAGTCTGCTGCGTCGATGCCATTCACATGCGGCCGGCGGAGTTGCCGGCTGACGTTCGCGCCAAACTGGAATTCATTCAGGAATAACCATGCAAGTCACCAACGACATGTCGTTGCTTTCGCTGATTTCGCACGCCAGCGTGCCGGTCCAGCTGATCATGCTGATGCTGTTGGGCATTTCGATCATGTCCTGGACCTACATCTTCGCCAAGCGGCTGGCGATCAAGCGGGCCCATGCCCAGACCCGCCGCTTCGAAGACGATTTCTGGTCGGGCGGCGACCTGTCCATGCTGCAACAGGCCGTGGCCTCGCGCCGCGACGAGCAAGGCGCGCTGGCCCGCATCTTCGATGCCGGCATGACCGAATTCCTGAAGGCCCGCCGCGGCAATGCCTCCGGCGACGCCACCGCCCTGCTGGACGGCCCGCGCCGCGCCATGCGCGCCGCCTACCAGCGCGAGATGGATTCGCTGGAATCGCACCTGAACTTCCTGGCTTCGGCCGGCTCCGTGTCCCCTTACATCGGCCTGCTGGGCACGGTCTGGGGGATCATGCACGCCTTCATCGGCCTGTCGAACATGCAGCAGGCCACCCTGGCCTCGGTGGCTCCCGGCATCGCGGAAGCGCTGATCGCCACCGCCATCGGCCTGTTCGCGGCCATTCCCGCCGTGGTCGCCTACAACCGCTTCACGAACGACATCGATCGCATCTCGATCCGTTTCGACAGCTTCGTCGATGAATTCCTGAACATTCTGCAACGGCAGGTGCGCTAATGCCCTCGGTAAGCTCACGCGGCAGGTCCGGCCGCCGCATGAAGGCCGACATCAACGTGGTGCCGTACATCGACGTGATGCTGGTGCTGCTGGTCATCTTCATGGTGACCGCTCCTCTCATCACGCCCGGCCTGATCCAGCTGCCCTCCGTCGGCGCGGCTTCGGACGTGCCGGTCAAGCCGCTGGAAGTCCAGATTTCGGAAGACGGCAAGATCGCCCTGCGCATGCGCGAACCCGGCGCCACCATGCAGGACATCGCGCGCCCCGAGCTGGTGGCGCAAGTGCGTTCGCGCATTACCGCGGAAACCCCGGTGGTCATCGCCGCCGACGGCAAGGTGCCCTACGAAACGGTCGTGAAGGTCATGGATGAACTTCGCACCAGCGGCATCACCCGCCTGGGTCTGCTGGTGGACCAGTCCGCCGGCGCATCCCAGCCTGCTCCCGCGAAAAAACGCTAACGCGACGCCTTCCGCCGGCGACGCCGGCTTGCAACGCTCATGACGCCACCCATAATCCGACACCGCAGCGGCCCCCCGGCCACCCCGCCCAACCACGACAACCGGAAGGCATTGATCCTGGCCGTGGCCGTGCACGTGCTGCTGCTGATCGTCTTGATCTTTGGCGTGAACTGGCGCTCCGAGAGCCCCGGCCCCGTGCAGGTGCAGCTCTGGGCAGACGGCAATTCGCCCGTCTCGCCGCCGCCCACGCCGCAACCCGAACCCCCGAAGCCTCAGCCCAAGCCGGAACCGAAGCCGGAGCCTGAAAAGGCGCCCGAGCCTCCCCCGCCGCCTCCCCCTCCTCCCAAGCCTGAGCCCGAAGCCCAGCCTAAGACCGAGGAAGTCGACCCCGAGATCGCGCTGCAGGAAGCCAAGAAAAAGCGCGAACAAGAGGAAAAGGCACGCCAGGCTGCCGAAGCCGCCAAGGAAAAGGCGCGCCTCGACGAAGAACGCAAGCAGGCCGAACTGAAAGAAAAGAAGCGTCTGGAGCAGGAACGCCAGGCTGCTGAGAAGGCTGCTGCCGAAAAGGCCGCCGAGAAAGCCGCCGCCGACAAGGCTGCCGCCGAGAAGAAGGCCAAGGACGACGCTGCCAAGAAGGCCGCGGCGGACAAGGCCGCCGCCGAAAAGGCCGCTGCCGACAAGGCTGCCGAGGAAAAAGCCGCGGCCGAAAAGGCTGCCGCCGAGAAAAAAGCCGCGGCCGAGAAGAAGGCCAAGGAAGAGGCGGCCAAGAAGGCCGCCGCCGACAAGGCGCTGAAGGATGCCTTCCGCAACGACGCCCTGGGCGCCGCCGGCATCCCCGGCGGCACGGCCGACCGCAATCAGGCGGGCGGCGGACGCGACAGCGGCTATGGCGCCAAGGTCCGCGCCTGCGTGCAACCCGGGGTGGCTTATCCGCCCCCGGCCCGCAGCGGATCGGAAAATCCCACGGCACAATACCGGGTACAGTTAGGTTCCGACGGGAAGGTCAATGGCGTCACCTTGACCAGTTCTTCGGGCAATGCCGGCTTCGACCGCGCGGTCGAGACGGGCATCCGCCGTTGCAACCCCTTCCCGAAGCCCTCGACGGGCCGCTACGAACCCATTATTGACGTTGTGTACAGAATGTATGATTGACAGGAGATTGATGAATATGACTCCCGCTTATAGCCGACGAGTACCCCCCCTCGCTCTCTGGCGATCGTATGGACTCGGGCTGCTGATGCTGACCTTGGCCTGCCTGATGGCCATCAAGCCCGCCCATGCGCAGCTGCGCGTCGATATTTCCGGTACCGGCGCCACCCAATACCCCGTCGCCATCGCCGACTTCGCCGTCGACGACACCCATGGCCGCGCCCTGGCCGAAGTCATCCGCGCCGACCTGACCCGCACGGGCCAGTTCCGCCTGATCAACGCCGCCGGTTCCGGCCTGAACGTCGACTCCCCCATCGCCTATGACGACTGGCGTGGCAAGGGCGCCGATTTCATCGCCTACGGCAGCATCACGCGCGGCGCCGATGGCCGCTACGACGTCCGCTACCGCCTGGCCGACACGGTCAAGAAGGGCCAGTTGGACGGCGTGGCGTTCTCGGGCACCGAGCAGGAACTGCGCCGCGTGGCGCACCAGATCGCGGACCGCATTTACGAGAAGATCACCGGCGTTAAGGGCGTCTTCTCGACCCGTATCGCGTACGTGCTGAAGAAGGGCGCCACCTACGAACTGCAGGTGGCGGACGCCGACGGGCAGAACCCGCAAGTCGCCCTGCGTTCGCGCGAGCCCATCATTTCGCCGTCCTGGTCGCCCGATGGCACCAAGCTCGCCTATGTGAGCTTCGAATCCGGCAAACCTGTCGTCTACGTGCACAATCTGGCCACCAGCGCCCGTTCGCCTGTCGCCAACTTCAAGGGCAACAACAGTGCACCGGGCTGGTCGCCCGATGGCAGCAAGCTGGCGGTGGCTTTGACCCGCGATGGTTTGTCGCAAATTTACATCGTTGGCGCGACCGACGGCTCGAATCCGACCCGAGTTACGCGTTCTCCCGGGATTGACACCGAACCGAGCTTTACGCCAGACGGTGCTTCCATTATCTTTACGAGTGACCGCAGCGGCGGGCCGCAGATCTACCAGACCGGCTCGAGTGGTGGCGAAGCACGCCGCCTCACGTTTAATGGTGGTTACAACATATCACCCCGAATTTCCCCCGATGGATCGACGCTACTGTACGTTGCAAGACGCGACGGCGCGTTTCGAATCGCATCGTTGAACCTGTCCTCAGGCTCCGAGACCTTGTTGACTGATGGTCGTGACGATCAGTCCCCGAGTTTTGCGCCGAATGGAATGCAAGTCCTTTACGCCGCCATCCAAAATGGCCGTAGCGTGCTTGCTGGTGTCTCGAGCGATGGCCGCGTACGGCAGACGCTTTCGGTACTGAATGGGGAAATACGTGAACCGACTTGGGGCCCATTTACCCGATAACACGTGTGACTCTCTTTGCAAAGGAACTATCATGAAGTCGCGCATTGCCAAAAGCCTAACCATCGCCGCTCTGGCTGCCGCCCTGGCAGCTTGCAGCTCCGTCCCTCTCGACGATAAAGCGGGTCAGGGCGGAGGCGCTGGCCAAGGATCCTCGGCCTCTGGCCAGATCCTTGATCCCTTCAACCCCCAAAGCATCCTGGCGCAACAGCGCTCGGTGTACTTTGACTTCGACAGCTACACGGTGTCGGACCAGTACCGCAGCTTGGTCGAAACCCACGCCAAGTACCTGGCCTCGCATCAGCAGCAGACCATCAAGATCGAAGGCAACACCGACGAACGCGGCGGCGCTGAATACAACCTGGCCCTGGGCCAGCGCCGTGCCGACGCTGTGCGCCGCATGATGACCCTGCTGGGCGTCAGCGACAACCAGATCGAAACCATCAGCTTCGGTAAAGAAAAGCCGAAGGCGACTGGTACGTCGGAAGCCGACTTCGCGGAAAACCGCCGCGCCGATATCGTTTATCGCCGCTAAGCTTTTTCGTATAGTCTAGAGCCCTACCACGCGTCGGGACGGTCAACCGGCCGTCCCGACGTTTGTTTTTATACCCGGGAATTTTCATGCGCGATAACGTTCTGTCCCTGCGTCCTCTGATTGCGGCCACCGGCTTGGTGCTTGCGGCCCTTGCGGCGCCCGCCCACGCTTTTTCCGACGATGAGGCCCGCCGGGCCATCCTGGATTTGCGCCAACAGGTGCAGCAGCAGAACGAACAAAGCCAGCGCGCCAAGCTGCAATTGGCCGATCAGATCCAGGCCTTGCAGCAGGAAGTCGCCCAACTGCGCGACCAGCTCGAACTGGTGTCGCGCCAGCAGCCCTCGGCCAAGCCGGGCGGCGCGGCGGGCAGCGCCAATCCGCCGGGAGCCTCCGCCGGCGACCCCCAGGAACAGGCCGCCTATGACGGCGCGATCGACCTGTTCCGCAAGGGCCAGTACAAGGAAGCGTCCGAATCGCTGGCCGCCTTCACCGCCCTGTACCCCGCCAGCCAGCTCGCGCCCAGCGCCCAGTTTTACCTGGGCAGCAGCCGCTATGCGCTGAAGGACTTCAAGGGCGCCATCGAGCAATTGAACGCCATGGTCCAGAAGGCCCCGGACAACGCGCGCGCGCCCGACGCCCTGCTGGTGATCGCCGGCAGCCAGATCGAAATGAACAATCGCGCCGGCGCCAAGACGACGCTGCAGCGCATTGTTCGCGACTACCCGACCACGCCGGCCGCCAGCACGGCCAAGAGCCGTCTGCAGCTGCTGCAGTAATGCCGCCTGCCGCGAGCGCGGTTGCCGCATACCGGCACATCCTGCGCCGCCGGGCAGGGCTTATCGCCCTGCTGCTGGCGGCGCTTTTCATTGCGCTGCTGGCCGACTTTACCGTCGGCCCCTCGGGCCTGCCCTGGGGCGAACTGTGGCAGACGCTCACTGCACCCGGCGCGGCTGATCCAACCACCCGAGTCATCGTGTGGGACATCCGCCTGCCGTCGACGTTGATGGCCGCCCTGGTCGGCATGGCGCTGGGGATGGCGGGCGCGGAAATGCAGACCATCCTGAACAACCCCTTGGCCAGCCCATTTACGCTGGGCGTGTCGTCCGCCGCGGCCTTTGGCGCCTCGCTGGCCATCGTGCTGCAGCTGGGCCTGCCCGGCGTTCCCGCTGGCTGGCTGGTGGCCGGCAACGCTTTCCTGTTTGCGCTGCTGGCGGCCTTGATGCTGGACGCCGTGACCCGTTGGGGCGGCATGAATACCTCGGGCGTGGTGCTGTTCGGCATCGCCATGCTGTTCACCTTCAATGCGCTGGTGTCGCTGGTGCAGTTCATGGCCAGCGCCGAGGCGCTGCAGAACCTGGTGTTCTGGACCATGGGCAGCTTGTCGCGTTCCAGCTGGACCACGGTCGGCGTGCTGGCGGCGGCCTTTGCCGTGGCGCTGCCGCTGGCCATGCGCCAATCCTGGAAACTGACCGCGCTGCGCCTGGGCGAGGACCGCGCCGCGAGCTTCGGCGTGGACGTGCGCCGCGTGCGCGTTGCGGCGCTGGCCCGGGTCAGCCTGCTGTCGGCGCTGGCGGTGGCCTTTGTCGGCACGATAGGCTTCATCGGGTTGGTCGCGCCGCACATTGCGCGGCGGCTGTTCGGCGAGGACCACCGCTACTTCCTGCCGGGCAGCGCGTTGGTAGGCGCGGTGATCCTGTCCCTGGCGTCGATCGCCTCCAAGAACCTCATGCCGGGCGTGGTCGTGCCGGTGGGCATCGTGACCGCCCTGGTCGGCATACCCTTTTTCGCGTCGGTGGTGCTGCGCCGGCAGATGCCATGACCGCGCCGCGCACCGCTACCGCAACGACGCTATCCGTGCGCGGCCTCACGGCCGGCTACGGACGCTCGGACGTGCTGCATGCGCTGTCGATACCCGAGTTGCCCGCCGGCCAGGTGACCGCTCTGCTCGGCCCCAACGGCAGCGGCAAATCCACCCTGCTCAAGACCCTGGCGGGCCTGGTCCGCGTGCGCGCCGGACAGGTCACGCTGGACGGCCGCGACCTGCTGCGCCAGAGCTTCGGCGAACGCGCGCGCCACGTGGTCTACTTGCCCCAGGGCCTGCCCGCGGCCGTGCACCTGCGGGTGTTCGAATCCGTGCTGGTGGCGGCCAAGGCGGGCGACAGCCTGGGTACGCCGGTGGACATGCAAGCCATAGACCGGCTGCTGGAGCGCCTGGGCATTGCCCATCTGGCCTTGAAGTACCTGGATTCGCTGTCCGGCGGACAGAAGCAGCTGGTGGGACTGGCGCAGGCCTTGATCCGCCACCCGCGCGTGCTGCTGCTGGACGAACCGCTGTCGGCGCTGGACCTGAACTACCAGTTCCACGTCATGCAGCTGCTGCGGCAGGAAACCCTGGAACACGGCCTGATCAGCGTCATCGTGCTGCATGACCTGAACGTGGCGCTACAGCACGCCGACCGGGCCGTCATGATCCATGACGGCCGGCTGCACGCGGCGGGCCTGCCGGCGGACGTGATCACGCCGGCATCGCTGGCGGCGGTCTACGGGGTGGAAGGACGGGTGGAGGCCTGCTCGCGCGGCCTGCGGCAGGTGCTGATCGACGGGCTGCAAGCGCGCCCGCACTGAACGCGGGACAGCGCGATGTCAGGCGCGCAGCGCCACGTCCACGACCGGCGCGCCGGTCATGTCCGCCAGTTGCCGCGGCGTCAGGTTGAACACCGCATGCGGATGCCCCGCGGCAGCCCACAGGCTGTCGTAGTTGAAGAGATCCGCGTCCAGCAGCATCACCGGCTTGACCGCATGGCCGATGGGACACACGCCGCCGATCGCATAGCCGGTCATGTCGCGCACGAACTTCGCGTCCGCCTTGGCCAGCGGCCCCACCTGCGAGGCCACCTTGGCCTCGTCCACTCGGTTCGCGCCGCTGGCAATGACCAGCACCGGCGCGTCATCCGAGGCGCGCCGGAAGATGATGGACTTGGCGATCTGCGCGACCTCGCAGCCTAGCCCCGCCGCCGCTTCCGCCGAGGTCTTGCCGGTTTGCGGCAGGACGACCACGGGCTTGTCATGCCCCAGTTCCAGCAACAGGCGCGCGACGCGCTGGGCGGATTCGGGCAAGGCGGCAAGGGACTCAGGCGACATCGGGACGGCTCCGTTGAGTTGGGAAATAGGCGCGGCCAGCGCGCCGGGACATCGGAAACGAGTTTATCAGCGCGGAGGCGCGGCGCCTGCGGGCTAGAATGCGCTCCTGGCTTTCCCACACGACACCCATGCGTTCCGAACCCGTCCTGCCCCTGCAAACCGCCCTGATCGGCGGCTACGCCATGTCCTACACCGAGTACGGCAGCGGCGCGCCCCTGGTGCTGGTGCACGGCTCCTTGTCCGACTGCCGCTACTGGAAGTCGCAGATGGCGCCGCTGGGCAAGTCGTTCCGCGTGCTGGCGGTCTGCCTGCGCCGCTACTGGCCCGAAACCTGGGACGGCGAAGGCGAGGGTTTTTCAGTCGAACAGCATGCCAGCGACGTGCTGGAGTTCATCGATACGGTGGCAGGCGAACCGGCCCATCTGGTGGGCCATTCCCGCGGCGGCCGCGTGGCGCTGGAGGCCGCATTGCAGCAGCCTGCCGCGCTGCGCAGCCTGACCCTGGCCGACCCGGGCCTGCCCTTGCCTGGTGACGACGACCTGCGCGGCGGCTTTCGCCAGCGCGCGCTGGCGCTCATCCGCGACGGCGAGATCGAAGATGGCCTGGCGCTGTTCGTGGATACCGTCACCGGACCCGACACCTGGCAACGCATGGTGCCGTGGTTCAAGGAAATGGTGCGCGACAACGTCGGCACGCTGTTCGGACAGGCCGAGGAAAAGCCCGAAGCGCTGACGCCCGGGCAGATCGGCACGCTGAAGCTGCCGACCCTGCTGATTGGCGGCGCGCTCAGCCCCGCGCCCTATCCGGCCGTTTTGGATGCCCTGTCGCAATGGCTGCCGCAAGCGCAGCGCGTGACGATCACCGGATCGTCGCACGGCATGAACCTGGGCAATCCGCGCGCCTTCAACGGCGCGATCGAGGCATTCATCAACGGCTGACGCTGGCGCTGCCCGGCCGTGGCACGCCTCAGGGCTCGACCGAAGGCGTGTGCTTCAGACGCCGCAACACGAAGGTGGAACGGCTGTGCCGCACGCCGCGCAGCTTGTAGAGCCGCTTGCGCAGGAACTCCTCGTAGCCTTCGGTTCCCGCCACCGCCACCTTGATCAGATAGTCGTACTCGCCCGTCACGAGAAAGGCCTCGACCACTTCCGGCAGCCGCGTGATCTCTTCGCCGAAGCGCGCCAGCGTGTCGTCATCGTGGTGTTCCAGCGTCACCTCGATCATGACGGTGTCCGGCAAGCCCAGCGCCTTCTGGTTCAAGAGGGCGGCGTAGCCCTCGATCACGCCCGCCTCCTCCAGCGCCTTGACCCGGTTCCAGCAAGGCGTGGGCGACAGGCCCACCTGCTCGGCCAGTTTCAGGTTGGTGAGGCGCCCGTCCGCACGCAGCGCGCGCAGGATCTTGCGGTCGGTTTCGTCGATTTTGGGCGATGTGGACATGGGAAGGCCGATAGAAAAGATATTTTCCCTGGAAAAACAAATTCTACAAGACAGATATTTTCCTGAATCAGCAAATACGGCGTGAATCAGGAAACCTATTTTGCCCTCCTGCCCGTAGACTCTCCTGCAAGACGGTCACCTATCCCGCCCGTCCGATTTCGGCGTCCACGCTGCGGCACAACCCGGCGCAGACGCCGGCAGTATCAACGCAGCACGCCGCGCGCCGATCCGCACGGCAGGAAACCATGTCTCTCGCAGCAGCAGCACCCGCAAGAACCGGCCTGGGCCTTTCCGGCACCGCCATGCTTTTGGCCGCTCCGGCGCTCTTCGCCTCCAACATGGTGGCGGCCCGCTGGGCCCATGATGCCAACCTCCCCCCCGTTTTCCTGGCCTTCGGCCGCTGGCTGATCGCCCTGCTGATCCTGCTGCCGCTGGCCGCGCCCGCCCTGCGCGCGCATCGCAAGACCTTGTGGCGCGCCCTGCCGTCGCTGGCGCCGCTGGCGGTGCTGGGCATGGGCGTGGCCGTGGCGCCGCAGTACATCGGCGCCCAGAACACCAGCGCGACCAACATCGCCCTGATCTTTTCGTGCAGCCCCATCCTGGTGGCGCTGCTGGAAGCCATCATCTGGCGCAAGCCGCTGTCCGCCCTGCGCGGCGCGGGCCTGGCGCTGGCCTTGGGCGGCGTACTGGTGGTGCTGGCACGCGGTGACGCGCAGACGCTGGCCCGCCTGGATTTCGGCCAAGGGGACCTCTGGGTGCTGCTGGCCGCCACTGGCTGGGCCTTCTACACCGTGTTGCAGAAGCGGCTGAGTCTGCCCGCGGTGCCGGACAGCGCCCGGCTGGCCGCCATGATGCTGGGCGGCGTGCTGGCCCTGGCGCCCTTTGCCGCGATCGAGGCCGCGGCCGGCGCCACGCCGCCCTGGGGCGATCCGCGACTGGCCGCGGTGCTGCTGTTCCTGGCGGTGGTGCCCAGCCTGGGCGCGTACTACGTGTACGGCCGCCTGATCAGCCAGGCCGGGCCGGCCACCGCGGGGCTGTCGATGTTCCTGGTGCCGGTCTATGCCGCGCTGCTGGCCTGGCCGCTGCTGGGCGAAGCCCCGCAGCTGTTCCATGCCTACGGTTTCGTGATGATCCTGCTGGGCGTGAAGCTGGCCTCGTCGCGCATGCGCGCGGCGGCGGCCACGGCCGCCGCCCCGGCCTGAAGCGGACGGCTCAGCGGCCGGTGCCCTGAGCCGCCATCACTTCCTGCGCCACCTGGCGCGGCGCCTCGGCATAGTGCTTGAACTCCATGCTGTAGGTCGCACGCCCCTGGGTCAGCGAGCGCAGCGAGGTGGAGTACCCGAACATCTCGGCCAGCGGCACTTCGGCGCGCACCAGTTTGCCGCCGCCGCCCGCGATATCCTCCATGCCCTGCACCATGCCGCGCCGCGAGGACAAGTCGCCCATGACGTTGCCGGTGAAGTCCTCGGGCGTTTCCACCTCGACCTGCATCATGGGTTCCAGCAGCACCGGATCGGCGCGGCGCATGCCTTCCTTGAAGGCCATCGACCCCGCCATCTTGAAGGCGTTCTCGTTCGAGTCCACGTCGTGGTACGAGCCGAAGAACAGCGTCGCCTTCACATCCACCACCGGATAGCCCGCCAGCACTCCGGCATTGAGGGCTTCGCGTATGCCCTTGTCGACGGCCGGAATGAACTCGCGCGGCACCACGCCGCCCTTGATGGCATCGACGAATTCATAGCCCTTGCCGGGCTCCTGCGGTTCCAGCTTGAGCACCACATGGCCGTACTGGCCGCGCCCGCCTGATTGCTTGACGAACTTGCCTTCGACCTCGTTGCAGGTCTTGCGTATGGTTTCGCGGTACGCGACCTGGGGCTTGCCCACCGTGGCCTCGACGCCGAACTCGCGCTTCATGCGGTCGACCAGGATTTCCAGGTGCAGCTCGCCCATGCCGGAAATGATGGTCTGGCCGGACTCTTCATCCGTGCGCACGCGGAACGACGGATCCTCTTGCGCCAGTCGGCCCAGCGCGATGCCCATTTTTTCCTGGTCGGCCTTGGTCTTGGGCTCCACGGCCTGGGAAATCACGGGCTCCGGAAACACCATGCGTTCCAGGATGATGATGTGGGCGGGATCGGTCAGCGTGTCGCCAGTGGTAACGTCCTTGATGCCCACGGCCGCCGCGATGTCGCCCGCGTAGACCTCGGTGATCTCGCGCCGCTCGTTGGCGTGCATCTGCAGGATGCGGCCCAGCCTTTCCTTCTTTTCCTTGATGGGATTGAAGACCGAGTCGCCCGACTTCACCACGCCCGAATAAACGCGGAAGAACACCAGTTGGCCGACAAAGGGGTCGGTCATGATCTTGAAGGCCAAGGCCGAAAACGGCTCGTTGTCGGTGGGATGCCGTTCGATTTCATGATCGCGCACGTCGTGGCCCTTGATCGCGGGCACGTCCACGGGTGAAGGCATATAGTCGATGACCGCGTCCAGCATGGCCTGCACGCCCTTGTTCTTGAACGCGCTGCCACAGAGCATCGGCACGATCTCGTTGGCGACCGTGCGCATGCGCAGGCCCTGCTTGATTTCATCCTCGGTCAAGGGTTCGCCCGACAGGTATTTTTCCAACAGGGTTTCGTTGGCCTCGGCGGCCTTCTCCACCATCTTGTCGTGCCATTCCTGGGCCTGGGCCTGCATCGAGGCGGGAATGTCGCGGTACTCGAAGCGCACGCCCTGGCTGGCCTCATCCCAGATGATGGCCTTCATCTTGACCAGGTCGATCACGCCTTCGAAATGGTCCTCGGCGCCCACCGGCAGCTGGATGGGCACGGCGTCGCCCTTCAGGCGTTCGGCGATCTGGCGCTGCACGCGCAGGAAGTCGGCGCCGACCCGGTCCATCTTGTTGACGAAGGCCAGCCGCGGCACCTTGTACTTGTTGGCTTGGCGCCAGACGGTTTCGGATTGCGGCTGCACGCCGCCCACGGCGTCGTAGACCATGACCGCGCCATCCAGCACGCGCATGGAACGCTCGACCTCGATGGTGAAGTCGACGTGGCCCGGCGTGTCGATGATGTTGATGCGGTGTTCGGGATAGTTGCCCGCCATGCCCTTCCAGAAGGCGGTGGTGGCGGCCGACGTGATGGTGATGCCGCGTTCCTGTTCCTGCTCCATCCAGTCCATCACGGCGGCGCCGTCATGCACCTCGCCGATCTTGTGGGTGATGCCGGTATAGAAGAGGATGCGCTCGGTGGTCGTCGTCTTGCCCGCGTCGATGTGGGCGCTGATGCCGATATTGCGGTAAAGCTCGATACGCGTCTTGCGAGTCATGGCCTCTTCCCTTGCAGTGAACTACCGGGCGAAGACGGCAAGCCCGACCGGGCCTTGCCGCGGCGGGCGCCATGCCGCGTAGGGTGCTTGAGAATCGCGGAACCGCGCCCGCACTGATGCGTAAATATTACGCGCGGCGCGACAAGAAACAAGCCTAGTCCCTGCAAGGGCCAAGGATAAAAAAAGCCCCTCCAACGGGAGGGGCTCGTTTGCCATGCACCAGCCTGGGGCGAGCCTCAGGGGCTGCCCGCAGCGGCGTACCGTGCAGGCTACTTCTTTTCTTCCTTGACGCGGTACACCAGCACGGCGGTGCTGGCCAGCGACAGGACCTTGGCGGTGACGCTGCCCAGCAGCAGGCGCGACAGGCCGCTGCGGCCGTGGCTGCCGATGAAGATCAGGTCGCAGCCGGCGTCGGCGGCGGCTTGCACGATGCCGTCGGCAACGTTGAAGTTCGATACGGCGCGCGACTCGGACTTCACGCCGGCGGTGTCGGCGCGGTCGGTGATCTGCTTGAGGTACTTGTCGGCCTGCTCGGCGGAGGCCTTTTCGTAGTCTTCGTCGGTGATGGCGTAGGCGGCAGCCATGCCGTCAAAGCCGATCGTGGCTGCGAAAGGCTGGGTCACGTAGAGCGCGACGACTTCAGCGCCCACGGAACGCGCAAAGCAAATGCCGGCATTGGCGGCTTGGGCCGAGAGCGGAGAACCGTCGGTGGGAATCAGGATCTTCTTGAACATCTTGCCTGCTCCTGTTTGTGAGGTACCTCCATGCTACCGGAAACGCGCCAGGTTCACATCAACCGAACCCGGCGCGCCTTGACGCGCGTCAAGCGCGATCAGCCCAGCTGCTGGGCGGCGGCGAACAGATTGGTGCAGCGGGTGCCGGTGCGGCAGTACGCCAGGACCGGGCCCGGCAGCGTGCGCAGCAGCTCGGCGAAACGCACCACGTCGGCGGCGGTCATGGCGCTGCCCACCACGGGCTGGTATTCGATCTGCAGGCCGGCGGCCAGGGCGGCCTTGGACACGTCCGCGGCGGTGGGCTGGTCCGGGCCGCCTTCAAAATCGGGACGGTTGATGATCACGCTCTTGTAGCCGGCGGCGGCGACGTCCGCCATGTCGTCCGGGCCGAGCTGGGGCGCGACGGCGAAATTCTGGGTCAGGGGTTTGATGGGTGCGGACATGGCGGTTCCTTCAATGGCTTCAAAGAGACAGCTTTCTATTATTGATTGCTGGAGGCGTTTTGCGCGAAGATTTTTTCCAGATCGGTCCAGACGCCGCGATGATCGGCGATCGTGACCGAAAAGCGCAGCATCGTGGACGGCGCCTGGGACGGGGAAAACAGCGTGCCCGGAGCCAGCAGCATGCCGTGGTCGGCCGCCACGCGCGCCAGCGCCTCGGTATCGCGGCCGTAATCGGCCCAGACGAACATGCCGGCGTGCGGCTCGTGGTGCACCGTCAACCCCAGTTTCAGCAACCCTTTCAGGCAGCGCTGGCGGGCGTCGTCCACCCGCAGGCGCACGCGCTCGATGTGGCGGCGGTACTGCCCTTCCATCAGCACCCGGTGGATCACCCGCTCGCCGAGTTCGGGCGAGGTCAGGCCGGCCAGCATCTTCAGGTCGGCGAGCTTCTGCAGGATGTCGGGATTCGCCGCCAGATAGCCCACGCGCAGGCTGGCCGCCAGCATCTTGGAATAACCGCCCACCAGGATCACCCGTTTCAGGCGGTCCAGCGCGGCCAGCTTCATGGCGCCGCCCGGATGCAGTTCGCCGTAGGTGTCGTCCTCGACCACGAGAAAATCGTGGCGTTCGGCGATGCGCAGGATGTCGTAGGCGGCGCCGGCCGACAACGTGTGGCCGGTGGGGTTGTGCACGGAACTGTTGATGATGAAGAGCTTGGGCTTGTGTTGGGCAGCCAGCTGTTCGAGCAGCGCCGTATCGGGGCCGTCGGGGCCGCGCGGCACGCCGATCAGGCGCGCGCCGAAGGCGGCCAATCGGCCGAAGATGACGAACCAGGCCGGGTCTTCGACCAGCACGGTGTCGCCCGGTTTGACCAGGTGCCGCGCGATCAGGTCCAGGCCGTGCGTGACGCCGTTGGTCGTCAGCAGGTTGAGTTCCGGATGCGCAGGCACGCCATCGTTCTGCAGGAAGGCGGCGATCTGCTGGCGCAGCGGCGCGAAGCCCTGCGGGTGGCCATAGCTGACCAGATGGCCGCGCACCGAACGGCCCACGGCGCGCACCGCGCCCGCCACCATCTCGGGGTCGAGCCAGTCCGCCGGCAGCAGCCCCGCGCCGCCCGGCATGCCTGAAGGGTTGGTGTCGCGGAACATGCTGCGCAACAGCCAGGCGACATCGATCCGGGCAGGCGGCGTGAACGCCGCGGGCGCCGCGCTGGCCACGGCGGCCAGGTGGCCGCTGCGCGCCCGCACGAAGAACCCCGCGCCGCGCCGCGACTGCACCAGGCCGCGGGCCACCAGGCGGTCGTAGGCCTCGACCACGGTGAAGCGGCTGACGCCCGACTGTTCGGCCATCTTGCGGATCGACGGCAGCCGGGTGCCGGGCCGCAGACCCTGTTCATCGATGCGGCGCGCCAGCCCATCTGCCAGCTGTGTCACCAAGGTGGCGTCGGCCTGGCGCACGGGTTGCCAGGGCATGGGGGAGGTCGCGGCGGCGGCAACTGTCATGGGGATTTCACCAGGCCAGTAAGTAAAGTGATATGCAAAAGTGTACCGGTACTGTACCGATAACTATGCGTAGAGTGACAGCAATGCCGAAAACCCGCAATAGCGAATGGGCGCGATGCCCGCGGCGTTCCCCAACCTTGGTGGCTGTGATGACCCGTCCCGCTTTCTATCCGACCTCCCAGGCTGCGCCTGGCGCGCCCGCTGGGCTGTGGGAGGGGTACGGCTATGGCTTTCTGGGGGTGCTGGTCTTTTCCCTGACGCTGCCCATGACCCGCCTGGCCGTCGGCGAGCTGGCGCCGCTGCTTGTGGGACTGGGCCGGGCGCTGCTAGCGGCGGTGCCGGCCATCGCCGTGCTCTGGTTGACGCGCGCGCGCCGCCCGAACCGCGAGGAATGGCCGGGCGTGATCCTGGCCGCGCTGGGCATCGTGGTGGGCTGGCCGCTGGCATCCTCGCTTGCCATGCAGACCGTGCCCGCGTCGCAGGGCGCCGTCTTCAACGGGCTGCTGCCCCTGTCGACCGCGGCCTTTGCCGCGCTGCGCAGCGGCGAGCGCCCCTCGCCCGCCTTCTGGGCCTGGGCCGTGCTGGGCGCCGCGCTGGTGACGGCCTATGCCCTGCGCCAGGGCGAAGGCGCCCTGCAGCCGGGCTATCTGTGGCTGTTGCTGGCCGTGGTCCTGGGCGGCATGGGCTATGCCGAGGGCGCGCGCGCTTCCCGCACGCTGGGCGGCGGGCGCACCATCTGCTGGGCGCTGGTGATCAGCGCGCCCGTGGTGGCCGCGCCGGTCGGCTGGATGGCGGCGCAGCAGGCCAGTTGGCCCAGCGCCCCGGTGATCTACGCCAGCGCCTATCTGGCGCTGGGTTCGATGTTCCTGGGCTTTTTTGCCTGGTATCGCGGTCTGGCCGTGGGCGGCATCGCCCGGGTCGGCCAGGTGCAGTTGCTGCAACCGTTCCTGACGGTGGTGGCGGCCGCATTGTTGTTTGGCGAATCCGTGGAGCCGGCGACGTACGTCTTCGCGGCTGCCGTGATCGCCGTTATCGCCGGCGGACGCCGCGCCATCGTCAGGACCAAAGAATGAATCTGCTCCCCTCCAACTGGGCCGACGTGCCCCTGATGTCCCTGTCCCTGCTGGGCCCGCTGGCCATGTTCGCCCTGGTCAGTTCCATTACCCCCGGACCCAACAACGTGATGCTGGCCTCGTCCGGCCTGAACTTCGGCTTCCGCCGCAGCGTGCCGCATCTGCTGGGGGTGAACCTGGGCTTCACCTTCATGATTTTCCTGGTGGGAATCGGGCTGGGCTCGGTGTTCCAGCAGGTGCCGCAGCTTTACACCGTGCTGAAGTACGCGGGCGCGGCCTATCTGCTGTACCTGGCGTGGAAGATCGCGAATTCGGGCGAAATGGACGACGGCGAGGCGCGCGGAAAGCCGTTCACCTTCCTGCAGGCCGCCGCCTTTCAGTGGGTCAACCCCAAGGCCTGGGTCATGGCCGTGGGCGTGATCGCCACCTACACGCCGCAGAATGGCTTCTTCGCCAATCTGGTCATCGCCACCGTCGTCTGCGGCATCGTCAACCTGCCCAGCATCGGCATCTGGGTGACCTTCGGCACGGCGTTGCGCCGCGTGCTGCACAAGCCCTGGGCGATCCGCGCCTTCAATGTGGGCATGGCGCTGCTGCTGGTGGCGTCGCTGTATCCGGTAGCGCTGGAAATGCTGCACTGACGCGGCGCTCAGGCCAGCAACCCCACAACCACGGCGGGCGTGACCAGCACATTGAACAGCCCCGCCATCACCATCACCAGGCCCGCGACGGCGCCTTCATCGGCCGCCAGTTCGCGGGCCTTGGCCGTTCCGGCGCCGTGCGCGCCCATGCCGAACAGCGCGCCGCGCGCCAGCGCCGAACGCAGCGGCAGCCAGCGCCGCATCAACTGGCCCAGGGCCGCGCCGAACACGCCCGTGACGATCACGAAGACGGCCGTCAGGTCCGGCACGCCGCCCACGTGCGACGACACGGCGACCGCGAACGGCGTGGCCACCGAACGCGGCAGCAGGCTCAGGCGCAGGTCCGGCGACAGGCCCAGCAGGCTGCCCAGCATCCAGGCGCTGGCGCCTGCGATCAGGCTGCCCACCGCCACGCCCGCCACCAGCACCGGCCAGTAACGGCGGATCAGCGCGCGCTGTTCATACAAGGGCAGCGCGAAGGCCACGATGACCGGGCCCAACATCGCCATCAGCCAGTGCGACCCCGCCATGTAGTCCCGGTAGCCGGTGTGCAGCGCAAGCGCCAGCGCCAGCAGCAGCGCGGGCGCCACCACCAGGGTCGACGTGCACCAGTAGGCATAGCGCCGGTAGAACAGGCGCGCGCAGACATAGGCCAGCACCGTCGCGGCGGGCCAGAACAGCAGATTGAAATCAGCTGGCATGGCGATTCATCCAGCGATAGCAGAGATCGATGGTCAACGCCGTGCCGGCCATCACCAGAACCGTGCCCAGGAGGATGACGGCCAGCAGCTTCAAGCCCAGCACGCCCAGGAATTCGCGGTGGTCCAGCAGCGACATGACGGCGGGCACGAAGAACAGCAGCATCTCGCCCAGCAGCCAGCTGGCGCCGCGATGCACGTTGCGCACCCGCAGGCGGCGCGTGGCCAGCAGCGCCAGCACCAGCGCCATGCCAATGACGCCGCCCGGCACGGGCAGACCCAGCAACTGGGCCAACGCCTGACCCAGCAAGGAGAAGAGGACCAGCAGACAGATTTGCAGCACGCGGCTGCGGCGCAGCGTGCTGCGTAGAAGAAGGGCGAGGCGTGGGCGAGGCATGAGACGAAGTTCCTGCGGCAAGCAGATGTTTTACGCCTACGGTGCTCATAGATAAAATGAATTCGATGAATTCAAGTTATTCCAGATAGGCATACACATGGAACTGCGTCCGTTGCGCGCCCTGGTAGAAGTGGTCCGCCAGGGCGGTTTCTCTCAAGCCGCCCGGGCCGTCTTCGCCACCCAGCCCACCGTCAGCAAAGCGGTGCGCCAGCTGGAAGACGAACTGGGCATGCCGTTGCTGGACCGCCACGCCCAGCCGCCGCGGCTGACCGCGGCCGGCGAAATCGTCTACCGCCGCGCCGTGGCCATGCTGGCGCAGCGCGATGATCTGTACGCCGAACTGGACGAACTGAAGGGGCTCAAGCGCGGCGTGCTGCGCCTGGGCCTGCCGCCGCTGGGCAGCAGCACCCTGTTCGCCCCCATGTTTGCGCGCTTTCGCAGCCGCTATCCGCAGATTGAAATCAGCCTGGTGGAACACGGCAGCCGTCGCCTGGAGGAAATGGTGATGGCCGGCGAGATCGAACTGGCCGCCTCGCTCAAACCGGTGCCCGACATCTTCGAATGGCAGCCCGTGGCGCGCGAGCCGCTGGTGGCGCTGATGCCGGCCGACCACCCCAAGGCGCACGCCGCAACGGTCGGATTGAGCGATCTGCGGGACACGCCCTTCATTCTGTTCGAGACCGGCTTCGCCCTGAACCGCATCATCCACGACGCCTGCCAGCGCGCCGGCTTCTCCCCCACCGTGGCCGCGCGCAGCGGCCAGATCGATTTCATCGCGGCGCTGGTGGCGGCCGGCCTGGGCGTGGCCTTCCTGCCGCGCCTGAAGGCCCGCGAAGAGCTGCACGCCGGCGTGGCGCGCGTGCCGCTGCGCGATGCCGGCACGGACTGGGAGATGGTGCAGGTGTGGCGCCGCGGCGGCTACCTGTCGCATGCCGCCCAGGCCTGGCTGGCCTTGACCCGGCAAGTCCATCCCGAAGTATGCTGATGCCGGAACCCAGCCGCCCCGCCCGGGTCAGACTATCCATGCCAGCCCTACCCCGCCTTTCTCCCCGCCGCCTGTTCGCCGTTGCCTTGCTTGCAGGCGCCAGCGTGGTCGGCTGCACCCAGCTCGATTCCTGGCAGCGGCAGACTATTTTCTCCCCCCAGTCCGAACCGCAGACCTGGTGGCGCGAACCCGCCGCCGGCACCCAGGTTTATGACCTGACGCTGGCAGGCGGCGACAAGGTGCGCGCCTGGTACTGGCAAAGCCCTCAAGCCGGCGCGCCCACCGTGCTGTACCTGCATGGCGCACGCTGGAATCTGAACGGCAGCGCCTTCCGCATCGACGGCTGGACGCGCATGGGCTATTCCGTGCTCGCCATCGACTACCGCGGCTTCGGCGCGTCGACCCCGCGTCTGCCGTCCGAGGAAAGCGCGCTGGAAGACGCCGTGGCCGGGCTGAAGGAGCTGGCGCGCATCCAGCCCGATCCGGCGCGCCGCTTCATCTACGGCCATAGCCTGGGCGGCGCAATCGCCATCGACCTGGCCGTGCGCCCCGACCAGCCGGCATTCGCCGGCCTGATCGTGGAATCCAGCTTCACCAGCATCGGCGCGATGCTGGCCACGCTGCGCTGGGGCAAAGTGCCTGGCGCCAGCCTGCTGGTCACGCAACCATTCGCTTCCGTGGAAAAGCTGGCGCGCATGCGCACCCCCATGCTGTTCATGCACGGCACCGCCGACCGCGTGGTGCCGCACACCATGAGCGACGAGCTCTACGCCGCCGCAGGCAACGTTGCGCCCGAGCTCAAACGCCTGGTCAAGATCGAAGGCGCCTCGCATTCCGGCGCCTTCCGCAGCGGCGCGCAATACGAGACCGCGGTGAAGACCTTCATGCAGGACGCGAGCCGCGCGTATCCGCGCAAGGCCGGCTAGCCTCCGCAGTCCGCCAGCCCGGCCTGGGCTGCCTCTTTCCCTCGCCTCCATCCGACCTCTCTACGGCCGCCGGCAAGCACGACGCCTGCCTTGCCCGTGCGCGCAAGGCGCACGCTTCCCGCTCATCCCCAGAAATCGCGCATCGGCTTGTCTCCGCCTCCGGGTTGACCCGCCCCGGGAAATCCCCAAATCAAAATATCTTCTAAATATATTTATCAGATATTAGACTTTGCACCTGCTCGCCGCTCCGCCATTGAAGCGACGGCATCTTGAGGAGAAGCCAGTTGAGTAACGTGCATTGGCAGGGCGTCTTCCCTGCCGTAACGAGTAAGTTCCATGCCGACGAGACCCTCGACTTCGAGGCGATGCGCAAGCACTTCGGCTTCCTGATCGACAACGGCGTACACGGCCTGGTCACCTGCGGTTCGCTGGGCGAAGCCAGCACCCTGAGCCTTGAAGAAAAGCTGGAAGTGACGCGCTGCGCCGTGGAAGTCAGCGCCGGCCGCATTCCGGTCCTGGCCAACGTGTCCGAGACCAGCACCCGCGAAGCGCTGCGCTTCATCAAGGCCGCCGTGGAACTGGGCGTGGACGGCTTCATGCTGATGCCCTCGCTGATCTACGTGGCGGACTCGCGCGAAGCGATGCAGAGCATCCGCACCATGGCCGAAGCCGCGCAGAAGCCCTGCATGATCTACAACAATCCCGTCGCCTACCGCGTCGATCTCAAGCCCGAGCACATGGCCGAACTGGCCGACTGCAAATGGCTGGTCGCCATCAAGGAAAGCAGCGACGACGTGCGCCGCCTGACCGACCTGCGCAACGCGCTGGGCACGCGCTATCAGCTGTTCATCGGCGTGGACGACCTGTCGTTCGAGGCGCTGGCGCTGGGCGCGGACGGCCTGCTGGCCGGGCTGGTCACCGCCTTCCCGCGCGAAACCGTGGCCCTGTACGACCTGATGAAGGCGGGCAAGTGGCAGGAAGCGCTGGCGCTGTACCAATGGTTCACGCCGCTCCTGCATCTGGATGTGTCGACCAAGCTGGTGCAGAACATCAAGCTGGCCGAGACCCTGGCCGGCGTGGGCAATGAGCACGTGCGCCGCCCGCGCCTGCCGCTGGCCGGCGCCGAACGCGAACGCTGCGCCGCCATCATCCAGGCGTCGCTGGCCAAGCGCCCCGCGCAGTACCAGTCGAAGTAAGGCCGGGCTCCGGAAGAAGCACGAACCTCCTGGCGCGTGGCGGGACCGCGACGCGCCAGGGCCTGTCCCCAGCAAGCCCAACGGACATCATGCAAAGCGACATCATTCTTCAGACCCGGGGCCTGAGCAAGGAATTCCGCGGCTTCGTCGCCGTCAACAACGTCGACATGAGCGTGCGCCGCGGCGCCATCCACGCGCTCATCGGCCCCAACGGCGCGGGCAAGACCACCTTCTTCAATCTGCTGACCAAGTTCCACATCCCGACGCGCGGCGAGATCCTCTACGACGGCGTGGACATCACGCAGGAACGCCCCGCGCAGACCGCGCGTCGCGGCATCGTGCGCTCGTTCCAGATCTCTGCCGTCTTTCCGCAGCTGTCGGTGCGCGAGAACGTGCGTGTGGCCCTGCAGCGCAAACTGGGCGTGGACTATTGCTTCTGGCGGTCGGAACGCACGCTGGAAAGCCTGCATCACCGCGTCGAGGAACTGCTGGACCAGGTCGGCCTGCGTACGCATCTGGACGTGGCCGCGGGCGACCTGCCCTATGGCCGCAAGCGCACATTAGAGATAGCCACCACGCTGGCGCTCGAACCCGAGCTGCTGCTGCTGGACGAACCCACGCAAGGCATGGGCCACGAGGACGTGGACCGGGTCAAGCACCTGATCAAGCAGGTCAGCGCCGGCCGCACCATCCTTATGGTCGAACACAACATGAAAGTGGTGGCGGACATCTCCGACACCATCACCGTGCTGCAGCGGGGCGAGATCCTGGCCGAAGGCCCCTACGCGACCGTATCGGAAAACCCGGCGGTGCGCGAAGCCTACATGGGAGCCGAAGATGAATGAAGCCGCCGCAGCCTCCAGCATGCTGGAAATCCGCAACCTGCACGCCTGGTACGGAGAATCGCACATCCTGCACGGCATCGACCTGGACGTGAAGCCGGGCGAATGCGTGACCCTGCTGGGCAGGAATGGCGCGGGCCGCAGCTCCACGCTGAAGTCCATCCTGGGCCTGGTGGGCCGGCGCAGCGGCTCGATCAGGATCCAGGGCCAGGAGACCGTCGGCCTGCCGCCCCACAAGATCGCGCGCCGCGGCATCGGCTATTGCCCTGAAGAGCGCGGCATCTATGCATCCTTGACCGCCGAGGAAAACCTCATGCTGCTGCCCTCGGTGGGGCCGGACGGCATGTCGGTGGCAGAGATCTACGACATGTTCCCCAACCTGAAAGAACGCGCGCACAGCCCCGGCACGCGGCTGTCGGGCGGCGAACAGCAGATGCTGGCGATGGCGCGCATCCTGCGCACCGGCGCCCGCCTGTTGTTGCTGGACGAAATCACCGAAGGCCTGGCCCCCGTCATCGTGCAGTCCCTGGGCCGCGTGATCCGGCAATTGAAAGAGCGCGGCTACACCACCGTGCTGGTCGAGCAGAACTTCCGCTTCGCCCAGCACCTGGCCGACCGCCATTACGTCATCGAGCACGGCCAGGTGGTGGCGGTGATAGACCGCGCCGAAGTCCTGCAATCGCAGGACAGGCTGAACGCCCTGCTCGGCATTTGAGTATTCCAGACGCATTCCTTCCGACCGCAGTCCCCTTCCTACACGGAGCGTAGTCAGATGAAATTGAATCGAATCTCAGCAGCGCTGTTCGCCGTCGGCATGATCGGCGCCGCCCAGGCCCAGACCAAGATCAGCGATGACGTGGTCAAGATCGGCGTCCTGACCGACCTGTCCGGCGTCTATTCCGACCTGGCCGGCAACGGCTCCGTGATCGCGGCCCGCATGGCCGCCGAGGAAATGGGCAACAAGGTGCTGGGCAAGCCGGTGGAAGTGGTTTCCGCCGACCACCAGAACAAGCCCGACGTCGCCGCCAACCTGGCCCGCGAATGGTTCGACCAGGGCAAGGTCGACATGATCACCGACTTCCCCACCGCGTCCACCGCGCTGGCGGTGATGGAAATCGCCAAGCAAAAGAACCGCGTGACCATGCCGTCGGCCGGTCTGTCCACCGCGATCCTGGGCGAGAAGTGCTCGCCGCTGAATGCGCAGTGGACCACCAACACCTACGCCCTGGCCGCCGGCACCGCGCGCGCGCTGGTCAAGGAAGGCAAGAAGAGCTGGTACTTCATCACCGCCGACTACACCTTCGGCCACTCGCTCGAAAAGGACGGTACCGAAGTCATCCAGGAAAACGGCGGCAATGTGGTGGGCGTGTCGCGCCATCCCTTCCCCGGCAACGACTTCTCTTCGTTCTTGTTGAAGGCGCAGGCCTCCAAGGCCGACGTGATCGCGCTGGCCAACGCCGGCAACGACACGGTCAACGCAGTCAAGCAGGCCAACGAATTCGGCATCAACAAGAAGCAGATCGTGGCGCCGCTGCTCACCTACATCTCGGATGTGCACAGCATGGGCCTGGCCAAGGCGCAGGGCATGTACCTGACCGAAGCCTTCTATTGGGACTATGACGATGCCTCGCGCGCCTGGGCCAAGAAATTCTTCGAGAAAGCCAAAAAGATGCCGACCGCTTCGCAGGCCGGCGTGTATTCGGCCACGCTGTCCTATCTGAAGGCGATCGAAGCCGTCGGCACCGACGATGCGCCGGCCGTGATGGCCAAGCTGCGCGAGATGACCATCAACGACGCCGTGATCCGCAATGGCAAGCTGCGCGCCGACGGCGCGCTGGTGCACGACATGCTGCTGTTGCAGGTCAAGACGCCCAAGGAATCCAAGGCGCCCTGGGACTACTACAACGTGAAGTCGGTGCTCAAGGGCGAGGACGTGTTCCCCAAGCCCCAGGCCGCGTGCTCGTTGAACAAGACCTGATGCCGCCACGCGCCGCACGCATGGCGTGCGGCGCCGGCTGCCATGGCCGCGGCGCATCGCCGCGCGCTTCCCGGAAATCGACGCGACACCTTTCCGCCCGCCGCCTACCATGTTCGACATCTCGCTTTCCGCCTTGCTCGCCCAACTGCTGGTGGGCCTGATCAACGGCTGCTTCTACGCCATCCTCAGCATGGGGCTGGCCATCATCTTCGGCCTGCTCAACATCGTCAATTTCACACACGGCGCCCAGTTCATGATGGCGGCCTTTCTGGCCTGGATCGGCTTTACCCAGCTGCCGCAGCTGCTGGGGCCGGGCGTGCAGATCAACTTCTGGGCCGCGCTGATCCTGGCGCCCCTGCTGGTGGGACTGGTGGGCGTCGTGATCGAGAAGACGCTGCTCAAGCGCCTGTACCACCTGGACCACCTGTACGGCCTGTTGCTGACCTTCGGCATCGCGCTGATGATGGAAGGGGGCTTTCGCTACTTCTACGGCATCTCGGGCGTGGGCTATGAGCCGCCCGAGGTTCTGCAGGGCGGTTTCGACCTGGGCTTCATGTTCCTGCCCGCCTATCGCGCCTTCGTGGTGGTGGCATCGCTGGTGCTGTGCCTTGCCACCTGGTATCTGTTCGAACGCACCCGGCTGGGCGCCATGCTGCGCGCCGGCACCGAGAACCCCAAGCTGCTGCAGGCCTTCGGCGTGAACGTACCGGTGATGATCACCCTGACCTACGGTTTCGGCGTGGCGCTGGCCGGCGTGGCCGGGGTGCTGGCCGCGCCCGTCATGCAGATCAACCCGCTGATGGGCTCGAACCTGTTGAACATCGTGTTCGCCGTGGTCGTGATCGGCGGACTGGGCTCCATCATGGGCGCCATCGTCACCGGGCTGACCCTGGGCCTGCTGGAAGGGCTGACCAAAGTGTTCTATCCCGAAGCCTCGACGGTAGTCGTCTTCATCGTCATGGCCATCGTTCTGCTGACGCGCCCCGCCGGCCTGTTCGGCAAGGAGAAATAAGGTGCAGCGCATACCCTCCTCGATCCGCATCCTGGCGCTGTTGCTGGTGCCGGCCCTGCTGGTGCCGCTTTTCCCGCAGATCGTCTATCCCGTGTTCGTCATGAAGGTGCTGTGCTTTGCGCTGTTCGCGTTGGCCTTCAACCTGCTGACCGGCTTTACCGGCCTGGTGTCGTTCGGCCATGCGGCCTTCTTCGGCTGGGCCGGCTATGCGGCCGGCGAAATGATGATCCTGTTCGGCGCCCGCGGCCTGCCGCCCGAGATCGCCATCGCTTGCGGCGTGGCCATGGCCGCGGCCATCGGCTGGGCGATCGGCTGGCTGGCGATCCGGCGCACCGGCATCTACTTCGCGATGATCACGCTGGCGCTGTCGCAGGTGGCGTACTTCATGGCGGTTCAAGTGGGCTGGACGCGCGGCGAGGACGGCATGCAGGGCATTCCGCGCGGCAAGTTCCTGGGCCTGGTGGACCTGAGCGTGGACGCCAACATGTATTACTTCACGCTGGGGGTCTTCGTGCTGGGCTTTCTGTTCGTCTACCGGGTGATCCATTCGCCCTTCGGCCAGGTGCTCAAGACCATCCGGGACAACGCGCCGCGCGCCATATCGCTAGGTTACGATACAGACCGGTGCAAGCTGCTGGCGTTCGTGCTGTCGGCCTCGGTCGCCGGCCTGGCCGGCTCGCTGAAGGCGCTGGTGCTCCAGCTGGTTGCATTGAACGACGTTTCGCTCGCTACTTCCACCGAAGTGCTGCTGATGACGCTCCTGGGCGGCATCGGCACGGTATGGGGGCCGGTGGTGGGCGCGACGCTGGTCGTCAGCTTGCAGAATTACCTTGCCACCCTGGGCGACATCGTCACCATCGTCATCGGACTGATTTTCGTGTTGTGCGTGTCGTTCTTCCGGCGCGGCTTCGTCGGCGAATGGCTGGCCTACGCGCAGTGGCGCAAAACGAAGGAAAACAATAGTTGATGGCAGCAGCAGAATCCAAACGGCGCGCCGCCGATGTCGCCTACGACCAGATCGAAAGCATGATCGCCACGCTGCAATTGCAGCCGGGCAGCGCGGTCGTGGAAGCGGATCTGGTGGAAATGACCGGCCTGGGACGCACGCCGCTGCGCGAGGCGCTGCTGCGCATGGTGGCCGCCGGGCTGATACGCCAGGAGCCGCGGCGCGGCCTGCGCGTGTCCATGATCCAGCTGGCGGACCACATGGACCTGATCCAGACCCGCCGGGCGCTGGAACAGCTGATCGCCGCCAGCGCCGCGCGCCGCGCCACTGCGGCGCAGCGCAGCCAGATCGTGGACTGCGCGACGCAGATGATCCGGGCGGCGGAAGGCGGCAATCTCGACGACTACATGCATGCCGACCAGATGCTGGACCACGTCTGCCACCAGGCCTGCCGCAACGCCTCGGCCGTGAACGCGGTGGCGCCGCTGATCATCCAGTGCCGCCGCTTCTGGTATGCCTACCAGCACGAGGGCGACATCGCCGAAGGCGCGCGCCGCCACATGCTGATGGCCGAAGGCATCGCCACCGGCAACGAGTCCGCGGCCATCAAGGGCGCGGACTCGCTGATGGACTACCTGGAGATGTTCACGCGCAAGGTGATTGACGCGTGACGGCCGGCGCGGCCTGCCCCTTGCGGCGGGCCAGCCACTGCAGCACCCGCGGCCGCGAGCGGTCGTAGGCCAGGTTGTAGAGGAAGGCGTAGGGCAGATAGAACAGCACCAGCGCGATATCCAGCACAAAGGCCTGCCACAGGCTGATGTTGAGCCACCAGGCCGCCAGCGGGATCACGATCAGGATCAGGCCCAGCTCGAAGCCGAAGGCATGCACCACGCGCAGCCGCAGCGTACGGGTCCAGCCCATGCGGTTCTCGATGCGGTCAAAGCCCGCGTTGTAGATCATGTTCCAGACCAGCGCGATCCAGGCGATCACCGCGGTCAGCACGCCCATTTCGAACAGGGACTTGCCCATGGCCCAGGCAGCCGCCGGGGCGCACAGGCCGATGGCGATGATTTCGAACAGAAAGGCGTGGAGGAAACGTTCTTTAATGGATTTCTTGGCTTGCGTCATGACCCACCTGCGGTCGGTTGATACTCAGTGGCAGGGATTTTCGACGACATTTCCGTTACCATAAAGATTGTTTTCATCGGAAAAACCGATAATCACGGAGCCTCCGTCTATGCGCCACTCCCTGGAATCCCTGGCGGCGTTCGCCCAGGTCGCCTCCGAAGGCACGTTTTCGGCTGCCGCCCGCAAGCTCGGGAAAAGCCAGTCCACCATCAGCGAAACCATCGCCAACCTGGAGGTGGACCTGAACGTGGCGCTATTCGACCGCAGCCAGCGCCAGCCCGTGCTGACCGAGGCGGGCCGCGTGCTGCTGGGCCAGGCCTTGCAGGTGCTGGCCGCCAACGACAGGTTGAATCGCAGCGCCAGCCAACTGTCCGAAGGCCTGGAGCCCCGGCTGACGGTAGTGCTGTCCGACACGTTCCAGTCCGAGACCTTCGAGAACATGCTGAGCCAGATCGACCAGCGCTATCCGGCGCTGCGCTTCGAATGCCTGATCGCGGAATACGAGGATGTGGTGGCGCTGGTGCAGCAGGGCCGCGCGCACCTGGGGCTGATGGCCGCCCAGGAGAGCTATCCGCCCGACGTCGCGCACGCCGCCCTGGCGGAGCTTTCTGAAATCGTCCTGTGCGTGAGCCGCAAGCACCCGCTGGCCAAGCTGCCCCGGGTCACGGAGGACCAGCTGAAATCCGAACGCGCGCTGCGCCTGAGCACGTACGAACTGGGTGACAAGGAGACCGAACCCGCGTACGCGACCTGGTCGGCGCCCGGCTATCTGATGCTGATGGACATGGCGACCCTGGGGTTTGGCTGGACCGAACTGCCGCGCTGGATGTTCCAGCGTTTCGGCCAGGATCAGCTGGTGGAGCTGAAGGCGCCAGGCTGGCCGCGCCACATCCGCGTCGACGCGGTCTGGTCGCGGCGCCGCGCGCTGGGGCCGGCAGGCGCCTGGCTGCTGCAGAGCCTGACGGGCGGCTAGAGCCAGCCCGCGCCGCAACGGCCTTGCAGCCGATCAGCGCGCCGTGGCCGGCAAGCGCGAGATGTGCACGCCGTTGGCGTTGAGCCAGTCGCCCAGCTTGGGGCTGGCCAGCACGTCGAACTCCGCGCGGCGCTGGCGCGACATGGCGCAGTCATCCTGGCTGCCCATGGCCGGATGGCACATGACCAGGTCGCAGTCGCGCGCGTTGAACAGCCAGTTCTGCAGCAGGTCCGCGTAGCGCCGCTTGCCGCCTTCGAAGCCATAGACGCCCAGCAGCCGGCGGTTGGTGCGCATGCCATCCTTTTGCGCCTCGCGCGCCAGCGCGCTCGAACCGAGCGCGCCAATGACGCGCGCCTTGAGGGCTTCTTTCAGGGGAATGCCAACCTGCATGCCCGGCGCCGTCTGGCGCAGCCAAGGCATGTGATCGCCATAGCGTTGCTTGAGCAACAGCAGCAGCCGTTCGCGGATGCCCGGCAGCTGATGCACGTGCTGGTGCCCGTCGACATAGTCCGGCGCGCGGCCGAACGCGGCCTCGAAAGCATCGAACTGGCACGCCAGCTGCGCATCGATCCAGGCGGCGTCGAGTCCGCCCGCATAGGCGCTCAGGATCAGCCGGCTCAGCGTGGGCATGGGCTCGGCGCCAGGCGTAAGCGCTTCCGTGAAGTTCACGTGCAGGCCGATATCCACGTTCATCGGGGCCAGGCGCCCGGCGTTCGACGCGAACGACGGACCCAGCGTGAGGCAGCTGACCGCGCTCAGCCGGCCCATGCCGGCCAGCGCAATCATGCCTTCATCGATATCGGCATTCATGCCAAAATCATCACCGCAGACCACGATACGTTTGCTCATTGCTATACCTTTGACTTCATTTCCGCCACGCCCTTCATGCGCGCCCTGCTGCAACAAGTAAGCACCTTCATTGCCGTCGGATGCGCCGCCGCGGCCACCCACTGGGCTGTCGCCGTGGGTTGCGTCGAACTCTTCCGCATGCCGCCCCTGGCCGCCAACCTGATCGGCTGGCTGGTTGCATTCGCGGTTTCCTTCACTGGCCACTACCGGCTTACGTTCCGACATTCCAAAACTCCGTGGACGGTAGCAGCGCGGCGTTTCTTCCTTGTGTCAGCAGCCGGCTTCATCATCAACGAAGCCGCATACGCCTGGCTACTGCATAGCACTACCATCCGTTACGACATCCTGCTTGCCTTGATCCTGCTCGGGCTCGCCGTGGCGACCTTCATCGCTAGCCGGCTTTGGGCGTTCCGCCACAAACCCGCTGCCTGAGGGCCGCGTCCACGTCGACGCGCCACATTACATACTTCACGCTGCTGACCACCGGCGCCAGCCCCTGCAACGGCGCATAAACCTGGTTGTCCGCCGCGGTACCCCATACCCAGTAGCGGCTGCCTTCGGCTGCCTGACACAGGCGCGCGTTGAACTCCGCGGGGCTGAGCAGCACCTGTCCGCCGGTTTCGGGGTCGAACTGGGCGGCGTCATACAGCTCCTTGCGCCAGTTGTCCCGCACGGGCACCTCCGGATTGAGCCAGTCGTCCACCACCCAGGCGGGCCGCGGCGCCCGGGCGTACAGCGCCAGGTCGAACGGATAGGTGTGCAACGACACGAAGGTATCGTCCGGCCGCGCCTGCTCCCGCACCACCTTGGCCAGCGGGCCCGCGCTGCCGCGCGCATTGTTGGCGGCGATGCCCACCGCGCTGACGCAGATCCCCACCGCCACCGCGGCGCTCAGGCGCAGCAGGCGGGTGGCCGAATCGGCGTCGGCGCGCCTGGCTCCCTGGATCACTTCGGCCAGAAGGAAAGCCAGCGGCGCCAGCGCCGGCAGGACATAGCCCACAAGCTTGGAATTCGGCAGCGAAAAGAACGCCAGCACGACGGCAAACCACAGCACCGCCAGGCGCCGCAAGCTGCGCGAGGGACCGGCTTCCCAGAACGTCTTGCGCAGGATGCCGCCGCCCCAAAGCGACCAGGGCAAGCTCAGCCCGGCCACCACCGGCAGATAGAACCAGAACGGCTGCGCATTGTTAAAACCAGTAGCGGCAAAGCGCTGGAAGTGCTGATAGACAAAGAAGTAGTCGTAGAAACCTGGATAGCGCCACTGCATCAGCACGAACCACGGCGCCGCCACGGCGATGAACACCAGCAGCGCGGGCGGCCAGAACAGCGCAGCCAGGCCGCGCCACCGGCGTTCCCACACCAGCCAGATCAGCAGGATGGCGCCCGGCAGCACCAGGCCGATCAGCCCCTTGGCCAGCACGGCAAGCGCGGCCAGCGCGCCAGCCGCCACGGCCATCGCGTGCCAGGCTTCTCCGCGCTCCTCGCGCAGCACCGTATCCGTTGCCGCCAGCACGCACAGCGTGATCATGCCGGCCACCAGCATGTCCAGATTCGCGAACTGCGCGCCACCATAGAAAAACGGCATGGTGGCGAGGATCAGCACGGTCGTCATGGCGGTCGCGGGATCGCGGTAGCGGCGCACAAAGGCGTACATCGCAGCCGCCGCGGCCCACGCTGCCAGCCAAGAGGGCACCCGCGCCGCCCAGGGATGCACGCCGAACACCGAAAAGGACAGCTCAGTCAGCCAGTAGTAAAGCGGCGGCTTGTGGAAATACGGCATGCCGTCCAACAGGGGCACCGCATGCGAACCGCTGCGCAGCATGTCCCAGGCCACACCGGCATAGCGCCCTTCATCGGGCAGGGTCAGGGGCCTGATCCAGGCCAGGAAAGCAAGCCACGCGCCTATCGCGATCAGGAAGCGTCCCGCTGGCGGGGTCCAATCGGAGCGCCGCCAGAACGTCGTGGCGAACATGTCAGTCCAAGCCTTGGCCCGGCCGGGAAGCCCTGCCCTGGCGCCGGCGCACGACGAACAGCGGCCGGCCCTTCACCTCATCGAAGATCCGCGACACGTATTCGCCCACCACGCCCAGGGAAATCAGATTCACGCCGGCAAAGAACAGCACCGCCGTGACGATGGTCGTCCAACCGGAAACCTCGTTGCCGAAGAACAGGTACTCGCCGACCAGATAGGCGGCATAGGCCAGCGCCAGCATGGCAAAGGCCACGCCGACCAGGCTGACCAGGCGCAGCGGCCAGGTCGTGAAAGCGGTCAGGCCGTCCAGCGCCAGCCGGACCAGGCGCATGCTGCTGAAACGGCTGTCGCCGTGCATGCGCTCCTCGGGGGTATAGGCCAGCGCCTCGCCCTTGAAGCCAACCCAGGCGTACAGGCCTTTCATGAATCGGGTGCGTTCGGGCAGCGCGATCAGCGCGTCCACCACGCTGCGGTCCATCAGGCGAAAATCGCCCGCGTGCGCCGGCACGTCCACGCCGCGCGCGCCGCTCAGCAACTTGTAGAACCAGCGCGCGCCAGCGCGCTTGGCCCAGGATTCGTCGGCGCGGGTCTCGCGCACGGCGTAGACCATTTCGGCCCCGGCGGCCCAGCGCGCCAGCATTTGCTCGATCAAGGCGGGAGGATGCTGCAGATCCGCATCCAGGCAGATCACCGCATTGCCCGTGGCGGCTTCCAGGCCGGCGCTGATCGCGGCTTCCTTGCCGAAGTTGCGCGACAGCTGTACGTAGCGAAAACCATCGTGTTCGGTCCATTCGGCCATCAGCGCTTCCGTGCCGTCCGTGCTGCCGTCATCGGCCACGATGATTTCCCAGCTGGTGCACAGCGCCTCCAGGCGGTTGCGCAGCAGAGGCAGCAGCACCTGCAGGTTCTCGCATTCGTTCAGGCACGGAATGACGCAGGTCACGCAAGTGTCGTACGGCACGCGAGCCTCGGCCGCCGGCCAAACCGTTTCCAGCGGATACGATTTGGTCAGCACTTGCGGGACAGCGGATTCGGACCGGAACTGAATGTGCATGGCTCTAGACTCGGAATGCAGGACTATGCCGAGCAGTATGCGTAGGGATCTGTCGAATTTTCATGAAATGCGCAATTGCCTGCAGCGCCCGAGAAATCCAGATGAATTCTAGGGAGCGTCCCCCGGAAAACAATAAAGTGGCGTAAACCTGTGTCCCCAATTTGTGAAGCCCTGTAAAGCCGGACTGCGCCCGCGCATCGGTAAAATGCGCCCGAGTTTTTTGTTTTCGCAGGTTGTCATGCAATATCAAGTCCGGCTCATGCAGGCCAGCGACGTGGACGCCATCCTGGCCCTCCAGACCCTGGCCTACCCCGGTTTCCTGCTGGAAAGCGCGGGATTCTTCCAGAACCGCCTGGCGCTCGCCCCCTCGCACTGCTGGGTAGCGCAGGCTGGGGCCAGCCCGGATGCGCTGCTGGGCTACCTGATTTCCTATCCCTGGGACGCGGGACTGCCGCCCGCCCTGGATGTGGCGCTCGCGGCGCTGCCGGCCGCGGCCGACCACTGGTTCCTGCACGACTGCGCCGTGGCGCCCTCGGCGCAGGGGTTGGGCGTGGGCCAGGCGCTGCTGCGCGCCGCCGCCGACAGCGCGCATGAAGGCGGCTTGCGCCGCGCCAGCCTGGTGTCCCTGGAATCCGCCGTGGGTTACTGGCAGCGCCACGGCTACCTGCCGGTCAGCGCAGACAGCGCCGACCTGACCGAAAAACTGGCTGGCTACGGGCCGCGCGCGCAATACATGTCGCGCGCATTTCCACTCTAGCCGCCCCGGCCGCGGCGACCTCCGCCGCGGCTTTCCGCCCGCCCGGCCCCGCGCCGCGCGCCGCCTCCCTGCCCCATGTACATCGCCCGCGCGGCGGACGTAACATAAGCCTCAGTCCGTGTGAGGCGGCAGGGTTCAAACAGCCAGAAAGTTCACCGTGCCCGGACAGGGCGCAAAGGCACCTATGATCTCGCTTACGCCCGTTCAATCACTGCTGGCATGCTGCCTCGTCCTGGTCATCGGACGCGTGCTCACCACCAAGATCGGCGTCCTCGCCCGCTACAGCATTCCGGACCCCATCGTCGGCGGCCTCCTGTTCGCCGTACTGGCCTACCTGCTGGCGACCTGGGGCGGCATCTCCGTCTCGCTGGAAACCAGCATCAAGCCGACCTTGCTGCTGCTGTTCTTCGGCAGCATCGGCCTGACCGCCAACCTCAAGCTGCTGGCCAAGGGCGGCCCCAGGCTGATTGCCTTCCTGCTGGCCCTGATCCCGTTCCTGGTGCTGCAGAACGCCGTCGGGCTGGGCATGGCCTGGCTCCTGGACATGCATCCGCTGATGGGCCTCTTGGGCGGCACCATCACGCTGGTGGGCGGTCACGGCACGGGCGCGGCCTACGCCACGCGCTTCGCCGACTTCAACAACATCCAGGACGTGATGGCGCTGGCGATGACCGCCGCCACCCTGGGGCTGGTGCTGGGCGGCGTGGTGGGCGGGCCGGTGGCCGAATGGCTGATGCGGCGCCACAAGCTGGCCGGCAGCCTCGACCACGCGCCCGGCGACGGCCACGAGCCTGCGGACCTGATGGAAAACGCGCCCGCGTCCTCCGCCGGCTCCTACATCGTGTCCCTGACCGCCGCCCTGGTCTGCCTGGTGGTCGGCGGCTACCTGGCGGCCTTGGTTGAGGACGCCCCGGTCAGCCTGCCGAACTTCCTGTGGTGCCTGGCCACGGGCGTACTGATCCGCAACGGCGGCGAAAAGCTGGGCCTGAAGCTGGACGACCGCGCCACCGAAATCATCGGCACCATCTCCCTGTCGCTGTTCCTGGGCATGACGATGATGACGCTGGACCTGTCCAGCGTGGCGCGCCTGGCCGGCCCGCTGGCCCTGATGCTGGCGGTGCAGACCCTGGTATGCGCGCTGTATGCCGCCTGGGTCGTGTTCCGCATGCTCAAGCGCGACTACGAAGCAGCCATCATGTCGGCCGCGTTCTGCGGCTTCGCGCTGGGCGCGACCGCCACCGCCATCGCCAATATGCAGGCGCTGACGCGGCGCCATGGCCCGGCGCCGGAAGCGTTCATCGTCGTGCCGGTCACCGGCGCCTTCCTGGTCGACATCCTGAACGTGATCGTGCTGACCTCGCTGATCTCCTTGCCGTTCGTGGGAGGCATGTGATCATGTTCAAACGCCTTGTCATTCTGAGCTTCTGCCTGCTGCTGGCGGCCTGCGGCCGCGCGCCCGATACCGACGCCCTGCGCGCCGACGTGGAACGCAGCCTGGCCACCGCCTACGGCGCGGACCTGTTCCGTATCGCCGGGATCAAGCGCATGGGATCGGCCTCGGACAGCAGCGCCCCGGCGGGCGAAACCCGCCGCGTGGTCTATTACGACGTCGAACTGGACCTGGCGCGCAACATCACCCTGGGCGCCTGGGACCAGCCCGGCGCCGCCGCGCTGGTCACGCTGCTGGGCGCCGGCCCGCGCAGCATCAGCGGCGTGAAATCCGGCGGCAACCAGGCGGGCGACCGCATCGTCGCGCACGCCAGCGCCATCTACCGCAAGGAAGGCGACGCCTGGAAGCTGGTCACCCCGGCCGGCTTCAAGGCGGCCGAGGCGCCCAATCTGGACACCGGCGCGCCGCCGCCCGTCACGCGCCAGCTGCTGGACACGCTGGACCAGATCACCCATTCGGTTTCCTACAGCGCCTCCAGCACCGCGCAGCACGTAGTGCAACAGGAACTGGAACGCTCCGTGGCGCGCATCAACGGCCGGCTGGCCCGCATGCAACAGGGCTACCCGCTGGCCGGCGGCCCGGACCGCGGCGAGTATGTGGCGTTTGCGCGCGCCCTGAGCGACGTCGCGCGCAAGCAGCAGATCCGGGTCTCGCCGCTGATCACGGGCGGCGGCGCCGAGAACATCGCGCTGCTGCGCAGCGGCGACGCGGTGGTGGGACTGGCCCAGGCCGACACGGCGCGGCTCGCCTATGACGGCAAGGGGCCATTCGCGGGCCAGGGTCCCTTCACCGGCCTGCGCGCCCTGGGCAGCCTGTATCCGGAACTGGTCCATATCGTGGTCCGCGACGACGCCGCCCTGCGCGGCGTACGCGATCTCAAGGGCAAGACCATCGCCCTGGGGCCGGAAGGCTCGGCGGTGCGCGCCACGCTGGAAACCGTGCTCGCCGCCCATGGCCTGCAGGCCGGCCGCGACTACACCGTGGCCGACACGCCCTTCACCGAGTCCTTGCCGGCGCTGAACTCCGGCAAGGTCGACGCCGCCGCCCAGGTCATCGGCGTGCCCGCCACGCCCTTGCGCGATGCGCTGACCCAGGCGCGACTGAAGCTGCTGCCGCTGGACCCCGCCGCCATCAAGGCGCTGACCGGGGCCGAGGACAACGCGCTGATGCCGCTGGACATCGCCGCCGGCACCTACCCCAACCAGATGGAGCCGATCCCCACGGTGGGCATGGCGGCGCTGCTGCTCACCACCGCGGACCTGACCCGGGACGAGGCCCTGGTGATCGTGCGCGCGGTCTACGTGACCGGGCAGGACCTGCTGGCCGCCGGATCCGCCCAGGGCGCCCAGGTAGGGCTGGCGACCGCCCGCCGCGGACTGACCGTGCCGCTGCACGACGGCGCCCAGGAAGGGCTGGCCAAGCTTGAACAGGCCAAGCCGCAATGAAGCCGGTTGCGCTTATGATTGCGCTCCCTACCAGGAATCCCCATGAATAAATTCGATCTGCAGAAAAACCAGGCCCTAAAGCTGGCCGGCCAGCTCAAGCAAGCCTCCACCCCGGACCGCTTCGGCACCGCCTCGCAAGTGCCCGACCGCCGCGAACAGCGCAAGCTGGACCAGGCCGCCGGCCTGGTGCCGTTCCCCCTGAAGCTGTCGCAGGCCCACGCCGACAAGCTGCGCGCCCTGGCGGCCGAACGCGGCGTGTCGACCAACGACATCGTGGCCGAAGTGCTGCAAAACGCGCTGGACAAGTAAGCGCATGCATATCTGGGTCGATGCGGACGCCTGCCCCGCGGTCATCAAGGACATCCTGTTCCGCGCCGCCCAGCGCTGGCAACTGCCGCTGACGCTGGTGGCCAACCAGATGCTCTACACCCCGCCCTCCCCGCTGATCCGCGCGGTGCAGGTGCCGCGCGGCTTCGACGTCGCCGACGCCCACATCGCCGAACGCGCGTCCGAGGGCGACCTGGTGATCACCGGCGACATCCCGCTGGCCGCGCAAGTCCTGGAAAAAGGCGCGATGGCCCTGAACCCGCGGGGCGAACGCTATACGCCGGAAACGATCCGGGAGCGGCTGGCGTTGCGGGACATGATGGAAGAGCTGCGGGCCAGCGGCGTGGATACCGGCGGCCCGGCGGCATTCAGCCAGGCCGACCGCAAGGCCTTCGCCAACCAGCTGGACACCCTGCTGGCGCGCGCGGCGCGCAAGACGCAGCCGGGCTCGGCAAGCGGTCAATAGAAGGTGATGTAGGCCTTGTAGATGATCGTGCCCAGGGCCGTGATCAGGCCTATGCCCATCAGTCCCATGCCGATATTGCGGTCGCGCAGCCCGAAGCCGACCAACATGAGCGCCACGCCGGCGACGATGATGATCAACATGGTATTGGTGTGCTCGGACATGACCTTCTCCTGTTCGCCTATGCCTGGCCCCACGGGCCAAAGCCTTTGTTATCAATGATAGTCAGGCTCGCATGCGACGCGGCTCAATCGACGTGAGTCCGCTTGCGACAAATCAAGAGAAGGGTAATGAAAGGGACGGTTCAGCGCAATGGCTTGCATGCCATATGCAAAGCGCCCGGATTTAAAGGCGTGCCCGATGCGTCCTGAGCGCAAAACAAAAAAGCCAACCTCGCGGTTGGCTTTCTTTGCTTTGCGTCTTTTTTAACCTTGGTACGCCGACAACGATAAGCCTGAGGCTTACGTCATCTTCCAAGGGTCTTTGGTGGGTAGTACTGGGTTCGAACCAGTGACCCCTGCCGTGTGAAGGCAGTGCTCTACCACTGAGCTAACCACCCCGAAAGAGGCGAAATATTAGCACGTTTTTTTGAACGCGTGCAAGTCGCCTCGAAAAAACTTTATGCGGCCGCCACTGGCGCGTCGATCTTGCGCCAGGTGCACTCCCCGCCCACGGACTTGTCCAAGGCCGCGAGATAGTTTTCGTGCTCGGCCAGTTCCGCCTCGCTGGCCTTGATCACGGGCAGGCCCGAAGCGTCGAAGCGGGCCAGTTCGATACCATTGCCGCCGCCGCTGGCGCCGTCGTCCACGTCGATCAGCAGCGCGTCCTGGCCGCGGGTCATGGCCAGCCAGACTTCCGCCAACAGCTGCGAGTCCAGCAATGCGCCGTGCAGGGTGCGGTGAGCGTTGGAAATGCCGAAGCGGTCGCACAGCGCATCCAGCGAATTGCGCTTGCCTGGGAACAGCGAGCGCGCATGCAGTAGCGAGTCCGTGACCGTTTCGCAGTACTCGGTGACCGGGCCGCGCCCGGTCTTGGCGAGTTCGGCGTTGAAGAACTTGACGTCGAACGCCGCGTTGTGCGCGATCAGCTCGGCGCCCTGGATGAACTTGACGAATTCGTCCGCGACATCGGCGAAGCGCGGCTTGTCGGACAGGAACTCGGTAGTCAGGCCGTGCACCGCCAGCGCCTCGGGGTCGCTGTCGCGGTCCGGGTTCAGGTAGATGTGCAGGTTGTTGCCGGTGGTCATCCGGTTGACCATCTCCACGCAGCCGATCTCGACGATGCGATGGCCCTGGGCAGGGTCCAGTCCGGTGGTTTCAGTGTCAAAGATGATCTGGCGCATAACTTATTCCGACGCTTGGGCAGGCGCGGCGGGCTGCGCGTGCGGCGCCGGAGCGGGGTCCGGATGATGCGCTGCGCTGCCGGCCTGGCCGGGTTTCTTGCGTGCGGTGGCGATCAAGGTGTAGGCCACCGGCACGACGAACAAGGTCAGTAGTGTACCCAGCATCAGCCCGCCCACCAGAACCCAGCCGATCTGCTGGCGCGATTCCGCCCCCGCGCCCGTGGACAAGGCCAGCGGCACGGTGCCCAGCACCATGGCGCCGGTCGTCATCAGGATGGGGCGCAGGCGCAGCACGCTGGCTTCGACCACCGCCTCGAACAATTCCTTGCCTTCGTCGCGCAGCTGGTTGGTGAATTCGACGATCAAAATGCCGTGCTTGGTGATCAGCCCCACCAGCGTGATCAGGCCGATCTGGCTGTAGATGGACAAGGTGCCGCCGGTCAGCCACAGCGCCAGCAGCGCGCCGGTCATGGACAGCGGTACCGACAGCATGATGATGAAGGGATTGCGCCAGCTTTCGAACTGCGCGGCCAGCACCAGGTAGATGAAGGCCAGCGCCATGGCGAAGACCAGGTAGATGCTGCCGGAGGAATCGCGGAACTCGCGCGACTGGCCGTCCAGGTCGGTGACGATGGTGTTGGGCAGCACCTCGCGCGCCACCTGATGCATGTGCGTCAGGACTTCGCCCAGCGCGTAGCCGGGCGCCACCGCGCCGTCGATCTTCACGGCGCGCAGGCGGTTGAAGTGGTTCAGCGATTGCGGCGACACGCCCTCATGCACGCCCAGCAGGTTGTCCAGCTGCACCATGCTGCCGTCGCGCGCCCTCACGTAGATGCCCGAGATGTCGGTGGGGTTGGCGCGGTCGCGTGGCGTCACCTGCACGATCACGTCGTACTGTTCGCCTTCGTCCTTGTAGCGCGTGACCTGGCGGCCGCCCAGCATGGATTCCAGGGTGCGGCCCACGGTGTCCACATTGGCGCCCACGTCGGCCATCTTGTCGCGGTCCACGCGCACCCGCAGCTCGGGCGTATTCAGGCGCAGGTCGGTGTCCAGGTTGATCAGGCCGGGATACTTGCGCAACTCGGTCAGGAACACTTCGGTCAGGCGCGACAGCTCGGCGTAGGACGCCTGGCTCATGATGATGAATTCCACCGGCTTGGAACGCGCCGACTGGCCCAGCGACGGCGGGTTGGTCGGGAATGCGCGCACCCCGGGCAGCGAGGCGAATTGCGGCTGCAGCTGCTGCGTGATGGCCTGCTGCTTGCGGCTGCGCTCTTCCCAGGGTTTCAGGCGCAGGATGGCGGTGCCGTCGGTCACGGTAGGAAAGCCCACGGTCACCTGGCTGCCGCTGGCCTCCGGAATGTCGGAGTAGAACTTTTCGATGCCCAGCATGCTTTCCAGCGTGTAGTTCAGCGTCGCCCCTTCAGGCGAGCTGACGATGCCGAACACCACGCCGCGATCCTCGATGGGCGCCAGCTCGCTCTTGACCACCTTGAACAGCACGCCGCTCGCGGCCGCGACCGCCAGGCCGATGGCCACCACCACCCAGCGGTGGCGCAAGGCCAGCGCCAGCGCGCGCCGGTAGCCGTTGCTCATGCCGTTGAGCCAGCCTTCGATCAGGTTGTACCAGCGGCTGTGGCTGCTCTGGTGGCGCAGCAGCACCGAGCACATCATGGGCGTAAGCGTCAGCGCCACGAAACCGGACACCAGCACGGCGCCGGCCAGCGCCAGCGCGAACTCGATGAACAGCCGTCCGGTGCGGCCCGTGGCGAAGGCCAGCGGCGCGTACACGGTGACCAGCGTCATGGTCATGGCGACCACCGCGAAGCCGATCTCGCGCGAACCGCGTAGCGCGGCCTCCTTGCGCGGCATGCCCTCTTCGATGTGGCGGAAGATGTTCTCCAGCACCACGATCGCGTCGTCCACCACCAGGCCGATGGCCAGCACCATGGCCAGCAGCGTCAGCGTGTTGATGGAAAAGCCGAACAGGTACATCAGCGCGCAGGCGCCCACCAGCGACACCGGAATGGTGACGATGGGGATGATGCTGGCGCGCAGGTTGCGCAGGAAGAAGAAGATCACCAGCACCACCAGCACGATGGCTTCGCCGATGGTGTGGAACACGGAATCGATGGAGCGTTCGATGAACACCGACGAGTCGTACGCGATGTTCAGCTTCATGCCGGCCGGCAGGTTCTCGTTCAGGCGCGCCACTTCCTCGCGCGCCGCCTTGGACAGTTCCAGCGGGTTGGCGGTGGACTGGCGCGTCACGCCGATGTTGATGGCGGGCTTGCCGTTGAAGCGCGACAGCACGCGGTCGCTGGCGGCCGCGATCTCCACGTTGGCCACGTCGCGCATGCGAACCGGATAGCCTTTGACGTTGGCGACGATCACGTTCTCGAACTGCGCGGGCGTCTGCAGGTCGGTAGAGGACACCACCGAGAACTCGCGGGCTCGCGATTCGATGCGGCCTGCCGGAATCTCGACGTTCTGGCTGCGCAGCGCGGCCTCCACGTCCTGCACGGTCAGGCCGTAGGCGGCGAGCTTGTCGCGGTCCACGTAGATGCGCATGGACGGCAGGCGTTCGCCGAAGACGCGCACCTCGGCCGCGCCCGGCAGCACCGACAGGCGGGTCTTGATGTAGCGGTTGATGTAGTCCGAGGTCTGGATCGCGGAATACGATCCGGACTCCACCGCGATATAGATGATGGGTTGGGAGTCCGCTTCGACCTTGCCGATGATGGGCTCGTCGATCTCGTCGGGCAGGAAGCGCCGCGCGCGCGAAACCTTGTCGCGGACTTCCGCGGCCGCGGCGTCCGGGTTGCGGGACAGGTTGAACTTGATGTTGATGAGGCTGCGTTCCGAGCGGCTGCGCGAGGTCATCACGTCCACGCCTTCGATGCCGGCCAGCTGGTCTTCCAGCGGCTTGGTCACCTGCGACTCGATCACCTCGGGCGAAGCGCCCTTGTAGGTGGTGTCCACCGACACGATGGGCTCGTCGATCTTCGGATACTCGCGCACGGTCAGGCGCGAATATGAAATCAGGCCGATCAGCACGATGATCAGCGACAGGACCGATGCGAACACCGGCCGCTTGATGCAGGTTTCCGAGATACGCATTGCGCTACCGCCAAAAATGGAAAAAGGCCGGCGTCACGCGCCGTTGCCCAGAACGGTCACCGCGGCGCCGTCCGTCACCCGCTGCAAGCCCGACACCACCAGTTGGTCGCCCGCCGCCACCCCGGTCAGGATTTCGACGCGGCCCTCGCGGCGCTCGCCGATGGTGACCTCGCGCCGCTCGGCCACGCCGTTCTTGACCCGGTAGACGTACTGCGTCGCGCCCGAGGGCGACAGCGCGGCTTCCGGCGCGACCAGCGCCTTGTCCTGGCTGAACTGCAATTGCACTCGGGCGAACATGCCCGGGCGCAGCACCGCATCCTTGTTGGCGACCGTGGCGCGCAGCAGGATGGAGCGCCCGCCCGCGTCCACCAGCGGGCTCACCGCATAGACCACGCCCTGGCGCTCCTGGCCGGGCAGCGCGTCCATGCGCAGCGTCAGCGGCTGGCCCACGCCCACCTTGCTCAAATACATTTCAGGGACGCGGAAGTCGACCTTGAGCGGATCGATCGCCTCCAGCGGGGCCAGGTCCTGGCCCTGGTTGACGTAGTCGCCCACCGACACGCTGCGCAAGCCCGCAATGCCGCCAAATGGCGCCGAGATCGTCATCTTGTCCAGCCGCGCCTGCGCCAGCGCCACGGCAGCTTCCTGCACCTTGAGCGTGCTGCCGGATTCGTCGCGCGCCTGCTGGCTGACGAAGCCCTTGCCCTGCAGCTCGACCGAGCGCCGGTAGTGGCTTTGCGCCAGCGTCAGGTTGGCGCGGGCCTGGGCCAGCTCGGCGCGCGGCACGGAATCGTCCAGGCGGATCAGCACGTCGCCGCGCTTGACCGGCTGGCCTTCCTTGAAGTCGATCGACTGGATGCGGCCCGCGACCTCCGGCCGCAGCACCACGGACTCGTCGGAACGCAGGCTGCCCACGGCCGAGATGCCGCGCGCGAAAGGAATTTCCTGGGCGGCGGCCACCTCGACCCGGACCGGCACGGCGCGCGTGACCAGGGGCGCTTGAACGGCGCCGGGTTGCGGACTGGCGGTTCCGTGGTCGAGCCAGCGCGGCACAAAAATGCCGAGCGCGGCCCCCGCGGCCAACCCTGCCGCTACGGCGGCGAGCAGTACTGCTTTTTTCATGCGCGAATGTGGCGGTATTGCGGCGCGGGCCTGGCATGCCCCCACGCGGACTGCGCCGCAGGAACTGGAATGAGGGTTGGCACTTTAGCACCCGGATTTACATACTGGAACAATCCTGAAGCCGGATGAAAGAACTAAATCCGCCCCAGAGGGCGGATTCGAGGGTATATCCCGATGCCCTCAGCCCCGGCGGGCCGATTCCACGCCCATATTGGCCAGTTGGTCGGCCCGTTCGTTGCCGGGATCGCCGGCATGGCCGCGAACCCAGCGCCAGGACACGGTATGGCGCTGTACCTGTTCGTCCAGCAGTTGCCACAGCTCGGCGTTCTTGACCGGCTTCTTGTCGGCCGTCATCCAGCCGCGCCGCTTCCAGTTGGCGAGCCATTCGGTCATGCCCTTCATCACATACTGGGAGTCCGTATGGATGGTGACCGTGCACGGACGCTTGAGCGCGCGCAGGCCCTGGATGACCGCCAACAGTTCCATCCGGTTGTTGGTGGTCTGGAGTTCGCCGCCATGCAGGGTCTTTTCGTGGCTGCCGGCGCGCATCAGCACGCCCCAGCCGCCCGGACCGGGATTGCCCTTGCAGGCGCCGTCGGTCCACATTTCCACTTTCTGCTCGTTCGCTTTGTCGTCCTGCATGGTGCTGCTTGGTATTCCTTGCAAAAAAATTGGCCCCGCGGCGCGGGGCTGGGCCCATCAGGAGCCGTCGTCCGCGTGGCGGTTGACCACCACGGACGCGGCGCGGGCGCGTTTGGGCTTGGCCTTCTTCCAGGCCGGGCCAATGATACGCATGCCGGCCACCCGCTTGACGGCCGACACCAGATAGACCGCGCCGCCCACGCTCCACCAGCGGGCGCCCGCCGACTCCAGGAAGGACCAGCGCTGCAGCCACTTTTCGCTGCGGCAGGCCGGCGCGTAGCAGCCGAAGTGGCTGCTCTCGACCTCGAGCGACAGCAGCTTGAACCAGTCCTTCAGGCGCGGCAGGGACACCTGGGATGACGGCGGCTGCGGCAGCCAGGGTTCCATGCCGGGCATGCGCGTGCGCGCGCCCCACATGCTCCAGGGATTGAAGCCCGAGATCACCACCCGCCCTTCGGGCACCAGCACGCGCTCGACCTCGCGCAGCACGTTGTGGGGATCCTCCGCGCACTCGAAGGCATGCGGCAGGATCAGGAGGTCCACGCTCTGGGACTCGAACGGCAAGGCCTCGGGTTCGGCCAGCACCACCCGCGACTGCCAGGCGGCCGTGCTTTCCGCGGACGGGGTCTCGCCGCCCACGTAGCCCTTGAAGGGCATGCGGTTGGCGCGCAGCAGATTCATGTCCGCCAGGCCCACCTGCCAGGCGTAATATCCGAACACGTCCGCGACAGCCGCGTCGAACTGCGCCCGCTCCCAGGCCAGCACGTACTGTCCCGGCGGCGTCTGGAACCATTCGGCCAGTTCTACAATCGGCGGAGTATCTTCTGCCACGTTCTATTCCTTCGAATCCCATGCAAGCCTTGACCGCCCCCACAGGCGGCCGCGATCGCAACGCCGCGGTCTTGCCGCTACCCGCCTTCAATGACAACTACATCTGGGCCATCGTCCGCGGCAATGAAGCCGCCGTGGTGGATCCCGGCGACGCCGGCCCGGTGCTGCACTGGCTGGCCCAGAACGGCTTGAGACTGCGCGCCATTCTACTCACGCACCATCACGGCGACCACGTGGGCGGCGTACCGGAATTGTCCCGCATCGAGGGCATCACCGTATACGGCCCCGCGCATGAGCAGCTGCCGCGCTGCGACGTGCGCCTGGCGGAGGGCGACCGCGTGGCGATCCCGGAACTGGACCTGGACCTGGCCGTGCTGGACGTTCCCGGACACACCGCCGGCCACATCGCCTACTACGGCCGCGCGGCCGGTCTGGAGCCGGTTCTGTTCTGCGGCGACACCCTGTTTGCGGCGGGCTGCGGCCGTCTTTTCGAAGGCACTCCGGCGCAAATGCATGATTCTTTAGGGAAATTTGCTGTTTTACCGCCAGATACACAGGTTTTTTGCGCACACGAGTACACTTTAGCGAACTTGCGCTGGGCCTTGGCAGTCGATCCGGCCAACCGCAGCCTGCAACAGTGGCACCAGCAGGCCCAGCAATTACGAGCAGAAGGTCTTCCCACGCTTCCGTCCACCATCGGGCAGGAACGCGCGGCCAATCCGTTTTTGCGCACGCAAGAAGTTGAGGTCGTCCACGCCGCAGAGCGCTGGGCCGGCCGCAGCCACGCTACGCCGGTAGAGGTTTTTGCCTCCCTTCGTGAATGGAAGAACGATTTCAAGTGACAACCTGATGAATCTATCCCGACTCCTTCTGCCGCTCATGCTGGCAGTCCTCGCCGGTTGCGCAGGAACCAAAGCCCCCGATAGCAAGAACCTCACCACCAATTCGCAAGGGCGATACATCGCCCGCGACACGTCCCGGACGGTTGACCTGACCAACCCGCCCGCCGACGCCTGGGACCGCATCCGCCGCGGTTTCGCCATTCCCAACCTGAACACCGACCTCTCGCAGCAGTGGACCGACTACTACGCGTCCCACCCCGAGTCGGTGCAGCGCATGGCGGAACGGGCCGGCAAGTACCTGTATTTCATCGTCGACGAGATCAACCGCCGCGGCCTGCCGACCGAGCTGGCGCTGCTGCCCTTCGTCGAAAGCGCCTACAACCCGACCGCGCTGTCCCGCGCCCAGGCATCCGGCCTGTGGCAGTTCGTGCCGGCCACGGGCCAGCACTTCAACCTGAAGCAGGACTGGTGGCGCGACGAGCGCCGCGACCCCATCGCCTCGACCAACGCGGCGCTGGACTACCTGGAAAAGCTGTTTGAAATGCAGGGCGACTGGTACCTGGCGCTGGCCTCGTACAACTGGGGCGAAGGCTCGGTGCAACGCGCCATGGCCAAGAACGAAGCGGCCGGCCAGGGCACGGACTACCTGTCCCTGAACATGCCCGACGAAACCCGCAACTACGTGCCCAAGCTGCAGGCCATCAAGAACATCATCGCCGATCCGCAGCGCTATGCGGTGGCCCTGCCCCCGGTGGGCAATACGCCCTACTTCGTGACGGTCCAGAAGAACAGCGACATCGACCTGGAAATCGCCGCCAAGCTGGCGGAAATGCCGCTGGACGAATTCAAGGCCCTGAACCCCTCGTTCAACCGCCCCGTGATCCGCGGCGACCACGGCCCCACCCTGCTGCTACCGGCCGACCGTGTCGAAATCTTCAACGCCAACCTGACCAACTACAAGGGCGATCTCAGCGCCTGGAAGATCTACCACTCGCGCCGCGGCGAATCCTACGCCTCGATCGCCAAGCGTTTCGGCGTGAGCGAAGCCACGCTGCGCCAGACCAACGACATCGGTTCGCGCCAGAAATCCGCCTCCGGCCAATCCCTGCTGGTGCCGGGCGAGCCCGGCACGGGCGGCGTCCAACTGGCCTCGCTGGCCACGCCGGTGGGCGCACTGGACTCGGCGCCGTCGGACAACAAGGCTGCCGCCCCGCGCGGCCGCGCCGCCCAGGCGCCGGCTGCCCGCGTGGCCAGCGCCCGCCCCAATGTCCGCACCCACAAGGTGCGCCAGGGCGACACGCTGTTCTCGCTGGCCAAGCAGTACGGCACCTCGGTCGACGCGCTGCGCGCGCTCAACAACATCAAGGGCAGCGCCCTGAAGGTGGGCTCGCAGCTGCGCGTGCCGGGTACCAACGCCCGCGGCTGATTGGCGCAGAAACAATAAAGACGCACCATGAAACGACCCCAGAAGTTGGACTAGTGTCCGACTTCTGGGGTCGGTCCATTTTCGGCCGGTGATTTCTATGGAAAATTGCTCCCAATCGGCCGAGAAACCATGCGTCGTCAAGCGCAAGCGCAACAAGCTGCATAGGGAACGGCCCGCAGTAGATTGATTGGCAGGTTCGCTTGCCGCATACCTAGCTCTCTTCTCTTAGACTTGTTGATAGCGAAATTAGTGAAATTATCGATTTAGGATAATTTCGCTAATTTCCGTACACATGAACCCTGTCCTGAACCCATACGCGCCAGGCGCAGGCAGTCCCCCTCCCGAACTCGCGGGACGTGACCACATCCGCGAGGACGTGCGCGTGTGCTTGGAACGCCTCAAGCTGGGCAAGCAAGCCAAGAGCGTCTTGTTGCTCGGCCTTCGCGGCGTCGGAAAGACAGTGCTCTTGGACAAGATGCGATCCGATGCGGAAGATAGAGGCGCGCACACCGTTCGCGTCGAGGCCCCTGAGAACAAGTCATTGCCAGCACTACTGGCGCCCCAACTGCGTTTGGCCCTCCTGCGCCTAAGCAGAGTGGAGGCCGCCAAAGATATCGCGATCAGGGGGCTAAGAGGTTTGGCCGGCTTCGCAAGAAGGCTCAAGGTCTCGTTTACGGACATCGAAGTCGGCTTCGATTACGAACCAGAACCCGGTCTTGCCGACAACGGAGACTTGGAAGAGGACCTTGCAGCGCTGCTTGAGCAAGTTGGCCGTGCAGCCCGAGCAGCGGATACCGTGGTCGCCCTCTTCATTGATGAACTCCAATACGTTGAAGAAGCGCAACTGGCGGCACTGATCTCCGCGCTGCACCGGTGTGCTCAACAGCAGTTGCCCGTTACCTTGGTCGGCGCAGGACTACCTTAGCTGCGCGGTCGCATGGGCCAGGCGAAGTCCTATGCGGAACGACTGTTCAAATTTGCCGAGATTGGGGCGTTGAACACGGCTGACGCAACGTTGGCCATCAACGTGCCGGCAAACAACGAGAACGTCGAAGTTGAGCTAGCCGCGATCGATTCGATCATTGCCGTAACGCAGGGGTATCCATACTTCCTGCAAGAGTGGGGAAAATGCGCATGGGATGTCGCAACGGCGAGCCCGATCACTGCCGAAGACGTCGAGAACGCGTCTCGCGAAGCCGTCGCAGCATTGGATGAGGGTTTTTTTCGCGTCCGATTCGATCGGCTTACTCCAGCCGAAAAAAAGTACTTGCGCGCCATGGCGGAATTGGGACCCGGCCCTCACAGATCCGGTGATATTGCGCAACAGCTAGGCCGGCCCGTTGCCTCCTTTGGACCCGTTCGTGGCTCCCTGATTGTCAAAGGCATGCTCTGGAGTCCCACTCATGGCGACACGGCATTTACCGTGCCTATTTTCGACGAATTCATGAAACGCATCATGCCCGGAGACAGCTGGCAGACGAACTGAGGTCGATACATGGAGGCACTAGGGAGCGGTCCTCGAAGACGCCCCCTGAAAGCGCCAAAACCAACTCCTTAACCTCTAACACCCGCGAACTGCGCGCTCCATTGCGCCAGTTGGCCCGCCGTGACGCCCACGCCGCCGCACAGGATCACCGCCACCGAGCGGGCGTTCTTCAGAAACTCCGAACCGCTGTCCAGCGCCGCCACCGAGGCGCCGCAGGCGGGTTCGACCAGGATGCGGTGCTCCAGCAACACGTCTTCGCAAGCCGCCACCGCGGCGGCATCCGACACCACCACGCTCTCGATGGAATGTTCCTTGGCCAGGTCCAGCGCGCGGTCGCAGACCTGCCGCGCGCCCAATGAGGTCGCAATGGACCGGATCTCGGGCAACAGCACCGGCGCCCCCGCGCCCAGGGCCTGGGCATAGGAGTCGGCGCCGGCCGTCTCGGCCGCGATCACCGGCACGTCCGCCCAGCCGTTGCGCCGCAGGCCCTCGACCACGCCGCACAGCAGGCCGCCGCCGCCGACCGAGCAGATGACCGCATCCGGTCGGCCGCCTTGCCGGGCCAGCTCGTCGATCATGGTTGCGTGTCCCTCCCACAGCAAGGGGTCATCGAAGGGATGCAGGAACGCGTCCGCCTCCGTCATGAGTTCCAGCGCGCGGGCGTTGGCTTCCATCCAGGAAGCGCCATGCACGATGACTTCCGCCCCTTCGGAACGGATCAGGCTCTTGGCGCGTTCCGAGGTCGTGGCAGGCACCACCACGGTCACCGGCGTGGCCAGCATGCGGCCGGCGTAGGCCACCGCGTACCCGGCGTTGCCGCCGGACGAAGAGATGAAGCGCCGGGCGCCGCGGGATTTGTAGATCTGGCACGCATGGCCTATGCCGCGGGCCTTGAACGAGCCGCTGGGCTGCAGCGCCTCCATCTTCAGGCGCACGTCCTTGCCGCTGCGCAGGGAGAAGGCGCGGGATGCGAGCGCCGGGGTTTCGATATGGATTGCCATGTTCCGTTCTTCAAGAATGAGTAAATCAGACCGCGCTGGCCACGACGCAACAAACGTTGCCGGGCACGACGATGCCGGGATGGCGCTTGGCGAAGATGACGCCGCTGGTCCCGTAAACCAGTTCAACCGGCGCACGCCGCGGATCGAAGGTCTGGTGGATTCGGCCTGCGGGCTGGCCGGCCTCGACGGCCTCGCCATGCCGATGATAGGCCTCGAACACGCCGCGATCCGAGGCGATGACATAGGACTTCGCGCCGCTGACCTTGCACAGGGGCGCGGGCTGCGCCGCCAGCGGCTGGGCGCAAGCCTGGTCCAGCACACCCCAATGCGCCAGCACTCGCAGCGCGCCGGCGCGGCACAGCGCGAGCGCGCTGTCGGTCACGGTGCCGCGTCCCGCCATCTCGGTGCTGACGCAGGTAAGCCCCGCCGCCACCGCCGAAGCAACGCTGGTGCGCGTGTCGCCCAGCGTGTCCAGCATCACGTTGAAGGGCGCGCCGAAGGCCATCACGGCATCGATGTTGCGCTGGGTTTGCGCGGCATCCTGCGAGGGCTGCACCAGGGCGCTGGGAATGATGTCCAGCGACGAACCGCCGGAATGCAGGCTGAGAAACGCGTCGCCGCGCGAGAACAGTTCGTCGCTGACGTAGGCGGCGATCTGTTCCGTGATGCTGCCCGCATGGTCGCCGGGAAACGTGCGGTTCAGGTTCTTGCCGTCCAGCGGCGAGGTGCGCAGGCCGGCTTCAGCCGCCGGCGCGTTGAGCGCGGGCATGATGATCAGGCGGCCCCGGACGCGGTCCAGCGGCAGGTCGCGGATGAGTTCGCCCAGCACGATCTGGCCTTCGTACTCGTCTCCATGATTGCCGCCTTCCAGAATGACGGTGGGGCCGTCGCCATTGGCCAGCACCGCCATGGGTATGCGCACCGTGCCCCAGGCGTCTTCGTGCGGCGACTGCGGGATGTGCAGGAAGCCCGCCTGGCGTCCAGGCGCGTCGAGATCGATGTCGGTGAACGCCGTCGCGCAGTGCGGGTTGCGCGCCGGCAGATGCGCGACCCGCCGGTCACGCAATAGAGGCGACTCGCGGAATGTCGGTTTCGTCATAGACCTTTTGGGTATACGTTATGGGTTTCGATCGGGAAAATATAGGTATTTGACCGATCAGCAACAAATACTTTTGATGTTTTGTACATATGCCCAGGAGGCATGGCATGGAGTTGAGGCAGTTGCGCTATTTCGCGGCGGTGTGCGCAGCCGGCAGCGTGGCGGGCGCGGCGAAAGCGTTGCATATCGCCCAGCCCGCGCTGTCGCGCCAGATGATGGCGCTGGAAGAGGAGTTCGGCGCGCAACTGCTGGTGCGCTTGCCGCGCGGCGTGGCGCTCACGCGCGCCGGCGAGGCGCTGCTCGCCCAGGCGAAACTGATGCTGGCGGGTTCTGTAACCCTGCGGGCGCAGGTGGCGCTGGCGGCCCACGGCAAGGCGGGCTCGCTGAAGATCGGCATCATGCCCGGCTACAGCTGGCTGCCCGGCCTGGGACAGGCGATCGCCGCCCTGTCGCGCGCCTCGCCCGACACCGACGTGCAGCTGGAATCCGGCCTGTCGGCCTGGCAGCTCGACGCGATCAAGCGCCACGAGCTGGACGCGGGCGTCGTCGCCTGGCGCTCTCCGCTCGACGGCGAAGTGGAAGGAATGAAAATCTATGAAGACCGCATGCTGCTGGCCATGCCCGCGGCGGTGGCGCGCAGCGTCGGCAAGATCCGCACGCTCAAGGACCTGGCGGGCCAGAGATTCATCCTGTTCCCGCGAGCCGGATCGCCCTCGCACTATGACGCGCTGGTCCGCATCCTGAAGGCCGCCGGCATTCCGGTGACACGCCCGGCCGCCGTGGCGACCGATCTTCCCACCATCCTCGGCCTGGTGTCGGCCGGACTGGGCTGCGCCGTCATTCCCGCCTCGTTCCGGCAACACGGCCCGGCCGGCGTCGTCTTCAAGGAAGTCGGCGGCATAGACCTGACGTTCGACCTGGAGCTGGTCTGGCGCGCCGACCAGCGCGATCCCTTGCTCGCCAGTTTCGTACGCCTGTTCCCGCCGCCCGGAAAACCGTCCTGAGGCCCATGCCAGTCGGACGCGTCCCAGGGATTTTCATATCGCGAAACCGCGCAAACTCCTTAAAATAGGCGGATTCCAGAGGGAAAAAATCAAAGGATAGAAATATGGGCTTTCTCGCCGGCAAGCGCATCCTGGTCACCGGGGTGCTTTCCAACCGATCCATCGCCTACGGCATCGCGCGCGCCTGTCACCAACAAGGCGCCGAACTGGCGTTCACCTACGTGGGCGACCGCTTCAAGGACCGCGTAGGCGAATTTGCCGCCGAATTCGGCAGCAAGATCGTGCTGCCCTGCGATGTGGCCGAAGACAGCCAGATCGAAGGCGCCTTCGCCGAACTCGGCCAGCACTGGGACGGCCTGGACGGCCTGGTGCACTCCATCGGCTTCGCCCCGCGCGAAGCCATCGCCGGCAACTTCCTCGACGGCCTGTCGCGCGAAGGCTTCCGCATCGCGCACGACATCTCGGCCTACAGCTTCGCCGCCATGGCCAAGGCCGCCCTGCCGCTGATGGAAGGCCGCAACGGCTCGGTGCTGACGCTGACCTACCTGGGCGCCGAACGCGTGGTTCCGAACTACAACACCATGGGCCTGGCCAAGGCCTCGCTGGAAGCCAGCGTGCGCTACCTGGCGACGGCGCTGGGCCCGCGCGGCATCCGCGCCAACGGCATTTCCGCCGGCCCCATCAAGACGCTAGCCGCCAGCGGCATCAAGGACTTCTCGGCCATCCTGAAGTTCGTGGAAGCCCAGGCTCCCCTGCGCCGCAACGTCACCATCGAAGACGTGGGCAACGTCGCCGCCTTCATGCTGTCGGACCTGGCCGCCGGCGTGACGGGCGAGATCACCCACGTGGACGCCGGTTTCTCGACCATCGTCCCGGGCATGGAAGACTGAGTCCGCGCGCGGCGGGGCCGCCGGCCCCAGCCGCCGCAGCCGGCCTGGTCAGGCCGGCTGCACCACCACGGTCGACACCTGCACGTCCACCGCCGTCATCAGCTTGTGCACCGGGCACTTCTCGGCCACCGCCAGCAATTCGTCTACCTGCGCGTCGGACAACTCGCCGTTCAGCGTCAGCTTGGCCGTCAAGCGGTAGATCCCCTTGCGCTCCTCGCTGGCGTCGCGCACCACCTCCACTCCCACCGACTCCAACGGCAGGCCCTTGCGCTGCGCGTAGACCATCAAAGTCATGGCCTTGCAGCCGCCCAACGCGGTATCGAAGTAGTCGTGAGGATCGGGGCCGGCGCCGGCAGGCTGGGGCATGTCCAGCGGCAGATCGTGGCCTTCGGCCGTGGCGGTGAATTGCAGCGTGTTGGGCGCATTCTGGCGCACGCGGATGCTCATGGGTCCTGTCTCCTGGTAACGGGTCCTGACGGGCGGCCGCCGCGGCCGCCCCCAGACCACGTTGTATCACCTGGCGGGCGCGCAAGGACGACCCAGGCAGAAGCAACTGACTGTAAGCTGAACTTCTGCCGCCCACTCCGGTCGGATATCTCTATCCGCAATACCTGAGCAAACTTTAAAGGGGGCCGCATGAGCGCCAGACAACTCCTCGATCAACTGCTGCAGTCCGGGCAAGGGCTGCTGTCGGACACCACCAGCCGGGTGCAGAACGCCACGGGTGGCAAGGGCTCGTCCTTCCTGACAGGCCTCGGCGGCGGCGCGCTGGGCGCGGGCGCCCTGGGACTGCTGCTGGGCAGCAAGAAGGCCCGCAAGATCGGCGGCAAGGTCGCCATGTACGGCGGCATGGCGGCGCTGGGCGCCCTGGCCTACCGCGCCTATGGCGACTGGCAACGCAGCCAGGCCGGCGCGCCTGCCGCTCCCCCGCAGACGCTGGACCGCCTGCCCGCGCCCCAGGCCGAGCAGCACAGCACGGCGGTGCTGACGGCCATGATCGGCGCGGCCAAGGCCGACGGCCACATCGGCCCGGAAGAACGCGCGCTGCTCGAAACCGAGTTGTCCAAGCTGTCTTCGGACGCGCAAGACCGTCGCTGGCTTGAAGCCGAACTGTCGCGCCCGCTGGATCCGTCCGTGATCGCGCAAGCCGCGCAGACGCCGGAAATGGCGGCCGAGATGTACCTGGCCAGCCTGCTGGTAGTGGACGAGGAAAGCTATATGGAACGCGCCTATCTGGACGAATTGGCGCGCCAGCTCAAGCTGCAGCCGGGCCTGAAGGAACAGCTCGAGCAGCACGCCCGGGCCGCCGTGGCCTGAGGCTGGCCGGCCTGCGCCCGGCTCAGTCGGCGCGTAGGCCGATCGCCTGCGTCAAGGCGGTATAACGGTCGATATCCGCATCGATCATGGCTTGGAATTCCCGCGGCGTGCTGCTGGCCGGCGTGAAGCCCTGTTCACGCAACGCCGCCTGCACATCGGGGCGCTGGACGATCTTCGCCACCGCCGCATTCAGCTTGGCCACCACCGCGGGCGGCGTGGCTGCCGGCGCCAGCAGGCCGTGCCACTGGTCCAGCGCGTAGCCGGGCACGCCCTGCTCGGCCACCGTCGGCACCGACGGCAACAACGGCGAACGCGCCGGCGAGGTCACGGCCAGCGCCCGCAACTTGCCGGCCGCAATCAAAGGCGCGGCGCTGGACGCGGTGACCACGCCGACCCCGACCTGGCCCGCGGTCACGTCGGTAAGCGCCGGTCCGCAACCCTTGTAAGGCACGTGCTGCAGAGGCGCGCCGGTGGCGCGCGCCAGCATCTCGCCGGCCAGGTGCTGCGGCGTGCCGTTGCCGCAGGACGCGAACGCCAGCGGCCGGTCCGGCGTGGCGGCGGCCAGCGCATCGTCCAGGCTGCGCCAGGGCGAAACCGCCGGCACCACATACACGGACGGCACGAAGGCCACGTTGATGACCGCCGCAAAGTCCCGCTTGGGCGCGAAGCCTAGATTGCTGTAAACCCCGGGATTGATCGCGAAGGAACTGTTGACCATCAGCAGCGTATGGCCGTCGGCAGGGGCTTCCGCCACGGCGCGCGCGCCGATGTTGCCGCTGGCGCCAGGACGGTTTTCCACCACGACCGCCATGCCAAACTGCTCCTGCAGGCTCGCGCCAATGCGGCGCGCCAGCAAGTCGGTGCCGCCGCCCGGCGGAAACGTCACCACGATGGTGATGGGGTGCGAGGGATACGCGGCGTCCTTGGGCGCTTCGCCCGAAGGCGAATTGCCGCAGGCGGCCAGGGGCAAAACCAGGAACGCAAGAACAGAGCTAAGCAGGCGATTCATGATGCGGGCTTGCAAGCGTCCCTGCGCGGCAAGCGCGCGGGGACATGGGCAATGCCGGCCGGCGGCCGGCGGAAAGGCTCAGGCGTCCAGACCGATGTCGAGCACCTTGGCGCTATGGGTGATCCAACCCACCGCGATCTGGTCCACTCCGGTGGCCGCCACCGCGGCGGCGGTTTCGGGCGTGATGCGGCCCGAGGCTTCAGTAATGGCGCGGCCGCGCGCCATGGCCACTGCGCGGCGCAGATCGTCCAGGCTCATGTTGTCCAGCAGCACCACATCCACGCCCAGAGACAGCGCCGTTTCCAGCTGTTCCAGCGTGTCCACTTCCAGTTCGATCTTGACCATGTGGCCGATGCCGGCGCGCGCGCGCTCGACCGCCGTCGCGACCCCGCCCGCCAGCGCGATGTGGTTGTCCTTGATCAGCACCGCGTCGTCCAGGCCGTGGCGGTGATTGCTGCCGCCGCCCACGCGCACCGCGTACTTCTGCACGGCGCGCAGGCCCGGCATGGTCTTGCGGGTGCAGGTGACGCGGGCGCCGTAGCCTTCAATGGCGCGGGCGATGGACGCGGTGGCGCTGGCCACGCCGCTCAGGTGGCACAGGAAGTTCAGCGCCACGCGCTCGGCCGTCAACATGGCGCGCGCGTTGCCGCTGATGCGGGCGATTTCCGTTCCCGGCTGCAGTTCGCTGCCATCGCGCAGCGCGACCTCGAACTTGATGGCGGGGTCCATGGCGCGAAACGCCAGGCGCGCCAGGTCCAGCCCGGCCAGCACGCCTTCCTGGCGCGCGACCAAACGGGTCTGCGCCGTGGCGTCGGCGGGCACGATGGCATCGGTGGTCAGGTCCCCGGCGCGTCCCAGATCCTCGAGCAAGGCCGCGCGCACCAGCGGCTCCAGCATGACTTCCGGCAGAGGGGGAACGGGCAGTCGGGCGGTGGTCTGAGGCGCTTCGGCTTTAATGCTCATTTTGAGTATTTACCAGTTAAAAAAAGGCGCGCGGGGATTGCGCACCACTTATGCTAGAGACGAGCATAAGGCTTGTCAAGCGTCAGCCATTTTCCGTCCAGTTTGAAATGGCTTGAGTGATCGATTAAATTTTAATCACTGTGATTATTTCGAGATCATTAGCGTGTCATCGAGTCCGACATCTGCCTCGCGCTAATCACGGCGTCGCCAGGAGCAGGCAAGATCAAGTTCTTATTAAAGGTGCAACATGACAGCAGCAACCAAAGTTCTAACCACACACGTGCCGCTTCCGCTTGCCGACAAGGTCGATCAGATGGCCACACGGCTTGAACGCTCGCGCGGCTGGATCATGAAACAGGCGCTTTCGGCCTGGATCGCCCAGGAAGAGGAACGCGATCGGCTAACCCAGGAAGCATTGGCCGACGTAGACGCGGGCCGCGTCGTCGACCATCTGGCTGTGCAGGCGTGGGCGGAAAGCCTGGGCACTGACGAGCCGCTGCCGGTGCCACGTTGATGACGCTCAAATGGACCAGCAAAGCGCTGTCCGACTTAGTGCGCTTGTATGAATTCCTGGCCCCAGTAAACAAATCCGCTGCCACCAGGGCTGTGCAGGCGTTGGCCAAAGCGCCAACCATCCTGCAGACCAACCCGCGTATTGGCGAACAACTGTTCCAATTCGAACCACGAGAGGTGAGAAGAATCCTGGTTGGAGAGTACGAGATTCGCTACGAAATCCAGGATGCGGTTGTCCACGTGCTACGGCTGTGGCACACCCGCGAGAGCCGCTAAAACTCTTGGGTGACTTGGACTCTCAAGCGTGACGCATCTCAACGTCACATTGCCCGAGACAGCGGCAACTTGCTCCCCGCAATAGCGCGCTCCAGCAGCACGTCACGGCGAAAACGGAACAGCTTGGCCGGCCTGCCGGCCGTGCCCGTGGCCATTTCGCCGGTCTCTTCGACCAGCGCCTGCTGCTCGATGAGGCGGCGGAAATTCTGCTTGTGCAGGCCGCGCCCGGCCAGCGCTTCCACGGCCAGCTGCAATTGCAGCAAGGTGAACTGCGCGGGCATCAATTCGAACACCACGGGCCGGTACTTGATCTTGGCGCGCAGCCGGGCGATGCCGGTGGCCAGGATGCGGCGGTGGTCGTGGCGCATGGGTTCGCCGGGCACCACGGCGCCCTTGCCTCCGCGCCGCGCCGCTTCGGGCACCAGCCCCGCTTCGAACAGCAGCTCGTAGCGCTGCAGCACCATGTCCTCGTTCCAGGGCGAGCCGTCCAGCCCGAAGGTGATGGCGGCGCGTTGGCGGCGGCGCATGCGCACGGCCGCATCGCTACTGTCTTCGCACCAGGCGGCCAGGCGCGGCACGATCATGTCTTCCACCAGCGCGGGCGTGCCTGCGCGCCGGTCCTCCCAGGGGAAGTAGCGGTACCAATCCTGCCAGCCCACTTGCGCCACGCCGGTCTCGCCAGCCTCGCGCGTCAGGCCCAGGTAGCTGACCGACATCACGCGCGCACCCGATTCATCGGAGCGGTCGCCGTCGGCGAAGGTGTAGAGCTGCTCCACGTAACCCAAGGGGTGATGGGTCTGCTCCTCCACCCAGGCGCGCAGGCCGGCCTGCAGCGAACGGTGCGACAGTTCGAAGGGGCCAGCCGGCAAGGCGCGCGCATCGTCGGTCGTCAGCACCCGCGGCTCGCCGTTGGTGACGGCGACCAGCACGGCAACGAGTTCAGCATGGACGGAGCGTTCGACGGATTCAGTCAAGGTAGGCGTATGGAAAGTGAGAAACCGGGCGGCTTGCGGCAAGCCGCGAGGCGTCGGAAATTATAAGGTTCGAGCTCCTGCAACAGCCCCTTGCAAACGTGACAGGCATTCCTGCTCCGGGCAGGCCGCGCGGCCCTAAGATGGAAGTGGCAACCAGGCGCGTCGCCATCCCGGGACGCCCGCAAGCGGAGCAGACATCATGTTGAAAACCGCCCCCGATCCGCAGGCGGCCAAGGCCGCCGAAACGGAACACCCCGTCGCCGTCGACCCGCGCAAAGGCACCGAAATCCTGCCGATGGCGGACCACAGCAAGGAGGTCGCCGGCATGCCGCGGCGCGGACGCGCCGTTGCGGAACCCGGCGAACCCGGCATCATCACCCCGGAAGATGACGTGCTGGATACTTCTTACGAAAACCGCAAGAGCTGAGCCGGCGCGATAGCAAGATGATACGCGAGCCGGGCGCGGCCTCCGCAGCGCTCAGGCCGCGCCCGGCTGCGCCTGAAAGCCGCGCGCCAGGATCTCCACGAAAGCTTCGGTCACCGACGACGGCGCGGTCTGTGCGGGGTAAGCCATGCTGACGCGCACCGGCAGGCGCGGCGTGAACGGCCGTATCGCCAAACGGTCTGCGAACACCGCGGCAATGTAGGGATTGACCACGCCCAAGCCGCTGCCGGCGGCAGCCAGCGCGCAGATGGTGGATGAATAGGTGGTCTCGATTTCCGAGGCGGGCTGCGCCCGGTGTTCCTGCATCGCGCCGCGCAGTTGCAGATAGACGTCGTCATCCGCATTGAGCACCAGCAGGCGGCGCCCGTCCAGGTCCATGATGTCGACGGACGGCTGCGCGGCCAGCGGATGGTCCGGCCTCATGACGCAAACCGCCGCGCTTTCATGCAAGACCCGCATTTCCAGCTGCGCGCCGTCCATGGGCGCGGTCGTCACCACCAGGTCGTAGGTGCCGTGCAGCAGCCCTTCCCGCAGATACTGGCTGCCCACGGTCTGCATGTTGATGTGGACCTCTGGATAGCGCTGCGCAAAGGTCTCGATCGCGCCGGGCAGCACGCCCAGCCCCAGCGCGGGGGTGCAGGCCAGCCGCAACACGCCGCTGCCGCTGCGCCGCATCGCGGCGACGCGGTCCTCGATGCGCTCCAGCCCCACGAAATGGCGCTGCACGGTATCGAACAAGTCCTTGGCCTCGCGCGTGGGCCGCAAGCGTCCGCGCTCCATGTCGAACAGCTTCAGGCCGCTGGCCTGCTGCACCTGCGCCAGCAGCCGGCTGACCGAGGGCTGGGTGGTGCGCAGCATCTGCGCCGCGCCGGTAGTGGTGCCGGCCAGCATGACCGCGTGGAAGGCTTCGATCTGGCGGAAATTCAGGGGTCGGCTCATGGCGGGGCAATGTATAGCAAACTTGCATAGCCTATGTTGAAAAAAGAATTTTTTCAAATACCCGCCGACTCCTACACTGGTTTTCCCAAGGGCGCCGCCAGATGCGCCCCCCGCGCTACCCAACCTTCCACGGGAAACCACATGAACCTCCGCCGCTCCTGGCGCCAACTCCTGCAAACGCTGTGCCTGGGCCTGACGGCAGCCGCCCTGCCGCTGGCCGCGCATGCGCAAGCCAACTATCCCGACCGCCCGGTGCGCATCATCGTGCCCTTCACCGCGGGCGGCAGCTCCGACATCCAGGGGCGCCTGCTGGCCGAACACCTGGGCAAGCTCTACGGCCAATCGGTGGTGGTGGAAAACCGCCCCGGCGCCGGCGGCCACATCGGCGGCAAGTTCGTCGCCGACTCGGGGCCGGACGGCTACACCCTGCTGCTCGGCTCCATCGGCCTGCATGCCACCTACGGGGTCTACAAGAACCTCAACTACCAGCCGGCCCGCGATCTGAAGCTGATCACCATCGTGGCCGAAATGCCGCACGTGGTGGTGGCCAACCCCGCGCTGGAAGCCAACACCCTGGCCGAACTCACCGCGCTGGCAAAGGCCAAGCCGGAAACGCTGCACTTCGGCTCGGCCGGCGTGGGTTCGTCCGTGCACATGGTGGGCGAGCTCTACAAGATGGCCGCACAGGCTCCCATCGTGCACATCCCGTACCGCGGCAGTTCCGCCGCCACCAACGACCTGCTGGGCGGCCAGATCCAGCTGCTGTTCGAGAACGTGCCCACCACCATCGGCTACATCCAGGCCAAGAAGCTGAAAGCGCTGGCCATCACCGGCGCCACGCGCTCGCCGGCCCTGCCCGACGTGCCCACCGCCGCCGAAGCCGGCCTGCCCGGCCTGACGGTGACGTCCTGGACCACGCTGGCCGCCAGCAAGGACGTGCCCGATGCGCTGATCGAAAAGATCAGCGACGACCTGCGCCGCATCTACGCCGACCCGGCATTCCGTGAAGGCCTGGAGCGCCTGGGCATGACCCCGGTGGGCAACAGCCCCGCCGACGCGCGCGCCTTCGTCGAACGCGAACGCGCCCGCTGGAACAAGGTCATCGAGACCGAACACATCACCGCGGGCTGAACGCCCGGGGCGGCGCCTGCGCCGCCCTTTTTTCTTTCCGATTTCATCCTTGCTCCGCCATCCATGAACCGCATGCTCGCCACGCCCATCGCCTGCCGCCGCCTGGGCACCACGCCGCACCATCATTTCTTCGGCTACTACAACAAGACCGTCTGGCATCGCGACGGCCGCTATCTGCTGGCCAACCGCACGCCGTTCAAGGACGCGCGGCTCACGCCAGAGCTGAGCGCCGAGGTGGGTTACTTCGACCTGCAGGACGGCGACCGCTACCACGCCGTCGGCAGCACCACGGCCTGGAACTGGCAGATGGGCTGCCAGCTGCAATGGCTGGACGGCGAGTCCGAGCCGCAGATGATCTACAACTGCCGCCGCGACGACGACAGCGGCTTCTATCCGGGCTTGCGCTCCGCGGTCCACAACGTCGCCACCGGCCAGACGCGCCACCTGCCGCTGCCCATCTACGTGGCCGCGCCCAACAGCCGCTATGCGCTCTGCGTGGATTACCGCCGCCTCTACATCACGCACGAGACCATCGGCTACAGCGAACACGCGCCCGGCCCGGTATCCAATGCCCCGGCCGACGACGGCATCCATAGCATGGACCTGCAAAGCGGTGCGCATCGCCTGCTGGTCAGCTACGCCGACCTGCGCAACTTCCATCCGCGCGACTCGATGGAACGCGCCATCCACTGGGTCAGCCACATCGAGATCAATCCGTCGTCCTCGCGCATCCTGTTCCTGCACCGCTGGACCGAACGCGTCAAGGACGAGACCTGCTTCCTGCACCGGCTGATCACCATGAATGCCGACGGCAGCGACATGCGCCTGCTGGAATGCTCCGACCATCCGCTGCCGCAACTGGCCAACGACTTCGATCCCAGCGCGGTCGGCACCTTCGACTACGAGAAATCCGAATACCAGATCTCGCATCCGCTGTGGCGCGACGACCAGACCATCATCGTGTGGGGCCCGCATGACGGCAGCATCCACTACCACCTCTACCGCGACGCGCCCGGCGGCGCGGTCCAGGTCGTGGGCGATGGCGTGCTGACCGAGAACGGCCACATGACCTATTCGCCCGTGAGCACGCGCTGGCTGCTCAGCGACACCTATCCGGACTCAACCACGCACGAGCGCATCCTGTTCCTCTACGACATGCGGACCGGCCTGCGCCACTCGCTGGGCAGTTTCTACGCCGATCCCGATCTGTCCAAGGAAAACCGCTGCGACCTGCATCCGCGCTGGAGCCGCGATGGCACCCAGGTCTGCATCGACTCCGTGCATGAAGGCGAGCGGCAGATGTATGTGTTGGACGTCACACCCATCGTCGGCACGCGCGGTTAAGCCGTCCTCGACCGCCGCCTCGGCCTTGCGTCGAACCGCAACTCGGCCAGGCGGCGGACTACTCATCCCACCACAAGGACTTCACACTATCGTCACCCCCTTGTAACGACCGACCTTTAACCTCGCTTTCGTTTTGCTTACAGATAACTGAGCGACTCGTTCGCGACTCTATGAGGTTGGAATGTCCCACTTGACTGATAAATTGCGCGCCCCCTATCGCGAAGCCCAAGGTGAAGTCACCGTCCCCGGGCAGATGTTCGACGAGATCGTCGCCGCGAATCCCCAGCGCCGCACTTTGCTGAAGAACAGCTTCGGCCTGTCAATGTTGTCCGTGTTCGGCGCATCGACCCTGCTGACCGCCTGTGGCGGCAGCGACGATGACGATAACGATGACGCCCCCTCCGGCAACGAACCGGGCGAAGGCGGCTCCAAGCCGACCCCCGGCCCCGACTACTCCGTCACGTTCACCCCGCTGGCCGACAAGATCGTCGCCGACACCGTCACCGTACCCGCGGGCTACGTGGCTGAAGTGCTGTATTCCGCCGGCGACAAGTGCATGATCGGCTCGGTCGGCTACGCCGGCGTGCCGCAGTCCTATCCCGCCACGGAAACCCAATCCGGCGGCCAACATGACGGCATGCACTTCTATGCCCTGCCCGGCGTCGACCCCAACCAGGGCGGCCTGCTGGTGTTGAACCACGAATCACTGGACGACGAGACCCTGGACCAGAGCGTCGAGGGCGTGAAGACCCGCCTGTCCAACGTCGGCGTATCCGTCATCGAAATCGCCCGCGGCGCCAACGGCGTTTGGGCCGTCAAGACCGATTCGCGCTACAACAAGCGCTACACCGGCAACACCGTCTACAACGTCAGCGGCCCGGCCAAGTCGCTGGTCGGCGACACCGTCGTCGGCACGCTGAACAACTGCGCCAGCGGCGACACGCCCTGGGGCACGTACCTGACCTGCGAAGAGACGCTCAACAACTACCACTACAAGACCGGCGACGCCGGCAAGCCGGCCGACCAGGGCTATGGCTGGGTGGTGGAGATCGATCCGCAGAACCCGGACTCGACCGCCGTCAAGCGCACCGCGATGGGCCGCTTCAGCCATGAGAACACGGCCTTCATGCTGGACGAGAACAACCGCGTCGCCTTCTACATGGGCGACGACACCACGCCCGGCTGCATCTACAAGTTCGTGCCCAGCAAACCCTATGACCCGGCCAACCGCGCCGCCAACATGGGCCTGCTGGACGAAGGCACGCTGTACGCCGCGCGCTTCAACGACGACGGCAGCGGCAACTGGGTCGAACTGACGGTAGGCAAGAACAACCTGACCGCCGGCGCCACCGATCCGGGCAACTTCACGCAAGTCGCCAGCGGCACCGTGATCACCGGCAAGCTCGTCAACTTCAACACGCAGGCCGACGTGCTGGTCAACACCGGGGCCGCCGCCCGCGTCGCCGGCGCCACGCTGATGGACCGCCCCGAGTGGATCACGGTGGGCGTGGACAAGACCGTGTACTGCACGCTGACCAACAACGGCAGCCGCAAGCGCACCAGCGCCGCCAACCCGCGCGTCAGCAACTCGCACGGCCACATCATCCGCTGGCACGAGCGCGGCGACTCGCCCCTGGCCACCACCTTCGAGTGGGACCTGCTGCTGCTGGCCGGCCGCGACAAGGCCGACGGCGTGGCCGCCAACCTGACCGGCAACGTCAACGGCGACACCTTCTCCAGTCCCGACGGCATCCGCGTCGACCCCAAGGGCCGCCTGTGGGTCCAGACCGACGCCGGCACCAGCGCCTCGACCACGGACTTCTTCGGCAATAACTCGATGTACTACATCGACCAGAAGACCGGCGAATCCAAGCGCTTCCTGGTCGGCCCGCTGGGCTGCGAGATTACCGGCATCGCCTACACGCCGGACCTGACCACGTTCTTCATCAACATCCAGCACCCGAACCAGGCGTGGAACACCCTGCGCGCCGGCGGCGGCGATGCGCGTTCCGCGACGGTGGTGGTGCGGCGTACTGATGGGAAGCCGGTGGGCGCGTAAGCGTTCCGGTTAAAAACGCCGCCCGGCACGTTGACGCCGGGCGGCGTTTTTTTTTATGCCGCGCAAATACAAAAAACCCGCAAGGCTTGGGCGCTTGCGGGTTTTTCGGTGCACGGCATTGCTGTGCGAATCCTGGCGGACAGAGGGGGATTCGAACCCCCGATACGCTTTTGACGTATACACGCTTTCCAGGCGTGCGCCTTCAACCACTCGGCCACCTGTCCTATCTGCGATTTTCGCTGCGGGCAAGCCGCTGCAGAAAATGCGAATCCGCGATTCTAGCAGATTTCGCATAACGCCGACAAGCGCACAAAGAAAAGGGGACGCTGTAAGCATCCCCTGCCCCCCGCTCAGCCGTCAGGAGGCCGACGCGGGCGGGTCCTGTTCCCGATAGGAGCTGACGGTGCCGTCCGGCTCGGTTTCCTCCAGCCGCACCCTGAAGCCCCACAACCGGGCCAGGTGCTTCATCACCTGTTCGGCGTCCTCGCCCGCCAGCGGACGGCCGCGGCTCTTCAGATGACGCAGCACCAGCGATCGATCCGAGTCGCGGTTGAACCTCACCACCTGGATGTCCGGCACCATGTTGTCGCGGTTGTGTTGCGCGGCCAGCAGGCGGCGGATGTCGCGGTAGCCTTCGTCGTCGTGGATGGCGGCGACTTCGAGCTTGGGGTTGGCCTGGTGGTCGGAGATCGCGAAGAAACGGAACTCGCGGATCAGGCGCGGCGACAGGTATTGCGAGATGAAGGACTCGTCCTTGAAGTTGCGCATGGCGAAGTCCAGCGTCTTCAGCCAGTCGCCGCCGGCGATGTCGGGGAACCAGCGCCGGTCCTCGGGCGTGGGCGCCTCACAGATGCGGCGGATGTCGGACATCATCGCGAAGCCCAGCGCGTACGGGTTGATGCCACCGTAGCCGCGCTCATCGAAGCCGCGCTGGCTGACCACGTTGGTGTGGCTTTGCAGGAACTCCATCATGAAGCCGTCGTTGACCAGGCCTTTTTCATGCAGCCGGTTCAGGATGGTGTAGTGCCAGAACGTGGCCCAGCCTTCGTTCATGACCTTGGTCTGGGTCTGCGGATAGAAGTACTGCGCGATCTTGCGGACGATGCGCACCAGCTCCTTCTGCCACGGCGCGAGCTTGGGCGAGTACTTCTCGATGAAATACAGCAGGTTCTCTTCGGGCTCCGGCGGGAACACCGAGGCCTCGACGTGCGTGTCCTTGTCGGCCTCCAGGCGCGGCAGGGTGCGCCAGAGGTCGTTGTACTGCAGCCGGGCGTGCTCCTGGCGTTCGGCCTGGCGCGCGGCCTCTTCCTTGTAGGAAATGGGCGTCGGGCGCTTGTAGCGGTCCACGCCGTGGTGCGAGAGCGCGTGGCAGGAGTCGAGCAAGGCTTCGACCGCATCGATGCCGTAGCGGTCCTCGCAGGACATGACGTACTTGCGCGCGAAGACCAGATAGTCCAGCACGCCGTCGGCGTCGGTCCATTGGCGGAACAGGTAATTGCCCTTGAAGAACGAGTTGTGGCCGTAACAGGCGTGGGCGATCACCAGCGCCTGCATCGTCATGGAGTTCTCTTCCATGAGATAGGAGATGCAAGGGTTGGAGTTGATGACGATCTCGTACGCCAGCCCCTGCATGCCGCGGCGGTAGAACTGCTCGTTGCGGATGAATTCCTTGCCGTACGACCAGTGCGGATAGCCGATGGGCAGACCGGCCGACGCGTAGGCGTCCAGCATCTGTTCCGAGGTGATTACCTCGATCTGGTTCGGGTAGGTGTCCAGTCCGTATTCGGCGGCGACCTTGGAGATCGCGTCGTCATAGGACTGGATCAGTTCGAAGGTCCATTCGGAACCCTGGGAGATGGGCCGGGCGCTGCCGGCGGCCTCCGGTTCCACGAGCGCTCCCACGATGGCATTCATGCGGTTTCCTTTTTGAACAGGTCATGGAACACGGGGAAGATCTCGCCGCGTTCGCAGATGCGCCGCATGACGAAATGCGGCTCCAGTTTCTGTTCATATTCCGCCCACAGGCTGCTCTTGCGCGCCTCCTGCGAGTCGGGTACTTCGATGTAGGCAAAGTAGCGCGTGGCCGGCAGCAGGTGCTCGGCCAGGAAGCGCGCGCTCTTGCCCGCGTCGGCACCGAACGAGTCGCCGTCGCTGGCCTGCGCCGCATACACGTTCCAGGCGGTCGGCGGATAGCGCTTCTCCAGGATCTCGCGCATCAGTTCCAGCGCCGACAGCACGATGGTGCCGCCGCTCTTGGGATCGTAGAAGAAGGTATGTTCGTCGACTTCCTCGGCGTTGTCGGTGTGGCGGATGAAGACCAGGTCCACGTGTTCGTACTTGCGCGACAGGAACAGGTAAAGCAGCGAAAAGAAGCGCTTGGCCAGATCCTTCTTGTTTTCGTCCATGGAGCCCGACACGTCCATCAGGCAGAACATGACGGCGCGCGCCATGGGGATGGCCACCGACACCCGGTTGCGGTAGCGCAGGTCCAGGTCATCCAGGAACGGTACGCGGGCCAGGCGTTCGCGGCAGCCTTCGACATCCTGCTCCAGCGCCTTGATCTCGTCGGCGGGAGCGCCTGCTTCGAGCGCCTTGGCCAGGCGCTCCTCGGCATCCTCGAGATCGGCGCGCGCCTTTACACCCAGCGACACGCGCCGCGCCAGCGAGGACTTGAGCGTGCGGCTGATGCTCAGCATGCTGGGCGAACCCGTGGTCGTGTAGCCGGCGCGTTGCCATTTCTTCTGGCTGACCTCGCCCAGCTGCGTGCGCGCCATGTGCGGCAGCTCCAGGTCCTCGAAGAACAGGTTCAGGAATTCGGCCCGCGACAGGCTGAAGGTGAACTGGTCGACCGATTCGCCTTCGCCCGGCTCGGAGCCGCCTTCCCCCTGCCCGCCCTGCGGCCGGTCGAAGGTGTCGCCCTTGGCAAACTCGCGGTTGCCAGGGTGCACGATCTCGCGGTCGCCGCCCTGGCCGTGGTGGAAGGACGGCTCGGAGATGTCGCGGGCGGGCAGGTTGATCTCCCCGCCCTGGTCCATGTCCTGGATGGAGCGGTCACGGATCATCCCGTGTACCGCCTTGCGGATCTGGTTCTTGTAACGCCGGAGAAAACGCTCCCGGTTGACGGCGCTTTTATTGCGCCCGTTAAGACGGCGATCGATGAGTGAATTCATGATTCACCTCGCTCAGGAAGACTTCCTCACACGGAGATACCACTCGCACAGCAGCCTGACCTGCTTTTCCGTGTAGCCCTTTTCGACCATGCGATCGACGAAGCTCTGATGCTTGGATTTGTCCTCGGCCGACGCCTTGGCGTTGAACGAGATCACCGGCAACAGGTCTTCGGTGTTCGAGAACATCTTCTTCTCGATCACTTCGCGCAGCTTTTCATAGCTGGTCCAGGTCGGGTTGCGGCCGTTGTTGTTGGCCCGCGCCCGCAGCACGAAGTTGACGATCTCGTTGCGGAAATCCTTCGGGTTGGCAATGCCAGCCGGCTTCTCGATCTTTTCCAGTTCGTCGTTGAGCGCGCTGCGGTCGAAGCTTTCGCCGGTTTCCGGGTCGCGGAATTCCTCGTCCTGGATCCAGCAGTCGGCAAAGGTCACGTAGCGGTCGAAGATGTTCTGGCCGTATTCCGAGTACGACTCGAGGTAGGCGGTCTGGATTTCCTTGCCGATGAATTCCGCGTAGCGCGGCGCCAGGTAGCCCTTGATGAATTCAAGATAGCGCCGGCGGATTTCCTCGGGATAGTCCTCGCGGCCGATCCGCTGCTCGAGCACGTACATCAGGTGCACCGGGTTGGCGGCGACTTCGGTCTGGTCGTAGTTGAAGACGCTGGACAGGATCTTGTACGCGAAACGCGTCGACACCCCGGTCATGCCTTCGTCCGTGCCGGCATAGTCCTTGTATTCCTGCAAGGCCTTGGCCTTGGGATCAACGTCCTTCAGGCTTTCGCCGTCGTAGACGCGCAGCTTCGAATAGATGCTGGAATTCTCGGGTTCCTTCAGGCGCGTCAGGACCGAGAACTGCGCCATCATGTCCAGCGTTCCCGGCGCGCACGGCGCCGTCGACAGCGAACTGTGGTGCAGCAGCTTTTCGTAGATGCGGACCTCTTCCGAGACCTGCAGGCAGTAAGGCACCTTGACGATGTAGATACGGTCGAGGAACGCCTCGTTGTGCTTGTTGTTGCGGAAGGTCTGCCATTCCGATTCGTTCGAGTGGGCCAGGATGGCGCCGTTGAACGGGATCGCGGAAAAGCCCTCGGTGCCCTTGAAGTTGCCTTCCTGGGTCGCCGTCAGCAAGGGGTGCAGCATCTTGATCGGGGCCTTGAACATCTCGACGAATTCCAGCAGCCCCTGATTGGCCAGGCACAGCCCGCCGGAGTAGCTGTAGGCGTCCGGATCATCCTGCGAGTGGCGATCGAGCATGCGGATGTCGACCTTGCCCACCAGCGACGAAATGTCCTGGTTGTTCTCGTCGCCGGGTTCGGTCTTGGCGATGGCGATCTGGCGCAGCACCGACGGGTTCAGGCGCACGACGCGGAACTTCGAAATGTCGCCGTCGAACTCCTTCAGGCGCTTCACGGCCCAGGGCGACATGATGCCGCTCAGGTAGCGCCGGGGAATGCCGTATTCCTTTTCAAGCGTGTCGCCGAAACGTTCCGGATGGAACAGTCCGAGCGGCGATTCGTTGACCGGCGAGCCCTTCAAGGCGTAGATGGGATAGGCCTCCATCAGCGACTTGAGCCGCTCCGCGATGGACGACTTGCCGCCGCCCACCGGGCCCAGCAGATAAAGGATTTGCTTGCGCTCTTCCAGTCCCTGCGCGGCATGCTTGAAGAACGCGACGATCTGTCCGATCACGTCCTCCATGCCGTAGAACTCCTGGAACGCCGGGTAGCGTCGGATGGTCCGGTTGGAAAACAAACGGGAAAGACGTGGGTCGTTGCGCGTATCCACGATTTCGGGTTCGCCTATGGCCGCCAGCATGCGTTCTGCGGGGCTGGCGTACGCCATGGGATCGCTTTTGGCGAGGTTGAGGTACTCCTCGAGAGAGAGTTCCGATTCCTGCTCTCTTGCATACTGCGACTTGAAGCCTTCGACGATGTTTTGCACGGAAACCTCCTACAACACGCGAAAAATCCAATACGTCCCTACCTGCCCCCATTGTGCCTCAGCGCTCGCGCATTACTAGACAATCTCGCGATAAGCACTGTCGGCCGGATGGTATGTTGCTTTCGCCACACATCAACCAAAGGCATGATCAGGCCCTTTCCAATTAGGCTGCACTCTTCGGATGCAAGTTCCGTCAGGGAATGCAACTTAAGTGAATAAGTTCACTCGTTCGACTTCAGCATATCGCTGTATGCGTGCGTGCATGATGCGTCCGCACATGAAATGCTCAGCAATGATTTGAAGGGAAGAGCGATGTCCCAGGGATTTTTATGATGCGGGTATAAACCCGATGCGCCCGCTGTGCGATGGCAGCGGACGGTCTGAACGGCGCATGGCGTCTTCGTTCAGCAGCGTGCAGGTTCGGTTGTGAAAAGCACCGATGACACCGCACGAGGATCCGTGGTGACGAGGGCGCGTGGCATTGCACGGTGTAGTCCATCAGTGCGTGGCGCCAAGTCATGTGCCTATGCTAAAGCCAATTGACGTTTTTGTGGCAATTCATTTAGCGCAACGCCAAAAATAGTCATGTCACGCGCTTTCAGATTTATGCAATAGACACGCGCTGCAACTGCGCTGACGTGCGCAAACTTGATGACATATCAATGGCGCCAGCGCATCGCGATTGCCTGCCGGCCGCGGATTACCGACGCCTGCGCGATTGGCAGCCGCAAGCGCAGAGTGCTAATACCCCTTGCGGCGGCGATAGAATCACGCATTCGCAACGCGCCGCGCATCTGGCGCGCATGCTTCCACCACCCGTCGTCGTCGCCGCGTCATGCCTTTCCAATCCTGGCCAGCCGCATGAAAGCCCTCGCCAAACGCTGTTGCGCAGCGCTTTGCAGCGTCTCGCTGCTGCTTCTGGCCGCTTGCGGCAAGCAGACGGATCTGCCGGGTGACGCCTATGTCTGGCAACGCGTCTGGACGCCGCCCGTCAGCCAGGCGCTGGCCGAGAGCGCCGACGTGGTGCGGGCATGGCGCGTGCTGGTGGCGGAAATGAACCCGGATGGCAGATGGTTCACTGCTGCGCCCGATCTGGCCGCACTGGCTGCGGCCAGGCGTCCTGTCGTCATGGTTTTCCGCCTGGACGGCCGCGCCGATGCGCTGCCGGCGGCGGACGTGCTTGCGCGGATCAGGGCCGCGCGTCCCGCATGGGAAAGCGCGGGCATCGTCTTGGCCGGCATCGAAATCGATTACGACTGCGCCACCTCCAAATTGCCTGCCTACGCGGCTTTTCTGGAGACCTTGAAGCATGGCCTGGGACCGGACCTGCCTTTGTCGATAACCGCGCTGCCGACCTGGCTTGGCGGGTCCGGGCTCGACGCGCTGCTGCGGATTCCCGATGAAGCCGTGTTGCAGGTCCACGCGGTGCTGAGTCCCGAACAGGGGCTGTTCAATGCCAAGCGCGCAAGCGCCTGGCTTGCGGCTTTCGCGGATCGCACCCGGCGGCCGTGGCGCGTGGCGTTGGCCACCTATGGCAGCCGCGTAAGCTGGAACGACGACGGCAGCATTGCGGCGGTCGAAAGCGAGCGCCCCGCCCTGCTGCCAGGCGGCCGCGCCAGCGAACTGGTGGCCACGCCGGCGGCCATGGCGGCCTTCATCGATGAGATCCACCGCTCCCGTCCGCGCGGATTGGCGGGGATCGTCTGGTTCCGCCTGCCCACCGCGCGCGACGAACGCGCCTGGAGTCTGGCCACCTGGCGCGCCGTGATGACGCGCCAGCCCCTGGCGCCGGCGCTGTCCGTCACGGCGCGCGCGGCGGGCGGCAGCGGCGCGCAGGACCTGATACTTGCCAACAGCGGCAACGCCGACGCGGCCCTACCCTTCGTGATCCGCTGGGAAGGCGCTTGCCGCGCGGCCGACGGCATCAATGGCTACTCCCTCGAACATGATTCCGGCGGCGCCTTCCTGCGCCGCTCCCAGAATGGCCTGCTGCATGCAGGCGGCCAACGCAACATAGGCTGGATACGCTGTGAAAACGGGCCCACGAGCTTCCATGTACAACCGTAAATCGCTTGCGGCGCTGCTGCTCCTGATGGGCGGCGGCATCGTCATCGCCTGCGGGCCGGAGTTTCCCGCCCAACTGCTCGACGACCGCGCGGCCACGCTGCGCGCGACGCCGGCCAACGCTTTCGGCTATGAAACCGCGCGCCTGGTGGACGCCAGCGATGCGCTGCGGGCCCGCGAAGCCTATGAATTGCCGGACGGCAGCTACCAGCAGAACGCCCTGCCGGAAGACCGCGATCCCGCGCTCACGCCGGCGCAGCGGGCCAGCGCCCGCGCCATGCGCGCGCAGGCCGACGGCGACCGGGCCTATGCGCTGGGCGCCGATTTGCCGGCAGCGGTACGTCTTTACACTGCAGCCGCGGTTGACACGCATGCCGCCCGCGAAGCGCCGGATGCCCACCGCCTGCTGGAGCAGGCGCGCGCCCGCTACCGCGCCATCCTCCAACTGCCGCCGCAGCAAGCGGCGGCGCGCAGCGTCTGGGCCGCCTATATGCTGGCGGAAATCGGGGACGAGGCAGAATCGGCCTCTGAAGACGCCGAGGCGCAGCGGCAGGCCGCGGCGCAAGCCTATGGCCGCGTGCGACAGCTGGCGCGCGACGGCGCGCCGGACCCGCTGGGCTTGGCCGTGGCCAGTTACGGCCAGGAGGCGCGCCTATTCCTCGCCGGGCCGCAAGGACAATGCAGCTATATGGAGCTGGTCAACGCCGAGCCTTGCATGGACGCCATTCCCGCGGCCTCGCTGAAGCATGCGCTGCGCCTCTATGCCGAACAGGCCGCGCGCGACTCCGCGAGCGGCAATGCGTCGCTGCGCATGCTGGCTGAATGGGCCTTGGAAGATCCGGCGCGCACGCGCCGCCTGATCGACGATCCTGTCGCGCAGCGCCTGTTGGTGGCGTACGCGCTGGCCAGGGTCGGCGACATCGTGGATGGCAGGCCGGACAGCGCCAGCGATCCCTACGCCGCCTACGACACGACGGGCCAGGTGGGGTTGGCCGACGCGGCGCAAGGGCACGACGTTACGCCGAATCCGGCGCTGCAATCGCTGGTTGCGGCATTGGAAAGCCAGGATCTGAAGCAGGTGCCGGATGCCGACCGCGTGGCCGCGCTGGCCTACCGCATTGGCCGCTACGAGCTGGCGCAAACGCTGGCAACGCGGCTGGACACGGCCTTGGCCTGGTGGGTGCGCGCCAAGCTGGCGCTGCGGCAAGGCGACACGTTGGCGGCAGCCCGGGCCTATGCGCAGGCGGCACGCGCGTTTCCGCGCGCCGACGGCAGCCTGGAAGCTGTCGGCGCGGCGCGCCTGCTGGGCGAGCAAGGCGTGTTGACGCTGTCGCGCGGCCAATACGTCGAGGCGCTGGATCAACTGCTGCACGCCACCGTGAAGGACGATCCGGCCAACCCGGCCGAGGGCTTCTGGCTGTCCACCCCGTACTGGAATGATGCGGCCTACGTCGCCGAGCGCGTGCTGACGACCGCCGAACTCAAAGCCTATGTAGACCGGCACGCGCCCGCCACATCGACGCCGGCGGGGTCCGCGCCGCGCGACCCGCAGAATTTCTACGACTGGACAAGACAACACCCCGTCACCGCCTCCGATCGCCTGCGCCTGCTGCTGGCGCGCCGGATGGTGCGCGAAGGTTCGATCGAGCAGGCGCTGCCCTACTTCCCGGCCGATTCGGACGCCCGCTACGCCACACTGGAAAACACCGACGGCAAGTGGGAAGTGCGGCTGCAGGAAACCCGCCGGCTCGCCGCGGAGTATGGCGCGGCCTTGCGTCGTGCCGGCAGCGCCTGGGGCCGCACCGCACGGGCACAAGCCTGGTACGAGGCTTCGCGGCTGGCGCGGCGCGACGGGATGGAAATCATGGGTTTCGAGCAGGAGCCGGATTTCGCAGTCTATGGCGGCAGCACGAGCTATGGCGCGGGGCGCAGCGCGGTCCCAGGCTGGAAGGCGTATGACGGCGATCCCGGCACGCCCGAGACGCCGGCGCTGCGGGCCGCGGCCGCGCTGCCGGGTCCGTTCGTCACCGAAGAGGAACGCCGCCGCTATGCCGCCAGCGAAGCGCAGCCCTACGCCCGCTTCCACTACCGCGAGATCGCGGCCAATCATGCGCTGCGCGCGTCCGACGAGCTGCCGCGCCGCTCGCAGGCCTACGCCGCCGTGCTGTGCCAGGGCGCCCGCTACATCATCGACGATTCCCCGGAACTGGCCGCCACGATCTACCGCCGCTATATAGAACACGGCGCACGGGTCCCGTTCAGCGGCTCTTTCGGCCGCGAATGCGCCGCGCCCGATTTCCAGGCGGCTGCCTGGTTCCATTACACGCAGGCTGGAAAATCGTGGGAACGCCTGCGCCGCGACCATCCCGGCCTGCTGCTGGCGGCCGCGTTGCTGGCCCTGGCCGGCGGCGCCGCTGCGATCCTGGCCTGGCGCTACACCGCGGCGCGTACAGGGCGCCGCCTCTAAGACAACTCAGGGAGCTCCACGCGCCGCGTCAGCTGATTCCAGGTGTCGGCCACCCGGGCGCGCACGCGCAGATCCGCGCCCACCGGGGCGGTCTCGATGAATTCATAGCGCCTGGCGCCGTCCAGGTGCTCCAGCATGGGCAGGCGGACCATGCCGGCCGCGTCGCCCAGCAGCACCGGCGCCAGGTACAGCAGCAACTCATCCACGCAACCCGCGGCGACCAGCGCGCCGCTCAGGCCTGCGCCGGCTTCCACGTGGACCTCGTTGAACTGTTCCTGGGCCAGCCAGCGCATCATCGCCGGCAGGTCGACCCGGCCGGGCGCCTCGCCCGGCAGCAGCACCACGCGGGCGTTCCTGGCCTGCAGGCGCGCGGCCTTGGCCGCATCTACACGAGCCGTGAAGATGATGACCTCGGCGTCATCGAACAACCGTGCGTCCTCGGGGATTTCAAAACGGCCGTCCACCACGGCCTTGCGCGGCTGGCGGGGTGTGTCCACGCCTCTGACATTGAGCTGCGGATCGTCTTTCAGCACGGTACCCATGCCGGTCAGCACCACGCAGGCGCGGGCGCGCCAGCGGTGTCCGTCGGCGCGGGCCTCGGGCCCGGTGATCCATTGCGAGACGCCGTTATGCAGCGCGCTGCGTCCGTCCAGCGAGGCGGCCATCTTCATCCACACCCACGGCAGGCCGCGGCTCATGCGCGAGATGAAACCCGCATTGATCGCCAGCGCCTCGCCACGGCAGACGCCAGTGGTCACCGCGATGCCGGCATCGCGCAGACGCGCCAGCCCCTGGCCGTTGACCAGCGGATTGGGATCGCCCAGGGCCACCACCACCCGCGCCGGCCTGGCCGCGAGCACGGCGTCCACGCAGGGCGGCGTACGGCCGAAATGGCTGCAGGGTTCCAGGGTGACGTAAAGCGTGGCGCCTTCCACCGATTCGCCGCGCGCCTGGACGTCGCGCAAGGCGCAGACTTCCGCGTGCGGACCGCCCGGCGGCTGCGTGGCGCCTTCACCCAGCACGCGGCCGTCGCGCACGATCACGCAGCCAACCCGGGGGTTGGGCGCGGTGGTGTACATGACGGTCTGCGCCAGCGCCAGGGCGCGCCGCATCCAGAAAATGTCGTCGTTGTCGCTGGGAATCATCATGACCAGGATTGTATGTCCGCCGCCGGGCGGGCAGGCGGTTTGGCAGCGGCTCCACGGGGCATCGGCAACCAATGTCCGTTTTAGGCCGATGGCGGTCTTTCGCCGCGCTCGCCGCCGCACCGGATTGCAGTAAAAATAGCTGCACACCCCTACAATTTGCCCTCCAGGAGCGCGGCTCATGAAACAAGCACTGATCGTCATCGACGTACAAGACTCTTTCCGGCAACGTCCGTTTTGGGATGAAGCCGAGTATCCGGCGTTCGTGGAGCAGATCCAGTCCCTGATCGACGCGGCCCAGGCCCGCGACATTCCGGTGCTGCAGGTATTCCACACCAGCGTATCGAACGACCCTGCCAACCCCTTCTCGATGGCCTCCGGCCACGTCAAGACGCTCAAGGAACTGCGCATCGCCCCCACCGCCGTGTTCCACAAGACCGTGCATTCCTCGCTCTATGCCAAGGACGCGGACGGCGCCAGCCTGCAGGACTGGCTGGTGAAGCACGGCATCGAAGGCATCATCGTCAGCGGCATCCGTACTGAACAGTGCTGCGAAACCACTTCGCGCCATGCCAGCGACGCCGGCTACAAGGTGGTGTTCCCCACCGACGCCACCCTGACCTTCGCCATGCAGAGCCCGTCCGGCCAGCACTACACGCCGGCCGAGATCCGCGACCGGACCGAACTGGTGCTGCAAGGGCGTTTTGCCCGCATCGCGCGCGCGGCCGACGCGCTGGCGGCCTGACACTGGCGGGGGGCCGCATGGTTCCGGTGTATTTCGTGCTGACGCGGGGCGTGGTGCTGCTGGACGTGGCAGGCCCCGCGGAGGCCTTCCGCGTGGCCAACAAGCTGGTTCCGGGCGCCTTTGAACAGCATTTCTGCGGCCCGTCCCGGGAGGTCGAAAGCGGCCTGCCCGGCCTGCACCTGGCGCATATCCAGGCCCTGCCGGCCAGTCTGCCGCCCGAGGCCCTGGTCATCATTTCAGGCGTGGTGGGCAAACCCACCCGCCTGGACGACCCCGACTCGCGCGCCATCATCGACTGGCTGACCGTCCGCCATCCCGCGGACGGCTTCACGCTGATGACGGTATGCGCCGGCGCCCTGTTCGCCGCCGCCGCCGGCCTGACGCGGCAGCGCGACTGCACCACCCACCACACCTGCCTGGAACAGCTGGCCAGCATCGACCCGAGCGCGCGGCTGCATGACAACCGCATCTTCGTCGAGGACGGCAAGCTGGTCAGCAGCGCCGGCATCACGGCCGGCATCGACCTGGCGCTGCACATGGTGTCGCGCCATTGCGGGCCGCGCGTGGCCAGCGAAACGGCGCGCGACATGGTGGTCTACCAGCGGCGCGCCGGCACGGATTCCACGCTGTCGCCCTGGCTGGACCATCGCAGCCACATGCATCCGGGCGTGCACCGGGTGCAGGACGCGGTCATCCGCGATCCGGCGGCGCCCTGGTCGGCCCAATCGCTGGCGGACCAGGCACACACCAGCGCGCGCCATCTGACGCGGCTGTTCCGCGAACACGCGGGCTGCACGCCGATGGACTATCTCTATCAGATACGCGTGGCGCTGGCGCGCGACCTGCTGCGCGATACCCGGCTGGACCTGGAGCGCGTGGCGGAAAAGTCGGGATTCGGCTCGGCGCAGCACATGCGCCGCGTGTGGCGCAAGTTCCAGCCGCTGACGCCCAGCCTGGCGCGTGCGGCTCCCACCATGCAATGACGGCGCCGCAGCGCCGTCATTTTCCAGCATCGGCTGAACCGCAGCCCTGCTAGTCCTTGCGCAGCTTGCCCGGCAACAGCGGCCCCTGCATCTCGCGGATGGCTTCGACGAATTCGCCGATGTCCTCGAAACTCTTGTAGACCGAAGCGAAGCGCACGTACGCGACCTTGTCGAGCTTGCGCAGTTCGTTCATGACGAGCTCGCCGATGTGTTCGCTGGGCACTTCACGCAGTCCGCTGGCCAGCAACTGTTCTTCGATGCGAGCGACCGCGGCGTCGACATCTTCCGTGCTGACGGGGCGCTTGCGCAGCGCCAGGCTCAGGCTGGCGCGCAGCTTGCCGGGATCGTAGTCGCTGCGGCTGCCGTTGCGCTTGACGATGGAGGGCATGGCCAGCTCCACCCGCTCATAAGTGGTGAAGCGCTTGTCACAGGACAGGCAGCGACGGCGACGGCGTATGGCGTCGCCTTCTTCGGAGACCCGGCTGTCTACGACCTGCGTTTCGGCATTGCCGCAAAATGGACACCGCATGTGTGATCCCTAAAGGCACTGAGGGGGCAATATTTGAGCATATTGTAACGAGGCGTCCAGCCGCCAGCGCCAATACGGGCTAATCCGCCCCCGTATTTTTTACCAGGACGGCGCCGGCCGCCTGAAAACAAAGGGACGGCGCCTTGCGGGGCCGTCCCTGGTAGACCGCTGCGGCCGGGCCACAGCCCGCCGCAGGGATGCTCGCTTACTTCTTGCCGTAGACCGGCAGGCGCGAGGTCAGTTCGTTGACACGGGCACGCACGGCGGCGATGTTGGCTTCGTCGCGCGGGTTGTCCAGCACGTCGGCGATCAGGTTGGCGGTCAGCTCGGCTTCCGCTTCGGTGAAGCCGCGCGTGGTCATGGCCGGCGTGCCCAGGCGGATGCCGCTGGTCACGAAGGGCTTTTCCGGATCGTTCGGGATGGCGTTCTTGTTGACCGTGATGTGGGCTTGGCCCAGCACGGCTTCCGCTTCCTTGCCCGTGATGCCCTTGGAACGCAGGTCCACCAGCATGACGTGGCTTTCGGTGCGGCCGGAAACGATGCGCAGGCCGCGCTTGACCAGCGTGTCGGCCAGCACCTTGGCGTTCTTGACCACTTGCTGCGCGTAGTCCTTGAAGGCGGGCTCCAGCGCTTCCTTGAAGGCCACCGCCTTGCCGGCGATGACGTGCATCAGCGGACCGCCCTGGATGCCGGGGAAGATCGCCGAGTTGATGATCTTCTCGTGCTCGGCCTTCATCATGATGACGCCGCCGCGCGGGCCGCGCAGCGACTTGTGCGTGGTCGAGGTGACGAAGTCGGCGTGCGGCACCGGGTTGGGGTAGGCGCCGCCGGCGACCAGGCCGGCGTAGTGGGCGATGTCGACCATGAACAGCGCGCCGTTTTCACGGGCGATGCGGGCCATGCGCTCGAAGTCGATGTGCAGGGCATAGGCGGAGGCGCCAGCCACGATCAGCTTGGGCTTGTGCTCCTTGGCCAGTTGCTCGACCTGGTCATAGTTCAGGACTTCGTTTTCGTCCAGGCCGTAGGAGATGAAGTTGTACAGCTTGCCCGAAGCGTTGACCGACGCGCCGTGCGTCAGGTGGCCGCCTTCGGCCAGGCTCATGCCCAGCACGGTGTCGCCCGGCTTCAGGACGGCCATGTACACGCCCTGGTTGGCTTGCGAACCCGAGTTGGGCTGCACGTTGGCGGCTTCGGCGCCGAAGATCTGCTTCAGGCGGTCGATGGCCAGCTGCTCGACCACGTCCACGTATTCGCAACCGCCGTAGTAGCGCTTGCCCGGGTAGCCTTCGGCGTACTTGTTGGTGAGCTGCGTACCCTGGGCTTCCATGACGGCCGGGCTGGCGTAGTTCTCCGAGGCGATCAGCTCGATGTGCTGTTCCTGGCGGACGTCTTCCTTCTGGATGGCGGCCCAAACGTCCGGGTCAGCCTTGGACAAGGTGAGGTTGCGGTCAAACATGACGGGGGGTTCCTGAGGCGGTAAGAGAGGAGAAAACTGCGCCCGGGTGGGTAAACCCGGAGAATGACGGATAGTTTACCCCGTCGGGCAGGATCAAATGCGCCCAAAATGCAGGGAACCCGGGCAAAATTCCCGGCATGGGCGCGAAAACCACGCCATCCTCCGCGGCCGGAAAAGCCGCCTCAATCCGACTTGAGAAACTTTCATGCAAAGCGCCACGCTCATAACCTACTCATTAGTAGCTGCGGTCAGCGTCGTCAGCCCCGGCCCGGCTACCATGCTGGCCATCCGCAACGGCGCGGCGGGCGGGCTGCGGGCCGTCCTTCCATCCACCCTGGGCAACGTCACCGGACTGTTCCTGCTGTCGGCCGCCGCCATGCTGGGACTGGGCGTGGTGCTGCAATCGTCCGCCATGCTGTTCACACTGCTCAAGCTGGCTGGCGCGGCGTACCTGCTCTACCTCGGCCTGCGCCACCTGCTGGGCCGCTCGACCATCGCACCGCCCGCTGACGCCTCCGCGCCGGCGCCGCGCAGCGCCGGCCGGCTCTATTCGGAAGCCGCGCTCGTTGCCACGCTGAACCCCAAGCCCATCCTGTTCTTCACGGCGCTGTTCCCCCAGTTTCTTAACGCCGCCGAGCCGTTGCTGCCGCAGTTCTTCATCCTGACGGGCATCTTCACGGGCCTGTCGCTGGTGTCGCTGCTGGCCTACGGCACCTTGGCCCACCGCGCCCGGCGCCTGCTGCGCCAGCCCCGCATCGTCACCTGGATCAACCGCCTGGTCGGCGCCATCTTCATCACTTTTGGATTGGCGCTGCTGCGGCTCAAGCGCGCAATGGGCTGAGGAAATAGAAAAAGGCCGCAGTCGCAAGACTGCGGCCTTTCGGCGGCGCGGCGGATCAGGCCGAGGTGGCGCCGATCTGCTTGGGAGCCAGTTTCGGATTGAGCGTATAGGTGCCGGTCAGCGACGCCTGCGCCAGCACATGCTTCTGGATCGCGCGCAGCGCGTCCTCGCCGGTGAAGGAGCCCTGCAGGTTCAGCGTGGGCACGTCCAGCGCATACAGGGTGAAGACGTAGCGGTGCGGGATGGCGTCGTTCCAGGGCGGGCACGGACCGTCATAGCCGAAGTAGTCGCCGCTCATGTCGTGGTCGTTGGCGAACCAGGACGAGTACGAGTTGATGCCCTGGCGCGCATCCATCGGCGCCAACGGGCCGCCCTTGCCGCGCGGCGTGATGCCGCTGGAGAAGGTGCCTTCCTCGATGTCGCGCAGATCGGCCGGCAGATCGACCAGCACCCAGTGGAAGAAGTCCACGCGGGGCAGGCTGGCCGGCACCTCGCGGCCTTCCTGGTTGACGTCGTCGGGCTCGGAGGGCACATCGGGGTCATGGCAGATCAAGGCAAACGACTGCGTGCCCGCCGGAACTTCGTCCCAGGAAAACTGCGGGTTGAAGTTGTCTGCCAGCGCGACGTGCGATTGCGCATCGATCCTGCCGAAGGCATAGCGTTCGGGAATCGACTCGTTATCGGAAAAGGACAAACTCGAAAGTTTCATGTCGTGCTCCTTGATGTGCCGCAAAGGCCCCACTGCCCCTGTCTGTACCCTCAGCGTATCAAAACTTCGCAATCATGGGTTCAAGTTAACACGCGCAAATTTGCGCTTGCCCACCTGAACGACGTAAGTCCCCGCCGGCAATTGCAACGATTTGTCTTCCACGCGATCGCCGTTGACGCGCACGCCGCCCTGCTCCACGTTGCGCTGCGCTTCCGAGCCGGAAGCCACCAGGCCGGCCTCGCGCAGCAGCTTGAGAATGCCCACCGGCGCGCCGCCAATGTTCACTTCGGGAATGTCGTCGGGGATGGCTCCGTCGCGGAACCGGGCTTCGAACGAAGCCAGCGCTTCGTCCGCGGCCTTGGCGGAATGGAAGCGCGCGATGATTTCCTGGGCCAGCATGACCTTGGCGTCGCGCGGATTGCGGCCGCCATCGATCTCCTGCTTGAGCGCGGCGATGTCTTCCAGCGAGCGGAACGACAGCAACTCGAAGTAGCGCCACATCAGCGTGTCGGAAATCGACATGAGCTTGCCGAACATAGAATCGGGCGACTCCGAAATGCCGATGTAGTTGCCCTTGGACTTGGACATCTTCTCTACGCCATCCGTCCCGACCAGCAGCGGCATCGTCAAGATGCACTGCGGCTCCTGGCCATACTCCTTCTGCAGCTCGCGTCCAACCAGCAGGTTGAACTTCTGATCGGTGCCCCCCAGCTCCAGATCGGACTTCAGCGCCACCGAGTCGTAGCCCTGCATCAGCGGATACAGGAATTCATGCACCGAGATCGGGATGCCGCCCTTGAAGCGCTTGGTGAAATCCTCGCGCTCCATCATGCGCGCGACCGTGTAGCGCGACGCGAGCTGGATCATGCCGCGCGCGCCCAGCGGATCGCACCATTCGGAGTTGTAGCGGATCTCGGTGCGGGCCGGATCCAGCACCAGGCTGGCTTGCGCGTAGTAGGTCTTGGCGTTGGCCTCGATCTGCTCGCGCGTGAGCGGCGGGCGGGTGTTGTTGCGGCCGCTGGGATCGCCGATGGTGGAGGTGAAGTCGCCGATCAGGAAGATGACGTTGTGGCCCATGTCCTGCAGCTGGCGCATCTTGTTCAGCACCACCGTGTGGCCCAGGTGGATATCCGGCGCGGTCGGATCCAGCCCCAATTTGATGCGCAGGGGCACGCCCGTGGCGCGGCTCCTGGCAAGCTTGCGGGCGAATTCGGACTCGACCAGCAACTCATCGCAGCCGCGCTTCGCTATACGCAGATCTGCTTCGACTTCGGGGGTAATCGGGGCTTCTGAGGGTGACATGGCAGGGGGACCAACTCGGCTTCAGCCGATAAAAAGGTGTAAAAAGTGACGAAAACTATCGAAAATTCTAGCCGAATCAGCTAGGATACCGCCCTAATCATACGCAATTGCCATATATACGCAGTTGTGGTCCGGTTTACACCCCGCTGTTCACAAGATGCGCCCCGCGCCAGCCCTTGCCCCGAAATGTGCGCGCGAGGGCCGTTCGTGTCACGCACCCTGCGAGCTCAAGCCACCTGAGAGGGTATCTTCACGATGAATCGTGGCCTCCACGAACTGGCGAGTAGCATCAAACGCAAAGTTGCTGCCGTGTTTGCGCCCGTCAAGCCCAAGCCCCAGCGCTCGGGACTTTTCCGCCGCACGCTTCTCGTCACCGCAATTGGTCTGTTCGCTGGCGCCGCCGCCCTGGGCATGGTGCAGCAACCCGACCGTACCGAACTCCCCCCTTCGCGCATCATCAGCAGCGTCCTGCCGCTAAGCGCCGAGCAAGTCGAAGTCAGCACCCCCAGCGCCGCCCCCTACATCAGCGAAACCCGGATCCGTGCCGGCGACACGCTGGCCGCGGTGCTGCAACGCCTGGAACTCGACGCGCCCAGCCTGCAGACCTTCCTGACGCACGAAGCCAGCGCCCGCAGCATCTACAAGCTGTACCCCGGCCGCTCCGTGCAGGCCGCGACGGACGAAGCCGGCAACCTGATCTGGCTGCGTTACATCCACACCCCTGGCAACGAGACGGACGGCCAGGTCGTGACGCGCATGCTGCACGTCGCGCCCGCGGGCGACAGCTACAAGGCCGAGGAAATCACCGAAAGCACCGAACGCCAGACCCGCGTCGCCGTGGGCACGATCCGTTCGTCGCTGTTCGGCGCCACCGACGCTGCCGGCATCCCGGACTCGGTCACCATGCAGATGGCCGACATCCTCAGCGCCAAGATCGACTTCCTGCGCGACCTGCGCCAGGGCGATAAATTCCGCGTGGTCTACGAAGTGCGTTCGCACGACGGCCGCTACGCGGGCGCCGGCCGCGTGCTGGCGCTGGAATTCATCAACGGCGACAAGACCTACAACGCCGTCTGGTTCAGCCCCGACGAAAAGAGCGGTTCGTACTACGACTTCGACGGCACCAGCCTGCGCGGCGCGTTCCTGCGCACCGCCCTGAAGTTCAGCCGCATCAGCTCCACCTTCGGCATGCGCATGCACCCCATCCACAAGACCTGGACGGGACACAAGGGCGTGGACTACGCGGCGCCTTCGGGCACGCCGATCCATTCCACCGCCGACGGCACCGTGGAATTCTCCGGCTGGCAGAACGGCTACGGCAACGTCGTCATCGTCAAGCACCACGGCAAGTATTCGACGCTGTACGCCCACCAGAGCCGCATCGCCGAAGGCATCACCAAGGGTTCGAAGATCTCGCAGGGCCAGTTGCTGGGCTATGTCGGCGCCACCGGCTGGGCCACCGGCCCGCACCTGCACTACGAATTCCGCGTGGACAACCAGCCGATCGATCCGCTGTCGGTGGACCTGCCGGTCGCCCGCAGCCTGGAACCCGCCGAAGTCCGCGCCTTCAACCAGGCCGTGGGACCGTACAAGGCGCAGATCCAGCTGCTGACCGAGTTCCAACAGACTCTGCCCGACGCGCTGACCAACGTGGCCAGCCGCTAAAGCCGGTCCAACGTCCCGTCAAAAGCGGCCCCGCACTTTCAGCTGCGCGGCCGCTTTTTCTTTTTCGAGGCTCCTCGTGAATCCATCCACCACTAACGCACAGCTCTATATCGGACTGATGTCGGGTACCAGCGTGGACGGCGTGGACGGCGTGCTGGTGCGCCTGGCCGACGGCCAGGCGCCGGCCGTGCTCGCCAGCGCCAGCCTGCCCATGCCGGCGGACCTGCGGCGCGAACTGCTGGCCCTGAACCAATCCGGCGACGACGAGCTGGCCCGCGCAGCGCCGGCCGCCAACGCCCTCGCCCGCCTGTATGCCCAGACCGTGGCGGCCCTGTTGCAGCAAGCCGGCGTCGCGGCCGGCGACGTGACCGCCATCGGCGCCCACGGCCAGACGGTCCGGCACCGGCCCGACCTGGGCTACACCGTGCAGCTCAACGCCCCCGCCTTGCTGGCGGAACTGACCGGCATCGACGTGGTGGCGGATTTCCGCAGCCGCGACGTGGCCGCGGGCGGCCAGGGTGCGCCGCTGGTGCCGCCCTTCCATGCCGCCATTTTCGGCTCGCCGCAAGGCCGCGCCGTCCTCAACCTGGGCGGCATCGCCAACGTGACCCTGCTGGAGCCGGGGCATGCGCCCCGCGGCTTCGATACAGGGCCCGCCAATGTTCTGCTGGACGGCTGGTGTCAGCGCCACCTGGGCCGGCCTTATGACGCCGACGGCCGCTGGGCGGCGACCGGCCAGGTGCTGGCGCCGCTGCTGGAACAACTGCTGGCCAGTGAACCCTGGTTCGCCCTGCCCCCACCCAAATCCACCGGGCGCGACCTGTTCAACATGCAATGGCTGGACGATCGCCTGGCCGCATTCGACGGCCCCAAGCCTGCGCCGCAAGACGTGCAGGCCACGCTGCAGCGCCTGACGGCGCGCACGGTCGCCAATGCCGTCGATGCGGCCGCGGCGGGCACGCAGGAAGTCTTCGTCTGTGGCGGCGGCGCGCGCAATCCCGGCTTGATGCGCGAACTGGCGTACTGTCTGCAACGGCCGGTGCACGCCACCGATGTGCTGGGCGTGCCGGCGCAAGAAGTCGAAGCCCTGGCGTTCGCCTGGCTGGCGCAGGCCTTCGTGCAGCGCAGGCCGGCGGGCTTGCCGGCCGTCACCGGCGCGCGCGGCGCGCGCATCCTGGGCGCGCTCTATCCGGCCTGAAAGCCGCGCGCCCATGCAAAAAGCCCTTCGGCGCGCCGAAGGGCTTTTTCCTTTTTCCTGCCCGGCTGATTACACCGAGAACGAGGAACCGCAGCCGCAGGTAGTGCTGGCGTTGGGATTGCGGATGACGAACTGCGCGCCTTCCAGGTCTTCCTTGTAGTCGATCTCTGCGCCGACCAGGTACTGGAAGCTCATCGGGTCGACCAGCAGTTGCACGCCGGCCTTGTCCAGCACGGTGTCGTCATCGTTCACGACTTCGTCGAAGGTGAAGCCGTACTGGAAACCCGAACAGCCTCCGCCCTGCACGAAAACGCGCAGCTTCAGCTCAGGATTGCCTTCTTCGGCCAACAGATCCTTCACCTTGGCCGCAGCCGAGTCGGTAAAAACCAGGGGAGCAGGCGGGGCGGCCTGCAGGTCGACGGTTTCGGTCACTGCATTCATGGTTCACTCCTGGCCGGTTCGGCCATATTTCGGTGAGCGGCAACGGCGCTCGCATGGTGTCACTATAGCGCAGGGCTTGCGCAGACTCAAAGTTCGAGCTTGACGCTTCTTGACGCGCGGACGGTATCGCCCTCCAGGACGCTGACCGTCACGCTTTCGGGGACAAATCCCTCGGGCAGCGCCAGGATGCCCTGGCTGCGCTGGTATTGATCGAACTGCAGGGCCAGCGGCGAGGTCGGCGCGCTGTCGCCAGGAATGGCAACAGAGCCGGATTCGGCCTTGACCTGCATGGGCGCCAGATCCACCTTCACGGTTTCGCCCTTCAGGACGCCAGTGGCCTGGAAACGCAAAGCGCCCGAGAATGGAGAGCCGCCATTGCGGCCGCTGCGCATCAACAGGACCTTGTAGCGCAAGCCGCCGCCACTGCGGTCGATCTCGACGCCACGGATGTCCACCGCCCCCTCGGGACCCGGCGGCAATAGCTGCTCATAGAACGCCAATTGATCGCGCACCCTGCCGACCTCGGCCTGGACCGTGCGCAGCTGCGCTTCCAGTTCCTGGCGCGCGGCGCGTTCGATGACCAGTTCGCCGTCGGCGGTGTCCAGCTGCCCTTGCGTGTAGCGTAGCTGCGTCGACTGTTGACGCATGGCCTCTTCCTGGACCTCGGCCTGCCGGGCGCTGATCACCACGGCATCCTGCGGCCGGTAGAGCTTGCGGGCGTAGAAGAAGCTGGCGGAACCGCCCAGCAGCACGCCGATCAGCAGGCCCACGAATACGCGCGTCAACCCGCCGGCGGAGCGAGACTGGGGCGTGGTGGAGGAATCGGCGGGCATAAAGAGCGGCGGCTTGCGGCCCTGCGGCCGCAAGCCTGCGTACATCAAGGCAGGATCGCGACCTGATCCAGGCCGGTCGATTCGGAGATGCCGAACATCAGGTTCATGTTCTGCACGGCCTGGCCGGCAGCGCCCTTGACCAGGTTGTCCTGAATCACCAGGACGATCAGTTGGTCGCCATTGCCGGGACGGCTGAGCGCAATCCGCAGGTTGTTGGAGGCGCGCACCGAACGGGTTTCAGGCAGGCTGCCGGCGGGCATGACGTCGACGAAGGGCTCGTCGGCGTAGCGCTGTTCAAACAGGGCCTGGAAGTCGGTATCGCGGGCTTCCGGCAGGATGCGCGCATAAATGGTGGAGAACATGCCGCGGATCATCGGCACCAGATGCGGCACGAAGGTCAGGCCGACCTTGCCGCCGGCGATCTTTTCCAGCTGCGCGACGATTTCCGGGTGGTGGCGGTGGCCAGCCACGCCGTAGGCCTTGAAGTTGTCCGAAGCTTCGGAGAAGAGCGAGCCCACTTCCGCCTTGCGGCCGGCGCCCGACACGCCTGACTTGCAGTCGGCGATCAGGGTTTGCGCATCGATCAGCTTCTTGCCGCCTTCGAGCAGCGGAGCCAGGCCCAGCAGCACGGTGGTGGGATAGCAGCCGGGGTTGCCGATGACGCGGGCCTTGGAGATGGCCTCGCGGTTCAGTTCCACCAGGCCATACTGGGACTCGGCCAGGATGTCCGGGCAGGTATGGGGAATCTTGTACCAGCGTTCGAAGGTGGGGATGTCCTGCAGGCGGAAGTCGGCGGCCAGGTCGATGACCTTGGTGCCGGCATTGATGAGCTCCTGGGCCTGGGCCATGGCCACGCCGTGGGGCGTCGCGAAGAACACGACGTCGCAATCCGTCAGCGTGGCCTTTTCCGGCGCGGAGAAAGCGATATTCACGCGGCCGCGCAGGTTCGGATACATGTCAGCCACCGGCAGCCCGTCTTCCTTGCGGGACGTGATGGCGGTCAATTCCACATTGGGATGCTGCGACAGCAAGCGCAGCAGCTCGACGCCGGTGTAACCGGTGCCGCCGACGATACCAACCTTGATGCGGGTGTTCGATGCTTGGGCCATGATGTGTGCTCTTCGTAGAACGAGGATCGATTGTATCGCTCGGGAAAGCGGGTGTTGCGGCTAAGAGCCCGAAATGGCACCGCAGTCCTTCTTTCCGACCGGAGGGAATGCGCGGAGTTCCGCGCGGGGCGCACAGCGGCCGGACGGGGTCCGGCGCTGGTACAAATAGTGCGAAAAAAAGCCCGCCGAAGCGGGCTTTTTCGTGCAGCAGCGTATTAACGCTTGCTGAACTGCTTGCGCCGACGTGCCTTGCGGAAGCCGACCTTCTTGCGTTCGACTTCGCGGGCATCGCGGGTGACAAAGCCAGCTTGCGACAGTGCGGGCTTCAGGGTCGCGTCGTAGTCGATCAGGGCACGCGTGATGCCGTGACGGACTGCGCCGGCCTGGCCGGTTTCACCGCCGCCGTGCACGTTGACCTTGATGTCGAACGATTCCAGGTGGCCGGTCAGTTCCAGCGGCTGGCGCACGATCATGCGGCCGGTTTCGCGGGCGAAAAAGTCGTCGACGGGCTTGCCGTTGACAACGATCTTACCCGTGCCCTTCTTGATGAAAACGCGAGCCACCGAGGTTTTGCGACGGCCGGTTCCGTAATTCCAGTTACCGATCATGGCGTTTCCTTAGATATCCAGCGTCTTGGGCTGCTGGGCGGTGTGCGGGTGCTCGGCACCGGCGTACACCTTCAGTTTCTTGATCATGGCGTAGCCCAGAGGACCCTTGGGCAGCATGCCCTTGACAGCCTTCTGGATGGCGCGGCCGGGAAAACGCTCTTGCATCTTCTCGAAGTTCGTTTCACGGATACCGCCCGGGTACGTCGTGTGGCGGAAGTACTTCTTGTCCTTCGCCTTGGCGCCCGTAACAACGATATCGGCAGCGTTGACGATGACGATGTAGTCACCGGTATCAACGTGCGGCGTGAATTCAGGTTTGTGCTTGCCACGCAGACGACGTGCGACTTCGCTGGCCACACGACCGAGGACTTTGCCCTTGGCGTCGATCACAAACCAGTCACGTTGGACTTCATGCGGCTTGGCCACAAAGGTCTTCATGATGGTTCCTAAGAATAAAAATTTTCCTGGCTGGACCATCCAGCCAGTTTTTTTCCCCGAACTAGACCAAAATCGCGGAAAGAACCCAGCGGGTTTTCCAAAAATTCAGTCGATATCAGCGTCTTGCCTAAGCGTTATTACCCGCCCGTGCATTGGCCAAAATGAGGGAAAGCCTGCGATTCTAACACAGCTGCTCAAAAAGTGGGCAACTTAATCCTCGTCGGAAATACGCCAACGGCGCCCTGAGGCGCCGCCGGCACATCCAGACAATCAGGGACGCACGCCCTGGAACGCCCGCTCAGGCGCCCAGGTAGGCTTCCAGAACGCGGGGATGGCCCAGCAGTTCGCGGCCGGTGCCGGTGAGCGCCATGGCGCCGTTCTCCAGCACGTAACCGTGCTGGGCAATCTTCAGCGCCTGGCGCACGTTCTGCTCGACCAGGAACAGGGTCAGGCCATCGGCGTTGATCGCGCGCAGGGAGCGGAAGATCTCCTGCACCACGATGGGCGCCAGGCCCATGGAGGGTTCGTCCAGCAGCAGCAGGCGCGGCTTGGCCATCAGTGCCCGGCCGATGGCCAGCATCTGCTGCTCGCCGCCGGACAGGTTGCCGGCGATGCCGGTGATCCGTTCCTTCAGGCGCGGGAACAGGTTGAACACGTATTCCAGGTCCGAGTCGACGTTCTTGAGGCCGCGGCGGTAGGCGCCCAGCTCCAGGTTTTCGAGCACGGTCATGGTGGTGAGGATGGCCCGCCCTTCCGGCACCTGGACGATGCCTCGCGCCACGAGTTGATGCGGCGGCAGGTTGGTGATGTCCTCGCCTTCGAAGGTGATCTTGCCGCGCGCCTTGGGCAGCAGGCCCGACAGCGCCAGCAGCGTGGTCGACTTGCCGGCGCCGTTGGCGCCGACCAGGGCGGTGATTTCCTTGGCGTTCAGGTCCAGGTCGATGCCGCGGACGGCTTCGATGTGGCCGTAATTGACCTCGAGTCCGCGGACTTCCAGCATGGCGCTCATTGTGCAGCCTCCGCGCAATGCGCTACGGTATTCGTCTTGGGAGCGGCCCGGCGACTCATTTGGCGGCCCCCGCTTGTTCGGTGTCTTCGTCGTCTTCGCGGCCCAGATAGGCTTCGATGACCTGTTCGTTGTTGCGGATCTCGTCAGGCCCGCCGCAAGCGATGATCTTGCCGAAGTTCAGCACCGCGATGCGCTCGCACAAGCCCATGACGAAGCGCATGTCGTGCTCGATCATGAGGATGGTGTAGCCGCGGTCGCGGATGGCCAGGATCTCGCGCATGAGCTCGGCGCGCTCGCCGGTGTTCATGCCGGCGACCGGCTCGTCCAGCAGCAGCAGCTTGGGCTCGGTGGCCAGCGCGCGCGCCAGCTCCAGGCGGCGCTGCTCGCCGTAGGACAGGTTGTCCGCCAGGTCGTTGGCCTTATGGTCCAGGCGCATCCAGGTGAGCAGTTCATGCGCGCGCTCGCGGGCGCGCTTTTCGTGCTCGCGGTAGCCCGGCAGGCCCAGCAGCAGGCTGGGGAAGCCGTAGTTCATGTGCCGGTAGGCGCCCACCACCACGTTTTCCAGCAGCGTCATCTCCTTGAAGAGACGGATGTTCTGGAACGTGCGGGCGATGCCCATGCGCGTGATGCGGTGCGGCTTCTTGTCCAGGACGCTCTGGCCGTTGAACGTGATGGTGCCGCCGCTGGGCGGCAACAGGCCGGTGATGAGGTTGAACACCGTGGTCTTGCCGGCGCCGTTGGGGCCGATCAAGCCGAAGATGGCGCCTTCGGGGACCGACAGGCTGACGTCATGCAGCACATGCAGACCGCCGAAGCTCTTGGAGACGGAAGAAAGCTCAAGCATGGCGCTTGCCTCCCTGGCGTCCTTGGCGCATCCAGCGCTTGAAGCGCGCCGGATCCCAGATGCCTTGCGGCAGGAACAACACAATCACCACCAGAATCACTCCGTTCGCGACCAGGCGCAGATCGGCAAAACCGCGCAGCATTTCGGGCAACACGGTAATGATGAAGCTGCCCAGCACGGGACCGGCCAGGCCGCCGATGCCGCCCAGGATCGCCATGGTCAGGATTTCCACGCCACGGTCGAAACCGTATTCGTTGGGGCCGATGAAGAAGGTCAGGTGCGCGTTCAGGGCGCCGGCCAGACCCGCGATCATCGCGCCGGCCACGAAGGCCAGCATCTTGTTGGCGCGCACGTCGATGCCCATCAGGCCGGCCGCGGTTTCGTCACCGCGGATGGCATCGAACGAGCGTCCGATCTTGGAGGCGCGCACGCGCCACAGCACGAACAGCACGATGACGACGGCCAGCACCACATGCCACCACTGCGTCAGCTGCGGGATGCCGTTAAGGCCCAGCGCGCCGCCGGTGATGGATTCGGTGTTGAGGATGGTCACGCGGACCACTTCGCCAAAACCCAGCGTGGCCATGGCGAGGTAGACCCCGGACAGCCGCAAGGTGGGCAAGCCGATCAACGCCGCCACCAGCGCGGGCGCGGCCATGCCGCCGGCAAGCGCAACCGAGAACGGCGCGTCGTAGTTCATGGTGAGCAGCGCGGCGGTGTACGCCCCGATGCCCATGAAGGCTGCGTTGGCCATGGCCAGCATGCCGCAAGCCAGGGTCAGCCAGATGGAGAGGGCCAGCAACGCATTGGTGCCCAGCGTGAGCACCAAGTTGCCGTAGATGGCCCAGAAGTTTTCGAATCCGCTCATTCTTTAAGCCTTGCGTTGAACCACTTTGCCGAACAGACCTTGCGGGCGCACCAGCAGGATCAGGAACAGCAGGCCGAAAGCCACCGCATCGCGCATGGTGGAGCCGATGTAGGCCACCGACAGCACCTCGGCGAAGCCCAGGAACAGGCCGCCCAGCATGGCGCCGCGGATGTCGCCCATGCCGCCCAGGATGATGACCGCGATGCCCTTGTGCAGCATCGGCTGGCCCATCAGGGGGAACAGCGCGTTGGAGTACAGCCCGATCAGCACGCCGGCAACGCCGCCCAGGGCGGCCGCGGCGAACGAGGTGGTGACGAACAGTTTTTCGACGTTGATGCCCAGCAGCCACGCGGCCTTGGGCGATTCGGCGATGGCGCGCAGGGCGCGGCCGAATTGCGTGCGGCGCATGACGTACATCAGCACGGCCATCAGCGCGAAAGACAGGAAGATGATGCCCAGTTCAATGACGGTCAGGTGCAGGCCGGCGACCTCGATCACTTCCTCGGGCACGGTGCCGTGCGGGAAGCGCAGGTTGCTCGCGCCAAAGATGCTCTGGGCGGTGTTGTTCAGGATGATGCCCACGCCGATGGTGGCGATCATGGGGATCAGGTGGGGCGCGTTGCGCTTGCGCAGCGGCTTGAGCACCAGGTAGTCGATGATGACCCCGGTGAAGCCGGCGACGAAGAACGCTGCCATCAGGCCGGCCCACAAGGGCAGGCTGAATTGCTGCACCACGAACAGTGCCGCGTAGGCGCCAACCATGAAGACGGCGCCATGCGCCAGGTTGATCACCCCGAGCACGCCGAAGATCAGCGTGAAGCCCAGCGCGAACAGTGCATACACACAGCCCAGCGACAAGGCATTGACGAATTGTTGTTCGAACATGATGGGACTTTCCAAAGCTGTGAGGGCCCCATGCAGCGCCCACTGCATGGCCTTGAGCCTCCCGGCGGGGAGGCATTTCTTTTAGGGTGACGGCCCTGCGATAAAAAGCGCCTTGCGGACGGCTCAGCCGCCCGCAAGGCGCATCCCCCCGCGCGGGGATGCGCAGCGCTTACTTTTCGATGACGTACTTGCCGTCCTTCGTCACGCTGACGATGGGAGCCTGGTCGGCATCGTAGCCGGCGGGCTTGCCGGCGCGGTCGTTGGCCTGACGGAACTTGAACGGGCCAGTGGCGCCGGTCCAGGTGACCGCGGGCAGCGCGTCGCGCAGGGCTGCGCGATCCTTGGGCAGGTCGCCCGAGATCTTGACGTTCTTCAGGGCCTGGGCCGCGATGTACATGGCGTCATACGACTGGGCCGCGAACTGGTCGGGCGCGCCGTTGAACTTGGCCTTGTAGGCGTCGATGAACTTGACGTTCTCGGGGGCCTTGTTCTCGATCGACCAGGGGCTGCCGATCCACAGATTGTTTGACGCGCCGCCAGGGGCCAGGTCGAAAATCTTGACCGAGTTCATGCCGTTGCCGCCGATGACGGGCACGTTCAGGCCCAGTTGGCGGGCCTGCACCATGATCGGAGCGCCTTCGGCCAGCAGTGCGGACAGCACGATGGCGTCGGGGTTGGTGCCCTTGATCTTGGTCAGCTGGGCCTTGAAGTCCACGTCGCCCTTGGCGAACGTTTCGGTCGTCGTGACCGGGATCTTCTGGTCTTCCAGGGCCTTCTTGAAGTTGTCGTAGCCGCTCTTGGTGAAGACGTCGTCGTTGCCGTAGAGCACCGCCACGTTCTTCAGGCCGGTCTTGGCCTTGACGGTGGAGATGGTGGCCGGCAGCACGTCGGCTTCGGTGACCGAGTTGCGGAACACGTAGTTGCCGATGGAGGTGATGCCGTCGGCGGTATTGGAGGTGCCGAAGGCGACCGTCTTGGCGGCCTGGGCGATCGGGTCGGCGGCCTGGGCCGAGTTCGACAGCGTCGGGCCGAAGACCATCAGGACGTTGTCCTTGAAGATCAGCTTCTTGAAGACGTTGATCGCTTCTTCTTTCTTGCCTTGTTCGTCCTCGACCACGAGCACGATCTTGTTGCCGTTGATGCCGCCGGCGGCGTTGATTTCATCAGCGGCCAGCTGGAAACCATTGCGGATCGACACGCCGTACTGGGCAGCGCCGCCCGACAGGGCTTCGGCCACGCCGATCTTGATGTCGGCCGCATGGGCAGCCGGGACGATACCGGCAGCGATCAGCGCGGCCAGCAGCTTCTTGGTCTTGGATTGCATGGTTGTTACCACCTTAAAGTCTGTCTCGGAATATTGGTAATCCGGGCTGATGTAATCCTGCCGGATTGACGTCGGATGCCGCCTAAAGGCGCCATGTTTGCGCGTCAAGACCCGGGATATTACTCCTTTGTATCAGGCGGCTACTCGAACGCCATTCAACAAAAGCCTACAAACCGCCCATTTTTTTGTAAAAAACGTGTGGTTACTAGCAAAAACCCTAACGCCGGCCGAATGCTATTCGGCAGGCGTAAGTGTCCTACGTTCTGGCCGATAGCGCTACGCCCAGGTATTGGTCGTAGGCGCTTTCGGTCAGACGGAACCATGGCATTTCGCTGTCGCGAAAACCCATGTAACTATCGTGCATCGCCTTGAATCTGGGGTCTTTGGCGCCCAAGTCCTTATAGAGCTGCTGCGTGGCCTCGAACGCCAGGTCCATGATGGACCGCGGGAATGTACGGATTTGAGCGCCGTTTGCCGTCAATTGGGCCAGCGCGGCCGCGTTGCGGGCATCGTAGCGGGCGATGGCGGCGGCATGCGCGGCCTGGGCGGCCGCGTCGACCACGGCCTGGTAGTTCTTGGGCAACGCATTCCAGGCTTCGTCGTTGATATACAGCGACAGCTGTTCGCCGGGCGCCCACCAGCCGGGTGCGTAGTAATACTTAGCAACCTTATTAAGACCGAGCTTGTCGTCATCGTAGGGGCCCGCGCCCGCCACCGCCTGCAGGCCGTCTTTCTCGAAGGCCTCGGCCAGCTTGGCGGGATCGGCCTGCTGCGGCGCCACGCCCAGCTTGGCCAGCACGTCGCCGGCCAGGCCGCCCACCCGCATTTTCAGGTCTTTCAGGTCGCCGGCGCGCTTGATTTCCTTGGTGTACCAGCCGCCCATCTGGGCGCCGGTGTTGCCCAGCGGAAAGTTGATGATTTTTTCAGGCTTGAAGAGTTCGCGGGTCAGCCGCAGGCCGCCGCCTTCGTTCATCCAGGCGTTCATCTGCCTGGCGTTCAGGCCGAAGGGCACTGCGGCGTCGAAGCAGAAGACGGGGTTCTTGGCGTAGTAGGCGCGGGACGAGGCATGGCCGCATTCCACCTTCTTGGTGGAGACCGCTTCCATCAGGTCCGCGGCGGGCACGATCTCGCCCTCGGGGAAATGGCGGATGTTGAACTTTCCGCCCGTGGCTTCAGAGACGAACTTGCAGAAGCTTTCGCCAGCGCCAATGCGCAGATCCAGGGTGCTGGGGAAGCCGGAAGACAGGCGCCAGCTCAATGAGGGCATGTCCTGCGCGAACGCGGGCGCGCTGACGGCGGCTCCGGTGGCGACAGCGCCGAGACCGGCGTGCTTCAAGAACGAACGTCGTTGCATCTCTTTGCTCCTTTACAGCAACACCTGGGACATCAAGCGATACCCGGCGGATATTACACGCTGATATCGGCCTGCCTGGCCACACTATCAGGTAAGGGATTGCAAAGACCGGAACGACTGCCGGGTCTGCGTGGCGGCCGCGGCGCATCATGCCGCGGCCAATACGCAGGATCAGATTCCGGCGATCGCCATCTGCTCGATCAGGATCGAGCCGGTGGTCTTGGTGCCGCGCGAAATCGTGTCGGCGCCGACCGCCACGATCTGCTTGAACATATCGGCCAGATTGCCGGCAATGGTGATTTCCTGCACCGCGTGCTGGATCTGGCCGTTTTCCACCCAGTAGCCGAACGCGCCGCGCGAGTAGTCGCCGGTGACGTAGTTGACGCCCTGGCCGATCAGCTCCGTGACGAGAAAGCCCGTGCCCATCTTCTTGAGCATGGCTTCGAAGTCGTCGCCGCGGCGGGTCTGGGTGGAGCTGAACACCAGGTTATGCGAACCGCCGGCATTGCCGGTGGTGGTCATGCCCAATTTGCGAGCGGTGTAGGACGACAGGAAATAGCCTTCCAGCACCCCGGCCGACACCACGCTGCGGCGACGCGTGCGCACGCCTTCGTCGTCGAAGGGCGAACTGCCCATCGCGCCGCGGATGTGCGGATCTTCGGTCAGGTTGATATGTTCGGGGAAGATGGGCTTGCCCAGCGCGTCCAGCAGGAAGCTGGCCTTGCGATACAGCGCGCCGCCGTTGGCGGCCTGGGTCAAGGCGCCCACCAGCCCCAACGCCAGGGGCGCTTCGAACAGGACGGGGAACTTGCCGGTGCGGATGCGGCGGGCCGACAGCCGCGACAGCGTGCGCTCGGCGGCGTAGCGGCCTATGGCTTCGGGCGAAGCCAGCTTGGCCGGATCGCGTTCGGAGCTGTACCAGTAGTCGCGCTGCATGCCGTTGCCGCGGCCGGCAATGGGCGCGACCGACAGGCTGTGGCGCGAGTACGGGTAGCCGCCCAGGAAGCCGCGCGTGTTGCCCATCACGAACTGGCCTTCGTAGGTGCCCACGGTGGCGCCATCGGTATTGGTGATGCGCGGATCGACCTCGCGCGCTGCGCGCTCGGCGCGCAGCGCCAGCTCGGCGGCTTCTTCGGTGGACACGCCCCAGGCGCGGTGCAGGTCCAGGTCGGGGAATTCAGTGGCCAGCTGGTCGGCGTCGGGCAGGCCGGCGGCCGGATCGGCGGCGGTATGGCGCGCGATGTGCCAGGCGGCTTCGACCGTCTGGCGCAGCGCCGCTTCGGAAAAGTCGGAGGTGGAAGCGGAGCCGCGGCTCTGGCCGGCGTAGACCGTCAGGTCCAGCGAACGGTCGCGGGTCTGTTCGACGGTTTCGATGTCGTTCTTGCGTACGGAGACCGACAGGCCCAGGCTTTCCGAGACTTCCGCCGCTGCGTCGGAGGCGCCGATCTGGCGCGCATAGGCGAGGGTTTGTTCGACGAGTTCAGAAAAACGCGCGTGATTCGCCGCCAGCGGCAAGGATGAGGAGGTTTTAACCATTGCTGTCCAATTTGCAGAGACGGTTATCATAGCCAAGTCTGTCATTGCGCAGTTTTCCATGAATTCCCATATTGAAGAAGAATCCGTCGACGACGGTTACGACGAGAACGGCTACGACCGTCCCAGCAAGTCCCAGGTCAAGCGCGAAATGCACGCGCTGCTGGACCTGGGCAAGCAGCTGATCGAACTGTCCCCCGAACGCCTCAAGCAATTGCCGCTGGCCGAGCGTCTCTATGAGGCGATCCGCACGGCGCAGCGCACCACCGGGCGCGAGGGCAAGCGGCGCCAGGTTCACTTCGTGGGCAAGCTGATGCGCGACGCGCCCGCCGACGAGATCCGCGCCCAGCTCGATGTCTGGGAAAACGGCTCGCGCGAGGAAACCGCCGCCATGCACAGGCTGGAGACGCTGCGCGACCGCCTGCTGGACGACGACGAGGCCTTGACCAAGCTGCTCAACAGCAATCCGCAAGCCGACGTGCAGCAGCTGCGCGCGCTGATCCGCGCCGCCCGCAAGGAAAAGCTGGCCAACGCCGCCCTGCTGCAAGGCCAGGAACCGCAGAAAAAGCACTACCGCGCGCTGTTCCAGGCCCTGAAGACCCTTACCCTTTGATTTTCATCGCCCGCCGTCCATGAACGCTCCGACCGACCTGCTCGATTGCATCGAGATCGAAACCGCCCCCAATCCCACGCACGCCGTGATCTGGCTGCATGGCCTGGGCGCCGACGGCAACGACTTCGCGCCCATCGTGCCGGAGCTGGACCTGCCGGCCGGCGCGTCGGTGCGCTTCGTGTTCCCGAACGCGCCGGTGCAGCGCGTGACGATCAATAACGGCATGTCGATGCGCTCCTGGTACGACATCCTGGTCATGGACCTGGTACGCGTCGAGGACGCCCGCGGCATCCGCGCCTCCGAAGCCGCGATCCACAAGCTGATCGCGCGCGAGAACGCCCGCGGCATCCCGACCTCGAAGATCGTGCTGGCAGGCTTTTCGCAGGGCTGCGCCATGACCCTGCACACGGGCATCCGCCTGCCGGAAAAGCTGGCGGGCATGATGGGCCTGTCGGGCTATCTGCCGCTGCTGGACACGGCCGAAGCCGAGCGCAACAGCGCCAACCAGGACACGCCCATCTTCCTGGCCCATGGCCAGTACGACCCGGTGGTGTCGCTGCCGCGCGCCCAGGCCTCGCTGGCCGAGCTGCGGCGGCTGGGCTACGACGTGCAATGGCACACCTACCCGATGCCGCACTCGGTCTGCGCCGAGGAAGTAGCGGATATCTCCAAGTTCCTGAACCAGGTTCTGGTCTGAGGACCATGCAGGGCCGCGCCCGGCGGCCCTGATCGCGGCAGATGGGCGTCCTGCGCCCTGCCCGCCCGCTCGCAGGCCCTGGCGGCCTGCGATTTCATTTTGTATACCAAGTGGTATCCCAGCCTGGAATTTTCCTGGGCTGACTTTCTCTCGTCCATAGAGAAAAACGCCAACTGCAAAAAGCTTGTCGCCTATTTGTATTGAATATAGTATTCGATCCAAGCCTTACCGGCCCGGGCGACCAGTTCGGGCTTCCCTGTTGTTGTTGTCGATCCATCCCATTGGCCGTGTCGCGCCGGGTTTCGGCGTGGCATTCAAGACGCAGGAGAAAGTCCCGTGAAATCCTTGCCATCGCCCCGTCTGGCGGCTGCGGCGCTGCTCGCGCTGTTCGCCCCCTTGGCCGCCCAGGCCGAAGCCCTCAATCCCCCCGTGAAGGTCCGCTACGAAGAAGTGGTGCGGTCCATTCTTTACGTGCCCAAGTACGTGGCCCTGTCGCAGGGCTATTTCAAGGACGCGGGCCTGGACGTGTCCATGAAGACCTCGCAAGGCACCGACAAGGGCATGACCGCCCTGCTGTCCGGCAGCGCCGACATCGTGCTGATCGGGCCCGAGGCGTCCATCTACGTCCACAACAGCGAATCCCCGGTCAAGCCCAAGATCTTTGCCGGGCTGACCGCCACCGACGGATTCTTCCTTTTGGCGCGCAAGCCGGTGGAGAAGTTCGACTGGTCCATGCTCAAGGGCAAGGAGGTCATCGGCTTCCGGCCGGGCTCCAATCCCATCGTGTTCCTGGAAACGGCGCTGCGCAAGCATGGCGTGGATCCCCAAAAGGACGTGAAGCTGCTGAACAACATCGGCATTCCCGCGCGCGCGGGCGCCTGGATGGCCGGCCAGGGCGAATATGGCATTTTTCTTGAACCCGAGGCCGGCGAATTGGTGCGCAACGGCAAGGGCTACATCGTCGCCTCGGTGGGCCACGAAGTCGGCCAGGTGGACTACACGGTCTTCACCGCCACCGACAAGTACATCCGCGACAACCCCAAGGTCATCCAGGCCTGGACCGACGTGGTGGCGCGCGCCGAAAAATACGTGAAGGACACGCCCGCGGCCACGCTGACGCCGCAGATCATGACGTACTTCCCCGGCATGGACCAGGCTGCGGTGACAGAGGCCATCGAGCGCTACAAGAAGTACCAGATCTGGAAGACCACGCCGCTGGTGACGGCCGAAGCCATGAACCAGTTGCAGGACATGCTGATCGCCAGCGCGGTCATGAAGGACAACGCCCGCGTGAAGTACGAGGACGTGGTGGTGACCGACTTCGCGAAGAAGGCCCAATGATGGGAGCCGTCGTCCACAACCTGAAGCCGGACACCGCCACGGCGAAGATCGAACTGCGCGAGGTCTGTCTTTCCTATTTCACCCAGGAAGGCGAGACGGAGGCGCTGTCGAACGTGTCGTTCACGCTGGCGGCGGGCGAATTCGTCAGCCTGATCGGGCAAAGCGGCTGCGGCAAGAGCACGCTGCTGTCGCTGATCGCCGGCCTGATTCCGCCGACCTCGGGCGCCGTGATGATAGACGGCCAGGCCGTGACCAAGCCCAATCCGCGCATCGGCTACATGCTGCAGCAGGACTACCTGTTCGAATGGCGCACCATCCTCGACAACGTCATGCTGGGCGCGGAGATCCAGGGCCGGCGCGATGCGCGCAGCGAGGCGCGCGCCGTGCATCTGCTGGAGAAATGCGGACTGGGCGCCTTCCTGTCGCACACGCCGCGCCAGTTGTCGGGCGGCATGCGGCAGCGCGCCGCGCTGGCCCGCACCCTGGTCACCGAGCCGGACGTGATCCTGCTGGACGAGCCCTTCTCGGCGCTGGATTCGCAGACCCGGCTGGCAATCTCCGACGAAGTGGTGGACATCCTGCGGCGCGAAGGCAAGACCGTGGTGCTGGTGACGCACGACATCGGCGAAGCCATCGCCATGACGGACCGCGTGATCGTGCTGTCGCGCCGGCCCGGCCGCCTCAAGAGCCAGTACCGCATCCATTACGGCGACGGCCAGGCCCGGCCCACGCCGTTCCAGGCTCGCTCGCGGCCCGAATTCAATACCTACTTCAAACAGCTGTGGGACGAGCTCGATGTCCACGTGGAGGGTTGACCCATGAACGCGCCCGTCGCCAACACCGTTCCGCTGCGCGCCGTGCGCGCGCCCAGCGAGAAGTACCTGAACTACCTGCGGCGCGACCGCGCCCGCCGCCGGCACATCCGCATCGCGCAGGCGCTGCTCTTGGCCGTGTTCCTGTGCGCCTGGGAAATCCTGCCGCGCATGCATATCCTCAACCCGCTCCTGACCAGCTACCCCAGCGCGCTGTGGCCAACCTTCATCGAGCTCTGGAACAACGGCAACCTGGGCAAGCACATCATGACCACGCTGAGCGCCACGCTGGTGGGCTTCGGCCTGAGCATGGCGATCGGCATCGTGGTGGCGGCTGCGCTGTGGTGGTCGGACTTCCTGTACAAGGTGCTGGACCCCTTCCTGGTGGTGGCCAACGCCATGCCCAAGATCGCCTTCGTGCCGATCTTCTACCTGTGGCTGGGTTCGGACTACGCGGTGTACGGCATGGCCGTGGCGATCGCGGTGTTCGTGACCATCATGGTGGTGTATGCGGGGTTTCGCGGCATAGACCTGAACAAGGTGAAGCTCGCCCACACCTTCGGCGCCAGCCGCTGGCAGGTGCTGACCAAGGTGGTGCTGCCGGGCAGCGTGCCCACGCTGATCGCGGCGGTGAAGATGAACATCGGCCTGGCACTGGTGGGGGTGATCGTGGGCGAGTTCCAGTCGGCGGATTCCGGCCTGGGCTTTCTCATCATGAACGGCAGCCAGGTGTTCAAGCTGAACATCGTCATGACCGCCATCGCCATCCTGGCCCTGATCTCCAGCGTGATGTACCTGATCGTCTACCGCATCGAAGCCGCGATCGCGCGGCGCTACGGATAAGGAACCGCCATGGAATTCCCGCAATGGGTAAAGGATCGCGTGATCGCCCGCCAGGGCCGCCTGCACCCCTATGACGAACTGCCCGCCGCGCGCCTCGCGGTGGTGGTGGTGGACATGCAGCAGTACTTCACGCTGCCCGGCTACCAGGGCGAATGCGCGCCGGCGCGCGAGATCATCGCCCCCATCAACCGCCTATGCGACGCGGTGCGCGCCGCCGGCGGCACCATCGTGTGGGTGCAGACCGCCTCCGATAACGCCGACTCGTTCTGGTCGCACCATCACGGCGTGATGCTGACGCCGGAGCGCAGCGCCAGGCGTCTGGAAACGCTGCGCCGCGATGCTCCGGGGTATGCGCTGCATCAGGACCTGCATGCGCACGACACCGACCTGCGCGTGACCAAGCGCTTCTACAGCGCGATGGCGCCGGGCTCGTCCGAACTGGAGCCGCTGTTGCGCGGGTGCGGCGTGGACACGCTGCTGATCGCCGGCACCGTCACCAATGTGTGCTGCGAATCCACCGCGCGCGACGCGATGATGCGGGACTTCCGCACCATCATGGTGGACGACGCGCTGGCCGCCGTCACGCCTGCCGAGCATGAACACGCGCTGCACGGCTGGATGCTGTTCTTCGGTGACGTGCTGTCGGTGGACGAATCGATCGCGCGGCTCAAGCCCGCCCAGGCAGTCAGGAAGACCGCCTGAACGGGCCTGATATCAGGACAGGTTCAGCCAGACCCGGCGCATCGTCGGGTCTTCCGGATCCGCGTCGTTGGTGAAGCCCAGGCTGGTCATCAGCGACAGCATGGGCCGGTTGGTCGACAGCACCAGGCCGTCGATGTATTCCAGCCCCTGCTCGCGCGCCGCGTCGATCAGCGCCGACATCAGCTGGCGGCCCAGGCCGCGGCGTTGCCAGTCGTCGCCGATCACCAGGGCGTACTCGGCCCCCCTGCCGTCGGGGTTGCGCAGGTAATGCGCGAAGCCCACCAGCACCTCGCGCGGATGGCCGCGGTTGGCGGGGTTGGGCACCTGCGTGGCGGCCACCAGGGCCAGCTCGCGGTGGTAGTCCACCTGCGTGTAGCGCGACACCATGCGCGGGGTCAGCTCGCGCATCATGGACACGAAGCGCATGTAGCGCGAACGCTCGGACAGGCCGCGGATGAATTCCTGCAGCGGTTCGGCATCCTCGGGGCGGATGGGACGCAACACCCAGGGGATGCCGTCGGCGAAGCGGCGCACCTGCACCAGCCGGGCCGGATACGGGTGGATCGCCATATGCGGGTAGCCCGCGGTCTGCGGCGTTGCGCAGCCGGGCTTCTCGGTCAGCGTCATGCGCAGCCCGCCGGCGCGCAGATGGGTTTCGCCGGCGTATAGCGGATCGATGTCCAGGGATTCGATATCCGGCAACTCCGACACCAGCTCGGACACCAGCACTACCGCCTGCTGCAAGGCCTCGGCGGCCATGTGGCCGATGCGCGGCGCCAGCACCCGGCGCCACAGCCGGCTGCGTTCGATCAGTTGGCGGGCCAGGAAGCCGTTGAGCGGCGGCAGATCGACGCCGCGGTCGGATTGCGACAGCACCGCGTCCGGGCCGCCCGCGCCGAAGCGGATTACAGGGCCGAACTGCGGGTCGCGCCGCACCCGGATCGCCATGGGGCGGGACTCCGGCTCTGCAGCCGCCACGTCCATCGGCGTGTCGCGCAGCGGCACGTAGAACAGCGCCAGCAGGCTGCGGATTTCGGAGGTATTCAGTTCGCGCCGGCATTCGGCGCGCACGCGCGCCAGGATCTCGCGCGCGGCGGCCAGGTCCGGCACGTGGCTGGCCGGCTCCGGCGGCTGCGTCTGCAACAACAGCTGCTGGTTGTAGTGATGGGTCGCCAGCACGCCGAAAGCGTCGGCGGCCGATTCGGGCGTGCGGAAAGCCGAGGTCCCCGCGTCATCCAGCATGCGCCGCAGCGGCCGCATGCCGGCGTCGCCCATGAAGCAGGTGACGACCGGCTTTTTCGCCTTGGGCGCGATCTGCGCCAGTTCGCGCGCCACCGCCTGCATGTCGGCCAGCGCGTCGGGCGCCAGCAGCACCAGCACGCCGTCCACGCCGGCATCGTCCAGCACCGCGTCCAGCATGGCGCGGATGCGCTCCGGGGTCAGCGGCGTGAAGGTGATGACGGGATTGGCGGTGGCGGCGTCGGGCTCCAGCATGGCCGCCAGCGTCCGCTGGGTCGCGGGCGCGAGCTCCGCGCGCAGCACGGCGGCGTCGGGGCCGATCAGGTCCATGGCCAGTTGGGGAGGCCCGCTGCCGTTGGAGATCAGCGCCACGCGCCGGCCCTTGGGACGGCGCGTGTAGCCCAGCACCTTGACCGCCGAGAACAGCTGCACGAAGTAGCGCACGCGGACCGCGCCGGCGCGGCGCAAGGCGGCGTCGAAGATGGCGTCGGCGCTGTCGGTATCCGCGCGGCCGGCCTTCAGCACGATCACGGGCTTGATCGAGGCCGCGGCGCGCAAGGTGCTCATGAATTCGCGGGCCGGACCCACGTCTTCCAGATAGAGCACGATGCTGTCCGTGCGCGGATCGCTGGCAAGGTAGTCCAGCACCTTGGACAGGCCCACCACCGCCTCGTCGCCCAGCGACACGGCGGTGGAAAAGCCGATGTGCACATCCTCGGCCCAGTCCATGACCGCGGCCATGATGGAGCGCGACTGCGCCAGCAGCGCCACGCGGCCGGCGCGCGCCAGCACGGGGTGCTGGCTCAGGTTCAGGCCGGCGTGCGGCCGCTGTGCGCCGAAGGAGCGCGGACCGAGCAATTCGCAACGGTTTTCCTCGGCCCAGGCGCGGCACAGCGCCAGCGTGCCGCGCGGATACGGGTCGGGCAGTTCGTGCGGCAGCAGGATTACCGAGCGCGGCGCCAGCGGCGACAGCCGGCGCAGCGTTTCCGGCAGGACGGCGGGCGAAACGCAAACCAGGGCCAGATCAGGCCGTTCGCCCTGGGCCAGGCCCTGCAGCGTGTCCGGCAGGTCCGGCGCGGCGCCGACTTCGCAGGCCACCACCGTGGTCTTGCCCTTGAGCGCGGGCGGCAACGAGGCCGCCGCCGGCAGCGGCCGGTCGGCGACGATCACCAGCGAGGCGGGCTCGAACATCGGGGCGAGAGCGTGTCGCAACATGGTGTTAGCAGGCCCTAATCTAAAATACCCCTCATCGTAACAAGACAACCCTGCCCTACGATTGACATGGGCCCAGCCTGACGCCGATTTGTGGCGCCGCAGCCGCTATCATTGCCACCTATGACTTCCAACGCCTCTACCCCCATTCGTACCCGTTTCGCGCCTTCGCCCACGGGCTTCCTGCATCTGGGCGGCGCCCGCACCGCGCTGTTCTCCTGGGCCTTCGCGCGCCATCACAAGGGCACCTTCGTGCTGCGCATCGAAGACACGGACGTCGAACGTTCCACGCCGGAAGCGGTGCAGGCCATCCTGGACAGCATGGACTGGCTGGGCATGCAGCCCGATGAAGGCCCCTTCTATCAGATGCAGCGCATGGACCGCTACCGCGAAGTGGTCGCGCAGATGTTGGCCGCCGGCACCGCCTACCACTGCTACAGCTCGCCCGAGGAAGTGGAAGCCATGCGCGAAGCCGCCCGCGCCCGCGGCGACAAGCCGCGCTACGACGGCACCTGGCGCCCCGAGCCCGGCAAGACCCTGCCGGCCATCCCGGAAGGCCGCAAGCCCGTGGTGCGCTTCAAGAACCCGCAGGAAGGCGCGACCTCCTGGAACGACATGGTCAAGGGCACCATCAGCTTCGACAACACCGAACTCGACGACCTGATCATCGCGCGCCCGGACGGCACGCCCACCTACAACTTCTGCGTCGTGGTCGACGACTGGGACATGGGCATCACCCATGTGCTGCGCGGCGATGACCACGTCAACAACACCCCGCGCCAGATCAACATCCTGCGTGCGCTGGGCGCCACGCTGCCCGAGTACGGCCATGTACCCATGATCCTGGGTCCGGACGGCGAAAAGCTGTCCAAGCGCCACGGCGCCGTCAACGTCATGGAGTACGACAACGAAGGCTATCTGCCGGAAGCCATGGTCAACTACCTGGCGCGCCTGGGCTGGAGCCACGGCGACGACGAGCTCTTCTCGCGCGACCAGCTGGTGTCGTGGTTCGACACCAAGCACCTGTCGAAGTCGGCCTCGCAGTGGGATCCGAAGAAGCTGAACTGGGTCAACGCCCACTACATCAAGCAGATGGACAACGCCGAACTGGCCGAGCGCGTGGCGCCGCGCGTGGCGAACCGCGGCGGCCATCCGGAAAAGATCGATCTGCCGGGCGTCATGGGCCTCTTGAAGGACCGCGCTGAAACGCTGGAGCAACTGGCCGACGGCGCCATGCTGTTCTGCGCCGACTTCAAGGGCGCGCCCGCCGAGTTGGCCGAGCAGCACCTGACCGCGCCCGCGCGCGAAGCGCTGGCCGACTTCGCGCAGCGCGCCCAGGACGCCGACTGGACCCGCGAAGCCCTGTCCGCCCTGATCAAGGCCGTGCTGGCCGACCGCGGCATGAAGATGCCGCAGCTCGCCATCCCCCTGCGCGTCGCCGTCACCGGCCAGACCCAGACCCCGGCCGTGGACGCCGTGCTGGCCCTGCTGGGCAAGCAGACCGTGCTCAAGCGCCTGGCCGCAATCTAAGCGCCTGTCCCAAAAACACCGCGGGCCTTGCTCATTCCAGGATGAGCAAGGCCCGCGGTGTTTTCAGCCGTTCCCTCAGGCTTGCTGGATGGCCGCGCGCACCTTCAATGCACGCGCGAAGAACGCCCCCAGCAAGGGCAACAACGCCGCCGAGCCGCCGAACAGCGCGCCCGGCCCGATCTCGTCGACCACCGCGCCCGCCACGGCCACGCCCACCGCCTGGCCCATGAACAGGCAGGATGCGAACCACGCCACCGCCGTGCCGCGCGCCGACGGCACCATCTGCGTCGCATTCGTCTGCAAGGTGGCATGCAGCAGGTAGTAGCCGAAACCGGCCAGCACGCTGGCCAGCAAGCTCCACATCCAAACCGGACCTAGCAAATACGACAGGAACGCCACGCCCAGCACCAGTCCGCCGGCGATCGCCAGCCCGCGTTCGCCCAGGCGTTTCAGGATACGGCCGGCCACCACCGTATACAGCAAGCCGCCCACGGCATACACGGCCACCAGCGCGCCCGCGGCGGTCAGCGAGATATCGAAGCGTTCATGCAGGTAGGAAGGCGCGAAGGCCAGTGCGCCGAAAACCAGCAGGCCTTCGACGAATACCGTCGCCAGCACGATGCGCGCCCAGGGTGTGCCCAGCACCAGCCGCGCCTGTGCCACGAAGCCCTGGCGCACCGCGCCCGGGTCCACCTGTCCCAGGCCCGAGGCCTGCTGGCGGCGCACTTCCAGCAACAGCAGCACGCCCACTATCAGGTAGCCGCAGACCAGCGCGGCAAATGCCCAGCGCCAGCCCACCGTGTCGGCAAACAGGCCGCCGGCCAGCTGGCCCGCCGACATGCCGAGAATGGTCCCGGTCAGGAAGCGCGCCAAGGTGGCCTGGCGGCGTTCATAAGGAACGTTGTCGCCGATCCAGGCCATCGACAACGGCACGATGCCCGCCCCCGCCGCGCCCGACAGGACGCGGCAGAACACCAGCACGTCCAGCGACCCTGCGGCCACCGCGCCCGCGCTGCCCAGCGCGCAGGCAAAGGTCGCGATGCTGACGACGCGGTACTTGCCGTAGCGGTCGCCCAGGGGACCGAAGAACATCTGCAACACGCCGTAGGCCACGGCGAACGCGGTCACGGCGCGCGCGGCCTGGCCCGTGGTGGTGCCGAATTCCGCCGCGAGCTGCGGCAACATGGGATCACAGATGCGGAAGGCGCTGGCGCTGACGAAAGCGGCCAGGGCAAGCAGCGCGATGGCGCGCGCTTCGGAGGACAGGGCAGGCATGGATGACCGGCTGCGGGCGATGGGTGAAGACCGCACCTTACCGCAGCCCGGCCATCTTGGCTTTGTCGTGGGGCGGAATGTCCGCCCCGCGCAACGCTCAATAGGGCAGGCGATAGCCCGTGGGCATGCGGCGCGCGGTCATGACCTGGCCGCCGTTTTTCAGCTCGCGCATCGTCAGACGGGTCTTCTCGACCTTTTCGACGCGGTAGCGGTTCAGGTAGATCGGATCGTTGGCGTCCACCAGTTCGCCGGCGGACTTGGTGGTCTGCATCGTGTAGATGCCGTCCGCCACGCTCCAGCAGCCGGTCTCGCGCAACGCGGGACGCGTCTTGCGGCCGATCTTCAGCAGGGATTCATAGGCCATGGTGCCATCGGCGGACAGCACGATCAGCGATTGCAGATCGCCGCTGACGTCGCGCGGGCGGCTGTTCGACAGCCAGGTGCCTATCATGGGATCGCCGGCCTTGGCGGGTACGCAGGCCACCGGCTTGGGTGGTTCCGCGGGCTGGGCTTCGGTGATGGTGGCGGGCTTTCTGGCGGCGCAGCCGGCCAGGATCAGAACGGCGCAGGCGACGCCCGCCGTACGCAAATACACACTGCTCATGACTTCCTCAACACGTCTGTCGACGCGCCGCACCGAGCACCCCGGCGCATCCCTCGCGCAGCAAACATCACGCACTCTAAAGAGGCGTTTGCGAAGAATCAACGGCGATCCGCGACCAGTGCAATTGCGCAACAGTAGGCCCCGGAATTGGCCTGTTTTATGGCCGCAAATCGCAAAAATGCGTTGGTTTCAAGCGACAGTGCAGCCGCGTTTCGCGGCCTTCGCGCGCAGCATTTCCTCCATGCGCGCCGCGGCTGGAGACAGGCTGCGGCCGGCCAGCCGGGTGATGCCCAGTTCACGCTCGATGCGCGGGGCGGACAGCGGCACAAAGGCCAGGCCGCGCGAATCCGGCGGCACGCCCAGCCGCGCCAGCACCGTGACGCCGACGCCGCGTTCCAGCATGGCCAGAAGCGACATCATGTTGGAGACGAAGACCTGCCGGTCCAGCATGAAGGCCGCCTGCGGATAGCCCGCAAGCTGGCGATGGGCGATGGTGCCGACCAGAGGCAGGTCCTCGATCTCGCGCCAGCTCACCGATTTGCGCCTGGCCAGCGGATGGCCGCGATGGCAAACCAGGCCGAAGGCGTCGCGCAGCAAGGGCTCGAAGGACAGCCGCCGGTCCTGTGACACCGGGCTGCACACGCCCAGCTCCGCCTCCCCTGCCAGCACCATGCGCTCCACGCCTTCCGAGTTGTCGTCGAACAGGCGCAGCGCCACCGCCGGATAGCGCTCGCGGTATGTCGCCACCAGTTCCGGCAGCCAGTGCGTGGCCACCGTGGCAACCGACGCCATGGTCAAGGTGCCGGCCTCGTTGCTGGCCAGCCCCGACAGCGCGCCCGCCACGCGGTCGTGGTGCTGCACCAGTTCGCGCGCCAGCGGCAGGCAGTCCTGGCCGAAACGCGTGAGCGTGCCGCGGTTGCCTGGTTCGAACAGCGGCTGCCCCAGGCGCTGCTCCATCTCGCGGATGGACAGCGACAGCGCCGGCTGCGAGCGGAAGGCTCGCGCCGCGGCCGCGCGGAAGCTGCGCAGCTCGGCCACCAGCAGGAAGTGGCGGTAGTGCGTGATGGAAATTTCAGGCAACGGGCGCATGACTGACTTCGATTAGTAAAACTTATCTAATCATATGAAAAATAAAGTTTTCTGATAGCACCAGCCCACCTAAGATGGCCGCACCATGAATGCCGACTCGCTGCTCCCGCCTCTTTCCACCCGCGCCGATCCGCTGGATTTCAGCCGCATCGACCAATTGCCCGCGCGCCTCGCCGGTCAGGGCCGCCTGATAGTCGGCGCCGATCCCCAGGACGACAGGCCCGGCCTGCTGTTCGTGCCTGGCGCTTATCACGGCGCCTGGTGTTACGCGCACTATCTTGATTTCTTCGCCCGCGCCGGCCTGGCCTGCGCGGCGCTGGACCTGCGCGGCCACGGCGCCCTGCCCCAGGACGCGGCGTTTACGTCGGTTGGCATCGCCGACCTGGGCCAGGATGTCGTCAGCGCGCTGGACGCGCTGGCTCGTCCCACGGTCGTCATTGGTCACAGCATGGGCGCGCTGCCCGCGCTGCTGGCCGCCAGCCAGCGGACGGTGGCGGGCGTGGTCCTGCTGGCGCCGTCGCCGCCCGGCGACCTGCCCGGCGCGCAAGCGCTGCCGCCCGTCCCTGAAGGCCTGCCACGCCGCGCGCCGAACGACGCCGAAATCCGCGCACGCTTTCTGGCGACCTCGCCAGACCGCGACGTCGCTTCGGTATCGCAGCGCCTGTGCCCCGAAAGTCCGGAAGTGCTCAACGACCGTTATCTGCTGCGCGTGCCCGTCGACGCCGCCGCCATCCGCGCTCCGGGCCTGTGCCTGGAAGCCGGCCTGGACACGCATGACCGCCACCCGCCCGGCCAGGACCTGGCGATCGCGCGCCGCTTCGGTTTTTCCCACGCCGTGCTTGCCGGCCAGCCGCATTGCATGATGTACGCGAACCAGTGGCAAGTCAGCGCCGCCGCCATCCTGGTGTGGCACCGCGGCCAGTTCGACTGATCGCCCCCCGAATACCAACGACAACAACGACAACGACGCGCAACCGCGCCATCAGGAGACAACCATGTTCATACCCCGTTATATCCGTCCGGCCCTGATCGGCGCCGGCCTGCTGCTGGCCGCGGCCTCGCACGCCGCCGGCTGGCCCGAGAAACCCGTGACCCTGATCGTGCCGTCCGCCGCAGGCGGCGCGGCCGACCTCACCGCGCGCACCCTGGCGCAGTACCTGGGCGAAAAGACCGGCCAGACCGTGGTGGTCGAGGACCGGCCCGGCGCGGGCGGCATCGTCGGCACCAACGCGGCCAAGAACGCGGCGGCGGACGGCTACACCTTCCTGCTGTCCACCAACTCCACCCACTCGGCCAACCAGTTCCTCTACAAGAGCCTGCCCTACGACGCGCAAAAGGACTTCCGCCAGGTCGGCATGCTGGGCACCTTCGGCACGGTCGGCGTGGTGTCGCCTGACAGCCCGTACCGCACGGTGCCGGACCTGGTCGCGTACGCCAAGCAACATCCCGGACAGGTCTTCTTCGGCTACTACAGCTCGTCCTCGCAAGTGCCGTCCGAACTGCTGAAGCAGCGCGCCGGCATCGAGATCACCGGCGCGGCCTACAAGAACATCACGCAGATCATCACCGACCTGCGCGGCAAGCAGATCAACTTCGCCTTCGTCGACTACCTGACCGCCATGGGCCAGATCGACGGCAAGGGGCTGATTCCCATCGCCGTCACCGGCGCCCAGCCGCAGCCGGCCTGGCCCACCGTGCCAACCATGGCCACCTACTATCCGGACTTCATCGTCGCCGGCTGGCTGGGGCTGTCGGCCCCGGCAGGCACGCCGCAGGACATCGTGGAAAAGATGAACGCCCACATGCAGGCGGCGGTGAAGGACGAAGCCACCGCCGGCAAGCTGCGCGCCCTGGGCCTGACGCCGGAATCCATGGACGTGGCGCGCTTTGACGCCTTCGTGAAGGAAGACACCGCGCGCTGGAAGGAATGGATCCGGATCTCGGGCATCCAACCCCAATAAATCCGCGGCCCTCCCTATATCTATATAGAGAGGGCCCGTTTATCTACAGCGGCAGGCGCTGCTCGTGCTTGATTTCGCGCAGCGCGACAATGGTGCGCGTCTGCCGTATGCCCGGCATGTTGAACAGGAAGCGGTGCAGGAAACGATCGTAGGCCTCCGGGCTTTCGACCAGGATCTTCAGCAGGAAGTCCGAATCCCCCGTCACCGCGTAGCACTCCAGGATTTCGGGCGCGTCGCGCACCGAGCGCTCGAAGTTCTCGACCGTATTGGCGGAGTGCCGCTCCAGGCTGATCTGCGCGAACATGCAGCCCAGCCCCACCTTGCTGCGGTCCACCTGGGCGCTATACCCCTGGATCACCCCGCTGGCCTCCATCGCCTTCACCCGCCGCCACACCGGCGCGGCCGACAGCCCCACCTTCTCTGAAAGCTGCTGCGCCGAGGCCCGGCCGTCCTCCTGCAAGGCCTTGAGGATGCCGATATCGGTCTTGTCCATCGCTTAGTCTCCTGGTTTTTGTCGAACACGAAACGTTCATTGCGAATTATAGGGATAGCACGATCCAAAAACGCAATAAACCTGATGGCTCGCGAACCTATCATGGTGCCGAAACCAGGAGTATTCACCATGGACGGTACCCCCGCCGCCGAACCCCAGCTGGACCTCGAGTACCAGCTCGCCGACAACCTCACGCGCAGCTCCGGCCGCATCTTCATGACCGGCACCCAGGCGCTGGTGCGCATCATGCTCACCCAGGCCCGGATGGACCGCGAACGCGGCCTGAACACGGCCGGCTTCGTCTCGGGCTACCGCGGCTCGCCGCTGGGCGGCGTGGACATGGCCATGTGGAAGGCGCAGAAGGCGCTGGACGCCAACCAGATCACCTTCCTGCCCGCCATCAATGAAGACATGGCGGCCACCGCCGTCATGGGCACCCAGCAGGCCGGCGTGCGCGCCGACCGCAACGTCGATGGCGTCTACGCCATGTGGTACGGCAAGGGCCCCGGCGTGGACCGCGCCGGCGACGCCCTGCATCACGGCAACGCCGCGGGCGCATCGCGCAACGGCGGCGTGCTGGTGGTGGTGGGCGACGACCACACCGCCGTCTCGTCCTCCATCCCGCATTCCAGCGAGGCCTCGCTGATCGGCTGGCAGATGCCCATCGTGCACCCGGCCTCCATCGACGAATACGAAACCTTCGCGCTGTGGGGCTGGGCCCTGTCGCGCTACTCGGGCACCTGGGTCGCCTTCAAGGCCGTGTCCGAAACCATCGAATGCGGGCATTCCTTCGTTCCCGCTCCTGCCCAGCGCTACGACATGCCGGCGGATCCGGACATGCCGCCCGAATCGCTGGAGTATTCCGCGCGCGACTTCCTGTCGCTGGCGATCGAGACGCGCATGAACCTGCGCATGAAGGCCGTGGCCGCGTTCGCGCGCCGCCACAGCATCGACCGCCTGACCTGTCCGGCGCCCAAGGCCACTGTCGGCATCGTCACGGTGGGCAAGGCGCATCTGGACACCATGGAAGCGCTATCGCGCCTGGGCGTGGACACCGTCACCGCCAATGCGCCGGTGCGCATCTACAAGCCCGGCCTGACCTGGCCGCTGGATGGCGAACGCCTGCTGGAATTCGCGCGCGGCCTGTCGCACATCCTCGTGATCGAGGAAAAGGGCGCGGTGGTCGAAAGCCAGATCAAGGACCTGCTGTTCAACCTGCCGGACCGCCCCTCCGTCATCGGCAAGAAAGGCTTCGACGGCGAAGCGCTGGTGCCCTCGGCCGGCCAGCTGCGCCCCTCGCTGCTGGCGCAGCCGCTGGCCAATTGGCTCAGCCGCGCCGCCGGCCTGCCGCTGGCGGCGGACCTGTCCGCGTTCGCGTGCCAGGCGCCGCTGTCCAACGATGCCGACGGCATGCGCCGCCGCCCCTACTTCTGTTCGGGCTGCCCGCACAGCACCTCGACCAAGGTGCCGGAAGGCAGCCAGGCGCTGTCCGGCGTGGGCTGCCACTACATGGCCGCCTGGATGGACCGCGACACCGGCGGCCTGACGCAGATGGGCGGCGAAGGCGTGGACTGGATCGGCCTGTCGCGCTACACCAAGATGCCGCACATCTTCCAGAACATGGGAGAAGGCACCTATTACCACTCGGGCTATCTCGCCATCCGCCAGGCCGTGGCCGCCAAGGCCAACATCACCTACAAGATCCTGTTCAACGACGCCACGGCCATGACCGGCGGCCAGCCCATCGACGGCCCGATCTCGGTGCCCAGCATCTGCCAGCAACTGCGCGGCGAGAACGTGGCCCGCATCGTCGTCACCACCGACGAACCCGAGAAGTACCAGGGCGTGGACCTGGGCGCCGGCATCAAGGTGCACCACCGCCGTGAACTGGACGCGCTGCAGCGCGAGCTGCGCGAGATCCCCGGCGTGACCGTGCTGATCCACGACCAGACCTGTGCCGCCGAGAAGCGCCGCCGCCGCAAGAAGAACCAGTTCCCCGACCCGGCGCGCCGCATGCTGATCAACAGCGCCGTCTGCGAAGGCTGCGGCGACTGCGGCGTGCAATCGAACTGCCTGTCGGTGGTGCCGCTGGAAACGCCTTATGGCCGCAAGCGCGCCATCGACCAGTCCAGCTGCAACAAGGACTATTCCTGCGCCGAAGGCTTCTGCCCCAGCTTCGTCTCCGTGATGGGCGGCAAGCCCAAGAAAAGCGCGGCGCCCAAGGCCGACCAGGAACGCCTGCAGAAACTGATCGCGCAGTTGCCCCTGCCGGCGATGCCTGCGCTGGACCATCCCTATCGTCTGCTGGTCGCCGGCATGGGCGGCACCGGCGTCATCACCATCGGCGCCATCGTGTCGATGGCGGCGCATCTGGAAGGCCTGTCCGCCGCGGTGCTGGACCTGACCGGCCTGGCTCAGAAAGGCGGCACGGTGGTCAGCCATATCCGCCTGGCGCCTGCCGGCGCCCCCGCCGGCCCGGTGCGCCTGGACTGGCAGCAGGCCGACGCCGCGATCCTGTGCGACCCGGTCGCCTCCGTGGCGCCGGACTCGCTGGGCGCGCTGCGCCGCGGCCACACCCAGGTCACGGTCAACAGCTACGTCGCGCCGGTCTCCGACTTCACCCGCAACCCGGACGCGGCCATGCGGCCCGAAGCGCTGCTGGCCAAGATCCGCCACGCCGCGGGCGAGTCCAACACCGTCGCGATCGACGCGCACGAAGCCGCGCTGGCGCTGTTCGGCGACAGCATCCTGTCCAATATGTTCATGCTGGGCTATGCCTGGCAGCGCGGCGGCGTGCCGCTGTCGCAGGCCGCCATCAACCGCGCCATCGAACTCAACGGCGTGGCCGTGGCCGCCAACCGTGCCGCCTTCGACAGCGGCCGTCTGGCGGCGCACCAGCCCGACGCGCTGGAAGGCGCGCTGCGCCCGCGCGCCCAGGTCGTGCAACTGCACGTGCCCGAATCGTTCGAGCGCGCCGTCGCCCGCCGCGTCGAAGACCTGACCGCCTATCAAAACGCCGACTACGCCCGCCAGTTCCAGGACGTGGTCGAGGCCGTCGCCGCGCGCGAGCGCGAATTGGCGCCCGACGCCAAGACGCCGCGCCTGGCGCTGGCGGTCGCGCGCGGCCTGTTCAAGCTCATGGCCTACAAGGACGAATACGAAGTCGCGCGGCTCTACACGGGCGCCTCCTTCCAGGCGCAGTTGCAGGGCCAGTTCGAAGGCGACTACAGCCTGCGCTTCCACATGGCCCCGCCCATCTTCGCCCGCAAGGACCCGCGCACCGGCGTGCCGCGCAAGATGACGCTGGGCCCGCGCACCATGACCGCGCTGAAAATGCTGGCGCGCCTGAAGGGCTTGCGCGGCACCTGGTTCGATCCCTTCGGCCATACCGCCGAGCGCAAGATGGAACGGGAGCTGGTGCGCGAGTACCGCCAGGCCATAGACCAGTTGCTGGCAGGGTTGACCCGCGACAAGCTGGCCCAAGCGGCTACAATCGCCGGCCTTGCAGAAACCATCCGCGGCTTCGGCCACGTGAAGGCTGCAAACGTCGAGAAGTATCGGACGGAGTTGGGCCGCTTGATGCAAACCTATACGGCGCCTGCCCCGCGCGATATGCCCCTGCGGAAGACCGCATAAACATTCGCTCCGAGCGGCACCTTCCTGGGCGCGCCTTGCTGGGCGCGCCTAGTGCATTTGGTAACAACCTTTTGTGAACTTCGTCTTATTTTTTTCTTGTCCCTGTCGTACTCGATCACTAGAATTAGTGTCCAACGAGGGGTGCTACACTATATGTTGTGGTCGCCTAAGAGCTGATTCCCGTCGGCCACGCCTTTTGGACTAAGCCGTCCTAGCGTTACGACCCCCTCAAAAGATCCGATTTTGTACCTGACATGACGCCGTCATGTCGCTATCTACGCGCTTTTCGCACAGGAGCTTCCATGCAGACTACGATCGCCTCTGTGACCCGGCCCTCGGCCGTGCCGCCCTCCCAAACCGATTCCCCTGCTGACGCCAACGGCGGGCAATGGGCCAGCTACAACATCATTCGCCGCAATGGCTCGGTGGTCGGGTTCGAACCCAACAAGATCGCCATCGCCATGACCAAGGCCTTCCTGGCCGTCAACGGCGGCCAGGGCGCGGCCTCCGCGCGCGTGCGTGAGCTGGTCGAGAACCTGACCGGCCAGGCCGTCAACGCGCTGGTGCGCAACCGCCCCAACGGCGGCACCTTCCATATTGAAGACATCCAGGACCAGGTCGAACTGGCCCTGATGCGCTCGGGCGAACACGACGTCGCCCGCGCCTACGTGCTGTACCGCGAAAAGCGCACGCAGGAACGCGCGGCCGCCGCTGCCGCCGCCGACAACCAGGAAAAGGCCGCCGCCCCGCAGGAACACGTGCTGAACGTGACCGACGCCGGCGTGCGCCGCCCGCTGGATCTGGCTGAACTGCGCGCCACCATCGAAGCCGCCGGCGAAGGCCTGGCCGAATTCATCGACACGGAAGCGATCCTGAAGGAAACGGTCAAGAACCTGTACGACGGCATCCCCGTCGACGAAGTGTTCAAGTCCGCCATCCTGTCCGCGCGCGCGCTGGTCGAAAAGGACCCGGCCTACAGCCAGGTCACCGCCCGTCTGCTGCTGCACACGATCCGCAAGGAAGTGCTGGGCGAAGAAGTCTCGCAGGACGGCATGGCCGCCCGCTACGCCGAGTACTTCCCCACCTTCATCGCCCGCGGCATCGAAGGCGGTCTGCTGTCGCCCGAGCTGGCCAGCTATGACCTGACCAAGCTGGGCCACGCCCTGAACGCCAAGCGCGACCTGCAGTTCGGCTACCTCGGCCTGCAGACCCTGTACGACCGCTACTTCCTGCACATCCGCGGCACACGCATCGAACTGCCGCAGGTGTTCTTCATGCGCGTGGCCATGGGCCTGGCGCTGCGCGAAACCGACCGCGAAACCCGCGCCATCGAGTTCTACGAGATCCTGTCCTCGTTCGACTTCATGAGCTCGACGCCGACGCTGTTCAACTCGGGCACGCTGCACTCGCAACTGTCGTCGTGCTATCTGACCACCGTCTCCGACGACCTGGAAGGCATCTACGACGCCATCAAGGAAAACGCGCTGCTGGCCAAGTACGCCGGCGGCCTGGGCAACGACTGGACCCCGGTGCGCGCGCTGCGCAGCCACATCAAGGGCACCAACGGCGAAAGCCAGGGCGTCGTGCCGTTCCTGAAGGTCGTCAACGACACCGCCGTCGCGGTCAACCAGGGCGGCAAGCGCAAGGGCGCTGTCTGCACGTACCTGGAATCGTGGCACCTGGACATCGAAGAATTCCTGGAACTGCGCAAGAACACCGGCGACGAGCGCCGCCGCACGCACGACATGAACACGGCGAACTGGATTCCCGACCTGTTCATGAAGCGCGTCATGGAAGGCGGCGAATGGACGCTGTTCTCGCCGTCCGACTGCCCCGACCTGCACGACAAGTATGGCCGCGCCTTTGAAGAAGCCTACGTGGGCTACGAAGCGCGCGTGGCCAGCGGCGAACTGAAGCTCTTCAAGAAGATGCCGGCGCTGAACCTGTGGCGCAAGATGCTGTCGATGCTGTTCGAAACCGGCCACCCCTGGATCACGTTCAAGGATCCTTGCAACATCCGTTCGCCGCAGCAGCACGTCGGCGTCGTGCACAGCTCGAACCTGTGCACCGAGATCACGCTGAACACCAACGAATCCGAAATCGCGGTGTGCAACCTGGGTTCCGTGAACCTGGTCGCGCACATGAAGCCGGCTGCCGGCGGCGGTTTCGAACTCGACCACGACAAGATCAAGCGCACGGTCAGCATCGCCATGCGCATGCTCGACAACGTGATCGACATCAACTACTACGCCGTCGACAAGGCCCGCAATTCCAACGCGCGCCATCGTCCGGTGGGCATGGGCATCATGGGCTTCCAGGACTGCCTGCAGATGATGCGCGTGCCTTACGCATCGCAGTCCGCCGTCGAATTCGCCGACCGTTCGATGGAAGCCGTGTGCTATCACGCGTACTGGGCCTCGAGCCTGCTCGCTGAAGAGCGCGGCCGTTATCAATCGTATGAAGGCTCGCTGTGGTCGCGTGGCATCTTGCCGCAAGACACGTTGAAGATGCTGCGCGATGAACGCGGTGGTCACGTTGAAGTTGATGAGTCGAGCACGCTCGATTGGGATACGTTGCGCGCGCGCATCAAACAACATGGCATGCGCAACTCCAATTGCATCGCAATCGCCCCAACCGCGACTATTTCCAATATCATTGGTGTATCTGCGTGCATCGAACCCACTTTCCAGAACTTGTACGTCAAATCGAATCTCTCCGGCGAGTTCACGGTCGTTAACGATTACCTCGTGCGTGACCTGAAGAAACTCGGTCTCTGGGACGAAGTCATGGTCGCCGACCTCAAGTACTTCGACGGCAGCCTGTCCCGCATCGATCGCGTACCTTCCGAACTCCGCGACCTCTACGCCACCGCGTTCGAAGTCGAACCGAGCTGGCTGGTTGAATGCGCGTCGCGTCGCCAGAAGTGGATCGATCAAGCACAGTCGCTGAACATCTACATGTCGGGCGCGTCGGGCAAGAAGCTGGACGACACCTACAAGCTGGCCTGGAAGCGCGGCCTGAAGACGACCTACTACCTGCGTACGCTTGGCGCCACCAGCGCCGAGAAGTCCACGGGACGCGGCGGCGAATTGAACGCCGTCTCGGCGGGCGCACCGTCCGCGGGTCCTGCTGTCGCTGCTGCACCTGTTTTGCCGGAACCCGAAGTTCTCGGGGCGGTTTGCACCATGCGGCCGGGCGACCCCGGCTTCGAAGAGTGCGAAGCCTGCCAATAACCGCCTCCGGAGAATGAATCATGATTAATTGGGAAGACGACACCATCGCCACGCAACCTGCACAATCGCCCGCACCCGCGGCGGGCGGGCAGGCTGCGCCCGCCGTCCGGGCGGCGACCGGTGTTTTCGGCGACACCGCCATGCCCACGCCTGCCGCGCCTGAACACGCGGCTGGCTTGGCCGCCAGCGGCTCCGCCACCTCGCAACGCGTGAAGGTTGCCGACAAGCGCATCATCAACGGCCAGACCGACGTCAATCAGCTCGTGCCCTTCAAGTACAAGTGGGCATGGGAGAAGTACCTGGCGACTTGCGCCAACCACTGGATGCCGCAAGAGATCAACATGTCGCGCGACATCGCCCTCTGGAAGAACCCGAACGGGCTCACCGAGGACGAGCGCCGCATCGTCAAGCGCAACCTGGGCTTCTTCGTCACCGCCGACTCGCTGGCCGCGAACAACATCGTGCTGGGCACCTACCGCCACATCACGGCGCCCGAGTGCCGCCAGTTCCTGCTGCGCCAGGCGTTTGAAGAAGCGATCCACACGCACGCCTATCAATACATCGTCGAAAGCCTGGACCTGGACGAAGCGGAGATCTTCAACGCTTACAACGAAGTGCCGTCCATCCGCGCCAAGGACGAGTTCCTGATCCCGTTCATCGACGCGATCGCGGACCCCAACTTCAAGACGGGCACGCCCGAAGCCGACCAGACGCTGCTGAAGTCGCTGATCGTTTTCGCTTGCCTGATGGAAGGCCTGTTCTTCTACGTTGGCTTCACGCAGATCCTGGCGCTGGGCCGCCAGAACAAGATGACCGGCGCCGCCGAGCAGTACATGTACATCCTGCGCGATGAATCCATGCACTGCAATTTCGGCATCGACCTGATCAACACCGTCAAACTGGAAAATCCGCATCTGTGGACGCCGGAATTCCGCGAAGAAATTCGAGAACTCTTCCGCAAAGCGGTCGAACTCGAATACGCTTACGCCGAAGACACGATGCCGCGTGGCGTGTTGGGCTTGAACGCACCTATGTTCAAATCCTACCTGCGCTTCATCGCCAACCGTCGTTGCCAGCAAATCGGTATCGAACCGCTGTACCCGCAGGAAGAAAATCCCTTCCCGTGGATGGCGGAAATGATCGATCTTAAAAAGGAACGCAACTTTTTTGAAACTCGCGTGATCGAATACCAAACCGGTGGCACGCTGAGCTGGGAGTAAAAGCAGTACGTCATCAGGCCCGGCGCGGGCACGCTCCAGATGCAAGGAGCGTCGCGTTCGCGACAGGCTTGATGATGTTCTCCCTGGTCAGGGTGTTTTGCCGCCGGGCCGCCCCAAGGCAAAACGCGCCCCCTCGGGGGCAGCAAGCCGAAGGCGCGGCGTGGGGCATTCGAACACACGTAGAACAAGCGGTCGGCGGTCTGTGATCAGGTCGCCTGCCGGCGCCATTTGAAATGGCTCGCGCCAAAGGAGCGGGGGCCATATCAAATGGCTGTGCCGAATTCATTAGCGCAAACCGTAGTAGCTGTTGCTCGCACAGAACAGCGGCTTGCGCCGATGAATAGCCCGGGCACGATGCGCCTTGTTGGCGGATCGGGGCACGGGTTTAAGTTCTGGGACCCCTGAACCTAAGGAGCATGACCATGGCAACAGCCAAGAAAGCCGTAAAGAAAGCGGTGAAGAAGCCCGCCGCCAAGAAGGCAGTAGCGAAGAAGGCCGCACCGGCCAAGAAAGCTGCCGTCAAGAAGGTAGCCGTCAAGAAAGTCGCTGCCAAGAAGCCGGCAGTGAAGAAGGTTGCCGCCAAGAAGCCGGCAGTCAAGAAGGTCGCCGCCAAGAAAGCGGTAGCCAAGAAGGCCGTCGCCAAGAAGGCCGTCGCCAAGAAAGCGGTAGCCAAGAAGGTTGTCGCCAAGAAGGCCGTGGCCAAGAAAGCTGTCGCCAAGAAGGCGGTTGCCAAGAAAGCCGTAGCCAAGAAGGCGGTTGCCAAGAAAGCCGTCGCCAAGAAGGCCGTCGCCAAGAAAGCGGTAGCCAAGAAGGCCGTCGCCAAGAAGGCTCCTGCTGCCAAGAAGGCGGTTGCCAAGAAGGCCGTAGCCAAGAAGGCGCCTGCCGCCAAGAAGGCTGTTGCCAAGAAGGCCCCCGCTGCCAAGAAGGCTCCTGCCGCAGCCAAGCCTGCTGCTGCCAAGAAGCCTGCTGCCGCCAAGAAGCCCGCTGCGAAGAAAGCCGCTCCGAAGAAGCCCGCAACGCCGCCGTCCACGGCTGCTGCTCCGGGCGCGAAGACCGCGCTGAACCCCGCCGCGTCGTGGCCGTTCCCGACGGGTGGCCGTCCTTAATCCGGACGGTTCGAAGCACTAGCTTCGCAGAGCCGCCTGGCCTAGGCCGGGCGGCTTTTTCGTGTCCGCGCGGCCCGGCATCGGCCAGCCTCGTCCAGAACGGCGAGCCCGCGCGGCCCGCAGGCGATTTTTCGCCTGGGCATGCGACAATTGACTCCTCTTTTTCAGGGTGACCGTGTCCATGCTCGATGAAATCTTGCGCTTCCTTCTCGAAATCGTGTTCACGCTGTTCGGCGCGGCGCTGATTGCGCGCGCCTGGATGCACGCGATACGGCTGCACCCGTTCAACCCGTTGTCGCGCTTCATCTACCAGGTCACCAACTGGCTGGTGATGCCCTTGCGCAAGATCATTCCCGCCGGCAACAAGATCGATTGGACCAGCCTGGTCGCTGTGTGGCTATCCGCGCTGGTCTATCTGGTGCTGATCTGGCTGGTGGTGATCGGCGCGCTGATTCCGCTGGATTACTTGCCCAGGGTCATGGGCTCGGCGTTGATCATGGCCGTCAAATGGGCGCTGAATCTGGTGGTGTGGCTGACGCTGATCCAGGCCGTGCTGTCTTGGGTGAATCCGATGGCGCCCATGATGCCGCTGCTGCAGGCGCTGACCGCGCCCATGCTGGACCCCATCCGCCGCCTGCTGCCGCGCACCGCGATCGACTTTTCGCCGCTGGTGCTGCTGATCGTCGCGCAGGTGCTGTTGATGGTGCTGTCCAACATCAGCCAGCGCATGGTGGGCCTGTAAAGCGGCGGGGCCGCGCCCCGCCAGCCCTTACGCCGGAATGCCGGCGTAGATCTCGACCAGCTTCTTGCGGTCGATCTTGTGATTGTTCGACATCGGCAGCGCCGGGCAGGCCACCAGTTCGGACGGCACCATGTAAGGCGGCAGGCGCTGTGCCAGCCGCTCTTTCCAGCCCGCCAGCGCCTCAGGCGCCAAAATGCGCGGCGCCTGTTCCGCTTCCGCTCCCGCCACGAATCCGATCAAGCGCACCGCGGTGCCGTCAGGCCGGCGCAACACCGCGCAGGCGCCGCCCTCCACGCCCGGCAGACCATGCAACGCTTCGTCGATCTCCGCCAGCTCGATGCGATAGCCGTTCAGCTTGATCTGGTCGTCCATGCGGCCGCGGCAGAACAGCAGGCCGTCGCCCTCCATCTGCCCCAGGTCGCCCGTGCGGAAGGCGCGGCGGCCATCGGCATAGGTGTAGAGCTTGGCTTCGTTCAGGTCCGGGCGATTCAGATAACCGCGCATGACGTGGTCGCCCACGATGCAGATCTCGCCTTCGTCCACGATCAGCACGCTATCCGGCTTGGCATGTCCCACGGGCAGCGGATCGTGCGCGGCCAGGACCGCGTCGGTGACTTCGATCCAGGTGGTCGCCACGGTGGCTTCCGTGGGGCCATAGGTATTGAGGATGACGGCATCCGGGAAACGCTGGCGCAGCTTCTTGGCCAGCGCCGAAGGCAGCGGCTCGCCGCAGAACAGGAAGGTGCGCAGCTTGGGCAAAGAGGCCGGCGAGAAGTCGCGATTGGCCAGCTGCTGGTGCGCGAACGACGGCGTGGAGACCCAGACCGTCACGCCGTGTTCGGCCAAACGGGCCATCCAGGCGGCAGGCGCGGCAATCTGCTCGCGTGCGTTCAGCACGCAGCAACCGCCCGCGGCCAAGGTGGCGAAAACTTCGTACATGGACAGGTCAAAGCTGAACGGCGCCTGGTTCATGAACACGGGCGCCTCGCCCAGGCCGAAGCTGCCCAGCATCCAGTCGCCCAGCAGACCCACGCTTTCGCGGCCGATCTGCACGCCCTTCGGGTCGCCCGTGCTGCCGGACGTGAACATCACGTAGGCCAGGCCGCGCTCTTCCAGCATGGCGCCCTCGCCCGGCGTGAAGCGGCCGCTGGCCGCATCGAACACGGCGGCGGCGCGCACGATCTCGACGATGCGGCGCAAACGCTCTTGCGGATAGATGGTATCCACCGGCACAAACGGCGCCCCGATCAGCAAAGCGCCCACCATGGCGACGAAGAACGCAGCTTCCTTGTGGCCATAAATGGCCACCGGCACGTCCGGCGCCACGCCATGCCTGCGCGCCTCGTCGGCCCAGGCGCCGGCCTCGGCGCGCAATTGCGACCAGCTCAGGCTGCGGTCTGCGGCGACGACCGCAGGCGCGTCAGGCACATATTCGGTATCCGTGAACTGGAAAGACTTCAGATCGAAACGCATGCCGAAACTCCCGGCGTCAGATGGGACTGCGGCCGCTGAACACATATAGCGCCAGCGCAGCAAGAATCAGGGTGAGCACGCGCCCGAGAAAGCGCATGACGGGTTGCGCCAGCGCAGCCTGCAAGGCCGGACGGGTGCGCGCCGCGTTGATCAGCAGGTTGTGGCCAACCGAGTACGCACCGAACATCAGGCCGCTGACGATGTAGTGCAGCGACAGGCCGTTCCAGACGCCCATGGCCAGCAAGGTCGCGAAGATGCCGATGTTCTGCGCCGCCATGCGGTGGCGTCCGAAGAACTTGGTCTTGCTCAGCGCCTTGTAGATGGGCATGAACACCACGTCGCGCAGCCACTCCGACAGGCTGATGTGCCAGCGGCGCCAGAAGTCCTGCGGATTGAGCGTGGCCAGCGGATTGCGGAAGTTGATCGGCAAAGTGAAGCCGAACAGCATGCCGATGCCGATCGCCATGGTGGAATAGCCGGCGAAGTCGAAGAACAGATAGGCGCTGTAGAGCGAGGCGTTGAGCGCCACGCCGGTGAATGAGTAATCATGCGCGTCGAGCGTCGCCAGGCCGTAACGCCAGATGAGTTCGGCCACGCCGAACTTCTGGATCACGCCCAGCATGATGAGCTCCAGGCCGCTGAGCCAGGTGTTCAGGTTCACGCCTTCATAGCCGCGCTTCAGGTCCGCCTGGAAATTGCGCCAGCGGTACATGGGACCGGCCAGCAGCGTCAGCGGGAAAAACAGGTAGATGAAGTAGTCCAGCGGCGACACGCGCTCGTTGCGCTGCGCGAACAGCAGCACGTCGATGGCGCGGAACGTGGCAAACGACAGTCCCAGCATGGAGCCCAGGTGCGAGACGCCCGTCTTCACCAGCAGCAGCGGCGTCATGGTGATGATCACGGCCAGCCAGGTGGGGATGTAGTTGCGCCGCACCGCCCACAGCGCGCTGCCGGAAATGGCCAGCAAGGCGATGGGTTGATACGGACGCGCCCAGAACACCGCCATCCACACGCCCAGGCAGATCACGCCGATGATGTGGCGGTAGCCGATACGGAACGGCATGCCGAAGGAACGGTAGGCCAACAGTCCCAGGCCACCGCACAGGGCGCCGCCGAAAAAGCTCAAGCTTGCGAACAATTCCATGGCGGGCTCAGAACTGTTGGTATTGGAATTCGACCTTGATCGGCCCGCCGCTGCCCGTGGTGGGCTGCGCCTGCAGCACGAACACCAGGATCACGCCGATATACAGGCACAGGTGCCAGAGAAAGCGGCGGCCCCAGGCGGCAGCCGCCTTGCGGCTTTCCTGCCCTTCAACAGCGCGGCCGGCCTCTGGCGCGGCCGCGGGAAGAATCTTGCTCATCGGGAAAAGTACTCCGCAATACCTTGATCGGCCATGGCCCAGCCGAGTTCGGCCAGGTGCATGTCGTCGCGCAGCATGCCCGGCTCGAAGGGGATGCTGTAGAGATCCAGGCAGCCCATCTGGTAGCGCTCGCACATGCCCGTGATGGCGGCCACCACCGGGTCGAAGCGCTCCACGTCCAGGATGAGCTTGGGATTGAAGGGCTGGATGACGAAGTAGGCGTGGACCTTGCGCTGCTGCAGCAAGGCCATCACGCGCGACAGATCGCCGAGTTCCGTGCGGGTGATCGGGTCAACGTCGGCAAACTCGTTGCGGGCGGGCGAGTACAGCGGCGCCAGGTACTGCTTGTAGTAGTCGTCGCGCACGTCGTAGGGGTTGTGCCCGCCCAGATCCTGCTCGACCGCGCGCGCCTGATGCGTCAAACGCCCCCACTCGCCCTGGTCAAGGCGGGCGGCCGACGGCCACGACACGTAGCGGTGCGCCGGCACGGATAGCTTGGTACGCGGACGGTCGGGCGCGGGTTCCTTGCGCGCGTGCCACCACAGCGCCAGCTTGTCCTTCAGCTCTGCGACCTGACCGTTGGCGATGAGCCACAACAGGCCCCAGTTGGCGTTGTCGCTGATCCAGGTCTGCATCTGCTCGCGCGTATTGGGCTTGTCCCAGAGGCGATCCCAGACCGGGCCTGTGACATGCTCGGCGAATGCGCTGCGCGGCAACTGTCCGCCCGAAGCGAACCAGGCCGGCGACAGCATGATCACCAGCCGCGTGTTGGGCGTGAGCGAGTCCGCCACCGACTCCAGCACGCTGACGATGCCGTAGGACTGGAACATGGCGTGGCCATAGGCCAGCGTCGGCACCTTCAGCTCTTCGGGGAAGAAGCGGTAAGGCACGAAGCGCAGGTCGTGGCTGGACAGTTCGGACGAGCCGAGCACGACCAGCGTGCCATCGCTCAGCGCGTTGCCCAGGCGGTTCAGGTTGACGTGCTGGGTGCCCCAGTCCGGTCCCAGGTTGGGCAGGTAGTTGCTCTTGGCGGCGGCCGCGGCCGAAGGCGACGACATGGGATTCACGATGCGGCTCAGCAGATCGTCCGCGCCGCAATACGTACCCACCGCCAGAGCCACCGCCGTCGCGGCTGCCGCGACGTGAGACAACAGCCGAGTATTACGAAGTATGGGCAGCGACATAGCCGGCAAGCGTGCGGACCGACTGTAGGTGCTCCGCGATCTCGGGAGCCGGGATGCTGCAGCCGTACTCCGACTCGACCGCCAGCGTGATGTCCACGGCGGCGAGCGAATCGACCAGGCCGGTAGCAATCAACTGCGTATCGGGGGTGACTTTCTTCATGACGATCGACTCGACGATCTCGCCGATCTTGGTGTGGAGTTCTTGCTCGGTATGCATAGATAGTGCGGCGTTACAGGCCTGATCGGCCAACAATCCCCCGCCCCCGGGATTCAGGACGACGAGATTACAAAGAAACTGCTGAAACCAGGCTGAACATCCAGCCCCCCGACAAACGACGTTCCGATGCACTCAGTTACATGATTTTCGCAATGCGACGTCGTTCGCAGGCGCAATCATGGCACTACGTTCGTCAAATCTCCATGACGCTTTTGGAGGAAATCGCGAGAAAACGCTGGCAAACGTAACGTTCGCGGGTAAGTCCCTGGGCGCGGCGTTGCGGCCGAGCGACAGATTTTTACGCTTGCGCGGCTTCTACCGCCTTGCCCCCGTTTTCGCCCGATGCCGCCGGCAACAAAAAAGCCCCCTGACGGGGGCTTTCTCGACTGGCCGCGCCGCAAGCGGCGCTGGACAGTAATTACATCGGCGTGACGCGGGTCGGGCCGGCGCCGCTGATCACCTGCACGCGCTGGCCCACGCTGATGGGCACATCGGCTTCCTGCGCGACAACGCGGGTTTCGCCGTTGTCCAGGCGCACGGTGATTTCGTAGCCGGAATTCTTGCCGGTCTGGTTCTCGATGGCATTGCCTGCCAGCGCGCCCAGGATCACGCCACCCACGGTGGCGATGGTGCGGCCGGTGCCGCCGCCGACGGCGTTGCCCGCCACGCCGCCCAGCGCGCCGCCGGCCACCATGCCGACGCCGCTGGACTTGTCGTTCTGGATCACGATGGGACGCACGCCAGTGACCGTGCCGGTACGGACGATCTGCTCGCGCTGCGCCTGGTCATAGCTGTAGACGCCGCTGGACGCGCTGCGGTTGGCGCAGCCACCCAGGACCGCCATCGAGGTCACGACGGCGGCGATCGCGAGCCAGCGCCCCGCGCGCGGCGTCACCAGGGAAAAAGTTTTGCTTTGATTCATTTGGACTCCTCGATCGGCCGTTGCCGACGATGTACTCATCATACCCTGACCCCGAATTGGGGCCAGCGATGCTGCAACACACTGAAACGCACCGCCAGAAGCTGAAAAACCCGGCGAAAAGCTCGGCTGGTCAAGACGCCGGAACAGCGCGTCTTCATCCCTTCCCAACGCTTCGACCTCAGCTCAACTGCCGGGTTCCCGAGGGTCTCAGAGCGGCAGATGAATGCCGTAAGTCGCGTGCAGCACGGCGTCGATCTCGGCGCGCGAGGGTGCATGATTCTGCGGTCCGCGCGAAGCGATCTTGATGGCGCCCATGACGTTGCCCAGACGGCAACTGTCTTCCCAGCCCCAGCCGCTGGTCAGGCCGTAAAGCAGGCCGCCGCGTTGCGCGTCGCCACAGCCGGTCGGGTCGACCACCTGCGCCGCGCGCACCGGCGGGATCAGGATGGTCTTGCCTTCGGTCAGCAACGTGGCGCCTTCCGCGCCGCGCGTCACCACCACCGCCTGCAAGCTGCGGGCGATGTCGTCCATGCTGCGACCCGTGCGCTGCTCCACCACGCCGGCTTCGTAATCGTTCACCGTCAACGCCTGCGCCAACTTGAGCATGCGCTCCAGGTCTGCCCCGTCGAACAGCGGCATGGCCTGGCCCAGGTCGAAGATGAACGGAATGCCGCGCTTATGCAGGCGCTCGGCATGAGCGAACATGCCTTCCTTGGCGTCGGGCGCAACGATGGCCCAGGCCGCATCGGCGTCGCTCAGATCGTTTTCCGCCGCGTGCGACATGGCGCCCGGATGGAAGGCGGTGATCTGGTTGTCGTCCAGATCGGTGGTGATGAAGCACTGCGCGGTGAACGTTTCCGGAATCACCTTCACGCGGCTGACATCGATGCCCAGGCCCGCCATGCGCTCCATGTACTCGCCCGCGTCTTCGCCCACGGTCGCGACGGGCACGGGCTTGCCGCCCAGCAGGTTCATGTTGTAGGCGATGTTGCCCGAGCAGCCGCCGTATTCCTTGCGCATGCTGGGCACCAGGAACGACACGCTCAACGACTGGATGCGGTCGGCGAGAATGTGTTCCTTGAAACGCCCTTCGAACACCGCGATGGTGTCGAACGCCATCGAACCGCAAACCAGAACTGGGGTAGCCATGCGAGTCATCCCTTAAGGAAAGAATTTATTGATTTGAAAGCCATTGACCTGGACGCCAGTCACTTCGATCGGCACGGAAATCTTCAATTCGCCCTGAGGCGCGAAAGGACCGCGCAGCTGCTCGGGCGTCAGATAATCTTCGGGCTTGAGCGCGCGGCGCACCACCACCGTATCCGACAGGTCGTTCAGGTCCAGCATCAGGGCGGGCCAGTGCTGCGGCTTGTCGTGACGGTTGCGCATCACCACCGTCAGCACCAAGCGGCTGCGGCCGTCATCGATCGCTGCCGCGCCGGTCGGCGGCTGCAGCGACGAGGAGGTGATGTGAATGAGTTCCAGGCGGCGCGCGTATCCCACGGTGCAGCCCAGCGGCTGGCACGCCATCTCCAGCGCCGGCCGCAGAATGGGCACGGAATTGGCGATATCGGTGCGGTACGCGTACACCAGCTGCAGGCCCAGCGCGATCAGGCCGACCAGGCAGGCATAGCCCCAGACCTTGCGCAACAGGCCTTGCCGCTCCTCTCGGTCCTGATCCAGGAACTCGGGCGGCGCGCGGCCCACGTCGGTGGCGCTGGAATAACGCGTGCGGGTGTCGCCCAGCACGGGCTCGCCAGCGTCTTCGCGGCCGGGGCCGTGATCGTCGCGGTAGTCTTCCCGGTAATCGCCGAGGTCCTCGTCGCGATGCTCGTCGGCGTATTCGTTGTCGTATTCGTCGTCGCGCGCTTCGTCGCGCACATCGGCGCGAGCGCGGCCTATGGTGAAGGACGGCTCAGCGAGCGGGCCGCGCGCGGCCGTATCGGCATGATGCCCCGCCCTCGAAACGGCGGGCGCAGTCCAGCGCAGCGGATCCTCGTCAGCGTCGATGTCGTCGTCGGCCAGGTCGTCCGACTCATGACGCCCCGCATCTTCCTCGCCTGGTATCGGTTCGGCGCGCCGGCGGATATCGTCGCGGCCGCGCAGCACGGCAGGCGGCACCGCGGGCGCACCATAGGGCGCCGCCACGGGCGCGCGCGGCGGTTCCGGCTCGTCGTCCCAGGGCGGGATCTGTGAAAAATCCACCGCGGGCGCGGGACGCGCAGCCGGCGGCGCGGCGGGAGGCACAGGTGCAATGGGGGCTGCCGGCACCTGCGGCGCAACAGCCGCTGCCGGCGTCGCCAGGACCGGTGCGGCCTGGCTGGCGGCGGGTGTCACCGGCATCGGCGGCGCGGCGGGCGGCACGGCTTGCGGCGCCGCTCCGGCGGCCGGCAATAGGCAGGCGCGCCCGTCGAACACGGTCGAGCAGGCGCCGCAGCGCACCAGGCCATTGCGGACCCGTAGCTGGTCAGGCACCACCTTGAAGGTGGTGCCGCACTGCGGGCAACGGGTGGTCAGGGCCATGGCGCGATCCAGCAGCGGCAGCGCTCAGGCCTTCTGGCCGTGCAAGCACACCCAGCCGTCGCGCGCGCGCCAGACCGACATGGCGATCCAGGGCGCGTAGGCGGCGGCCACTTCCTCGGCCTGCCGCTCCAGCACGCCGGACAGCACCAGATGACCGCCCGCGGCGACGCGTCCGGCCAGCATGGGCGCCAGCACCTTCAGGGGGTTGGACAGGATGTTGGCCACCACCACTTCGAAAGTGCCTTCCGCCAGTCCATCGGGCAGCATGGCTTGCAGCTCGACATGGTTGACCTCGGCATTGAAGATGGTGCTCTGCACCGCCTGGGCATCGATGTCCACCGCCTGGGTCGGGCCCGCGCCCAGCTTGCGCGCTGCGATCGCCAGGATGCCCGAGCCGCAGCCGTAGTCCAGCAGCGTGGCGCCGGCCGGCAACTCGGCTTCCAGCCAGGCCAGGCACAGATGCGTCGTGGGATGGCTGCCGGTGCCGAAAGCCAGGCCCGGATCCAGCTCGATGTGGATCGCGCCTTCCTGGGTGGCGGCGTCCGGCTCGAAGGCCGGCACATCGGGGTTGTCGCGGTGCCAGCTGGGCACGATCCACAGGCGTTCGGCGATATGGATGGGGCCGAACTGCGACTGCGTCAGGCGCACCCAGTCGGCGTCGGGCACGTCGCGCAGGCTCCAGCCCTCGAACACGGCGGGATCGAGTTCGCCCGCGGCGGCGGCTTCTTCCATGATCTGCGCGGGATCGGCTCCGTCGGGCAGCAGGGCGACGACGCGATTGCGGTCCCAGGCCTGCACGTCGGGCTCGGTGCCCGGCTCGCCGAACAAGGGGCGTTCGTCATCGGTGCCCAGGTCGGCATCTTCGACGGATACCGACAGCACGCCTGCTTCCAGCAAGGCGTCCGAGAGGGCTTCGGCTTGCG